>CAYXBG010000008.1:0-37994 GCA_964463145.1 uncultured Acidobacteriota bacterium
AGTTGATCATGTCTTGGAGGAAGCCCTGAGATTAATTAATTCTGACAACTTCCAAGAATCTTCCCAATGAACAACCACAACAACGGTATAGAGCCTTCTCAACCTAATTGTCTCTGTTTTGTCTCATGCGCCGAGGTTTTGACTCACTACCTCGAAAGGTTACAAAAATAGCGGCTGCGAGGTAATCCTTTTTGGGATATCGTGGTTACAAAAGGAGCGGATAATAATGCAAAAGCTCAGACCAGCCGTCTTTCTCGACCGAGACGGGACGCTTATAGAAGAAAGGCATTACTTATCTAGCGTTACTGGGATATCGGTCTTAGGGGGTGTTGCGGAGGCAATTACCCGTCTAAATAATGCTGATTTTGCTGTCGTCTTGGCAACAAATCAATCAGCTGTTGGCAGGGGACTCTTAAGCCTGGAAGATCTTAACTCTATTCATAAAGAGCTTCGATATCGGTTAAAAAAAACGGGAGCACAAATTGACGAAGTTTTCTTTTGCCCGCACCATCCGACCGAAGCCACTCGCGCATATCGTTCCAGCTGTGCCTGCCGGAAGCCTAAACCAGGAATGCTCGAGGAGGCCGCACGAAAACTTGCTCTGGATTTACGAAAGAGTTTCATGATCGGAGACACACTTAGCGATATCAAGACTGGACACGCGGCGGGCTGCCGCTCGATACTGGTCAAAACTGGAAAAGGCCAGCGAGAAACCCTGAGAATTAAGGACGAGCCTGAGCCTCCAGATTTCATTGCTGAAAACCTAACCAAAGCCGTCAACTGGCTATTGGAAAACCATTATGAATGAATTGCTACCAATCGTCTCCAGCATGCCTGAAAAACATCTTATTGTGGTCGGAGATCTCCTTTTGGACGAATTTGTCTTCGGGGAGATAACAAGAGTCTCACGTGAGGCTCCGGTCCTAATTCTCCGCTACAAGGAACGTGACTGGAGACCTGGAGGAGCGGCTAACACTATCGCAGGAGCGGCAGCACTTGGATGTAAAGTCAGCGCGATTGGAGCAATCGGTAACGACGAATGGGGTCGCGCCCTGCTCTCCTCTTGGCCCGAAAACGTCAACCGAGAGAATGTACTAGTATCAGAGCAGCTCAAAACAACCTGTAAGAGTCGTGTGTTGGGGGGAGCATTTCATTCTTTCCGACAACAGGTTGTTCGAATTGATTATGAACATCCGCATCAACTTAGCCATACCAACCAACTCAAGTTAATTAATGCCCTCGGCGAACAAATGTCCTGTGCCGATGCAGTTATCGTTTCCGATTATAGTCTTGGGACAGTAACTGACTTAATTGCTACAGAAACCCTGAAAATGGCTCAAGAAAAAAATTTGCCAGTATTTATTGATTCGCGCTTCACACCCCAACGCTTCCGAGGCGCAACATGTATGACCCCAAATATATCTGAGGTGGAGGCTGCAGTAGGAATGACGTTGAGAGATTCTCCTGAAACCCTCCACAAGACTGGCCAAGAGTTATTGAATGCCTGGGAGCTCAATTGCCTTGTCATTACTCAAGGGAAATTGGGGATGCTTGTTTTCGAGCCTGATGGGATTACTGAAATTCCCGCCTTTGGTAGCGATGAGGTCGTGGATGTCACAGGTGCCGGTGATACGGTCATAGCTACCCTAGCAGCCTCAGTAGCAGCCGGCTCGAATTTTTCCCAAGCGGCTCAACTAGCCAATACCGCTGCCGGGATTGTTGTCACCAAAAAAGGGACTTCTCGAGTCATGGCCCAGGAACTTCTCGATGCCGTCGAGGATTTCTACCCGTGAAAACTACTGCTTCCAAAATCGTTAATCGAGCGGAGATGGCCCAAATTTTGTCACCGATCCGGGAGCAAGGATCTCGGGTTGTGCTAACAAATGGTTGCTTTGATCTTCTCCACGTTGGACATATTCGCTACCTCATCGGGGCCCGAGAACAAGGAGAATATCTACTCGTTGCCATCAATAGTGATAGTTCCGTGCGGAAACTTAAGGGCCCAGAACGTCCCATGGTGCCTGAAAGGGAACGGGCAGAAATCGTTGGGGCTCTAGAATGCGTAGACTGGGTCCTCCTTTTTGAGGAGCCGACAGTAGATGAATTACTAGAGGAATTGAGGCCAGATGTCCATGCAAAAGGAACTGACTACACCGAGCTCACAGTTCCCGAGTTAGATACTGTTCGCTCTTACGGGGGCCGGGTTGCTATCGTTGGAGATCCTAAAGACCACTCCAGTGGAGACCTTATCCAGCGTGTTATAGATCTGGAGCATTGAAAATGGAATATAGACGGGTCGACTTGGTCAGCCCTCTCGCTATAGCGTGTTGCCCTCGATGAGGGGTATCGAAAAGATACTCATAGTCCGTTTAGGCTCATTGGGGGACCTCATGCACGCCTTGCCAGCACAACAGTACCTCCACAAAAAATTTCCGAATAGTGAAATCCATTGGTTGACTGATCAACACTACGCCAGCTTACTTAAATGCGTTCCAGGGTTGGATCGGATTTGGATTACCAACCTGCGTAGCTTGAGTGCAGGAATAAGATCTTTGAACAGTCTAGTCCTTCTATTAAGAGATTTAAGAAAGCAAAAGTTCGACTTGACCTTCGATTTCCAGGGCCTACTTAAATCAGCTGTACTAGCAAGGTTAGCCGGAACGAGTCGACTGCACGGATTCACTCCAGAACGCTTCAAAGAAAAAGGCTCTGGGGTTTTTTATGATGAGAAAATCAGTGGTGAAGGGGATTTAAATCGCCATGTCATTGACGGCAATTTGGAGCTTGTAGGGAAACTCACAGGACCAGGAGAAATCTCCCCAGAGATAACGTTCCAAATACCCGAACCCGATGAAAATCATATTAAAGAAAAGCTCAAGAAGTATGAGATCAAAAACCCGATCTTGATTAACCCCGGAGCCGGCTGGACAACAAAGCGATGGCCTGCCCAAAAATATGGCCGTTTGGCAAATATGCTCATAGAGGAACTCCGGGTCCCCGTGATCGCCACTTACGGGCCCGGGGAAAAGCCTCTGGTGGACAATATGCAGGCAGCATGTCCTCAAGGCAAACTCATAGCCTTCCCTACTACTATCGTGCAACTCGTTGCACTTTGTCTCCGGTCACGTCTGATGATAGCCGGAGATTGTGGTCCCCTACACCTAGCTGTTGCCAGCTCTACCCCTACGGTAGCACTCATGGGGCCCACATCTCCCAGTCGCAATGGCCCCTATTCGCTTCAGGATGAAGTTGTTAAAAAAAACTCTCCCTACTCCAACTCCTATAAACGCAAGGGAGATAAATTTGTCAGTATGGACATTAAGGTCGAGAGAGTATTCGATGCTGTTCTCCACCGCTTGGCGAAAATCAAAGAAAACTCTACAAAGGACTCATGATGAACTTACAGCGTCTTCGAGTCCCTTTGGGTTTTGCTTTTGCGTTACTCTACCTGCTCCTAGCTCGACCCGTCCTCGGATCGTGGTTGATAGGGATAGCAACTGTTTCAATAGGCTTAGGGGTCAGGATCTGGGCTGCAGGACATCTCCAGAAATGGCAGAAGTTGGCTATTTCCGGGCCTTATCAGTTCACCAGAAACCCTCTCTACCTGGGATCCTCTTTGATCGGCTCTGGATTCTCTATAGCCTCAAACGAATCCTTTCTACTGGCACTGTTTTTAATACTTTTTGCAGCTATTTATGTTCCCGTAATGCGGCGTGAGGAAAAAGAGCTTTTCACCCTCTACGGCTCCGATTATAGGACCTATAGTAAAAATGTCCCTTTCTTTGCCCCAAAGTTTACTCAGAATCCAGACTCCACAAAACGCAGTACTTTTTCTTGGAGAAGAGCCCTCGACAACAGAGAATACAACGCCATCATTGGATGTTTCGCCGTGGGACTGTTTTTATACCTTAGACTGAGCAATTAGGCTGGGTCTTCATGCTACAATCAGGATGGCAAGTAGAGCGGGTGATCGCCGTCCGGCTTGAATCGGAGGGAGGAAAGTCCGAACACTTATAGGGCAAGCGTGCTTCCTAACGGGAAGGGGGGGCGACCTCACGGAAAGTGCCACAGAAAAAATACCGCCATCCTTGGATGGTAAGGGTGAAAAGGCGAGGTAAGAGCTCACCGCTCCAGTGGCGACACTCGGAGGCAGGGTAAACCCCATGCAGTGCAAGGCCAAATAGGCTCTGTCGAGAACTGGCCCGGTTCCAGTGCCTTAAAACACAGGCAGAGCGGGTAGGCCGCTTGAGAACCTGGGCAACCTGGTTCCTAGATGAATGATCACCGCCCGCTAGTCGGGAACAGAATTCGGCTTACACCTCTACTTGCCCTTTATTACTCACAGGGCATTAGCAAATCGAACGCCTTTCAGGCGGATCCTGTCGAGGAAAATCCCAGGATACTATTCAAACACCTATCAATTAATCTAGGCTAGCGAGGAACTAAAGTTACTCGAAGAGACCGAAGGGAGAAGCTGACGCCTCCGGCTCCCATTGTGAAACTGCCCACAAAAAGAGGTTCAGGCTTTTCCACTAGATCCATGTTGTTTTCACCATAAGATCTAACCGAGGAAGTGGAAAAAGCTTGGAACTCCTTTTTTTTCAGATCTAAAACAATCAGTTCAACGAACCGCTGTGACTGAATCAGGAAACTAGCACGAGCCTCTGAGAAATAGACCTTTGCACTCTCATCTCCCTCCCCATCTACAAAGATATCTACCTTGTGGGCATAAAAGGAATGATCTGCAACATCTTGACCAAACCGTATGGCGTCCGCTGCTGTGGTGAATCCTGGAGAACGGACCATGAGTATTACTGCAACTAGCCCCGTTGCAATAGAAACGAGTGACCGGAGACGATTAAAGCGATTCCACTTGGGTCTGCACCAGAAAATAATCAGAAGAGGGATCCCGAGCAGAAACAGATCCTGCCAAAATGCTTCCTGCGGGGTTCGCTCAATCAGGCTCCCAAAACATCCACAAGAGGTGCTTGGGTCACGCAACCCTTGAGATACGAGCCAGTAATTATGACCAGTCAGATAGATAAAAAATACAGACAATGCGCTAGTTCCATAGATTACCCATCGATTCAGTAAACCTAGCAACAGGGCAACACCCAGACTAGTTTCTAGGAGAATTGCAATCAAAGCAACGCTAGCAGCCGGGAGCAAAAAGTCTAGACCTTCAAGGTGTACCTGTTCCAGGAAGCTAGCTGGTTCAATCAGCTTGGCATAGGCCGCAAAAAGGAGTACCCCTCCAAGAAAAAAAGCCGCCAAAAAACCGAGAAACTGTTTCCTTTTGTCTACTGAACTAAGTAGGTGCATGGTCATCCAGCATACCAGAGTTCGAGCAATCAGAACTTTCCGATCTACTCACAATTAATAAGCTCATCTAGCACCTGATCACCCTTTAAATTTCGATCTTTTCCTAATCCTCAAACAACATCGCATCAACAAAAGATTCAGGCGAGAAGGGGATAAGATCATCAACGCCTTCACCTACCCCGATAAAATGGATCGGCAGCCCCAGCTTTTTAGCGATAGCGACCACAATCCCTCCCTTAGCACTACCGTCCAGTTTTGTAATCACAATCCCACTGACATTCACAACTGAGGCGAATCGCCTAGCCTGTACTAATCCGTTTTGCCCGGTTGTAGCATCAAGTACAAGCAGGGTTTCATGGGGGGCCCCGGCCACTTCACGAGCAGCCACTCTCTCCATTTTTTCAAGCTCCATCATTAAATTGTTGTTGTTGTGAAGTCTGCCTGCAGTATCCACAATCAACACCTCTATTCCACGAGCCCTTGAGGCCACAAGAGCATCGAATAACACCGCGGCAGGATCAGCTCCCATACCTTGTTTGATGAGTTGACAGTCCACCCTTTCGGCCCAGATTTGCAATTGCTCAATAGCCGCTGCCCTAAAGGTGTCAGAGGCACTTATTAGAACGCTGCGACCATCTTTCATGAAACGATGTGCTAGCTTGGCTACAGTCGATGTCTTGCCAACACCATTAACCCCTACAACCAGGATAACGCAAGGCGAAGCTTTTGGAGTCTTGTCTCCATCTGGGGATTTCAGGATCCTCAGCAATTCTTCCCGCAATGCCCGCTTGAGTTCGGATGAAGTAATAAAACGTTGTCCGCCAGATTGCTCACGGACCTTTTGGATCACATTCAACGTCGTCTCAATTCCGATGTCAGAAGTGAGTAGCACCTCCTCCAAAGCATCTATCTGCTTCTCCGTTATCCTGCTCTTTTCAGTTCCTAGAACTTGTCGAATTCGGTGGCTCAGATCTTCCTTAGTCTCAGACAGAGTCGTGCTAAGTCGCGCAAGGTATCTTTTCTCTTCCTGACGGTGAAAAATACTCATTATGATGGATCTCGTATTAAGCCTTTCTCGAGTAAACCGCCTTCTTCAAATCCTGACAGTCTCGCGCCGGAATTGTTCTTCCAAATATGGCAATTCTAAATTCCCTGTTTGCAGAGCTGTTAATAAATCCTGTAAATGGCAACTCAAAAGATCAAAAGTATCGCGTACACTATTCACGTCAATGCCCTCAAGCCTCAGCGACGTGGGCGGATGCTTAACTCCTTCCATTGAGGGGAAGGTTGTCTGGAAAATATTTAGGCCAACTCCGAGAACGGCCCATTTTATCTGCTGGGAATGCCTCCCCAGTTCTACCAGCACCCCACAGACCTTCCGCCCTCCAATCAGCACGTCATTAGGTCGTTTTACACTCAGGCGAGATCCCAGGCGCGGGGCAATTTCCCGGATTACCCCGACTACTGCTAATACCGATACCATATTCAGGGCTCTGTCCCGATGACCTAGCCTACCTGGATAGATCAAAAATGAGGCATACAATCCCTGGTCACGTGGGGAACACCAGATTCTGCCACGCCTACCTCGACCTGAAGTCTGTTCACGCGCCCAGACAGAACGAGGTTGTCCTTCATTAACGAATTGCTTGAGATAGTCGTTGGTAGATCCGACCTTACTAAGCGTATCCTGAATAGCAAAAAAAGGCGTTACCCGTTTCATCACTTGGAAAATCGTAGACTAATGTCACTTGCGGGCGGTGAGTGAGTGAGCGTTCCAATCGAGATGAATTCCACTCCTGTCTCAGCATAGCTGACAACATTATCCAATGTAATTCCTCCAGAAACCTCTAGGCTACAATTACCTGCAGCAATCTTCACTGCCCTTTTCACCTGAGCAGGAGGCATATTGTCCAGAAGAACAACTTCGGCCCCTGCACCTAAAGCTTCTTGTAACTGGGCCAAGGTTTCAACTTCAACCTCCACACGTCCTGGACTAGGTGTGTGCTGCAAAGCCGCAGAAACAGCCTTTTCAACGCTACCAGCCACAACAATGTGGTTTTCTTTTATTAGAATCGCATCACCCAAAGACCATCTGTGATTGACACCTCCGCCGATCCGGACAGCATACTTATCAAGTGCTCTCCAGAGCGGCATAGTCTTGCGAGTATCCAGTATCTGAACACCAGTATGAGCCACCAGGCCCACAATCTCACGAGTAAGTGTAGCTATCCCACATGATCTCTGGAAAAGATTTAGAGCTACACGTTCAGCCCCTAATAACACCGAAGCGTTGGCCTGAACAGTACCAATGACTCCAGGTTGGAGGAGATCTCCCTCTCTATTAGCTTGTTTAGATACTGCATCTCCTAAGAACTGAAAGACTCGGGAAAAAACAGGCCACCCCGCCAAAACAATCTCATCTCGAGCCACAACTTCGGCACAGACATTCCTCCCATAACACATCCCCCGCCCACCAACTACCGCTTCAGTGGTAATGTCGCCATCACCTAGATCTTCACGTAGGGCCTCTTTGAGAAGTGGTTCGAGTTTAAGAAGAGAATCCATCCAACTGTTCCTGAAGTTTGGCCAACCTATCTTTAGATTCAATTAGGCGCTGTTCAACCTTTTCAACTACCTTGGAGGGGGCCTTCTCCAGAAAAGCTGCATCCTTCATTCGGGCCTGCAGCATAGAAACCTCAGGGTTGAGCTTATCGATCTGCCTGTGGAGACGCTTCTTCTCACTCTCAACATCTATCACTTCGTCTAGTAAGAGGTCGAAATCAGCAACCTCAGATACTCCTCGCACCCGAATCCCCTCATCACTCAGTTTTTCAACTAGCTCGAATGTGGTCAATCCTGCCAAATTCGAGATTTTAGACTTATAGCCCATCACAAGCCCGATGGAATCTGGCCGGACTTGTATCTGACAGGGAATGTTTTTGCGCGGATCTATTTTGTTCTCGGTCCTTAGACTTCGCATTGAGGATACAAGGTCTTTCACAATATCCATCTCCTCCAGGGCCTGAGAATCGATCCATTCATTCCTGCACTCTGGGAATTTAGCCCTCATAAGGGTTTCTCCCTCGTGGGGCAGTATTTGCCATAACTCCTCAGTCACAAAGGGAATGAAAGGATGTAGAAGTCGCAGTGACTGGTCCAAAGAAAAAAGAGAAACTGTATCTAAGCATACTTCGTCTCTAAATCTGACATCATTGCGACGGGCCTTGGTAAATTCAATGTACCAGGAACAATATTCATCCCAAAAAAAATGGTACAGCTCATTACTAGCCTCGTGAAACCTGAACTTATTCAGATTATCGTTCACACTGGCACTAACCTGTTGAAGCCTCGCCAGTATCCAACGATCCTCAAGTTCCAGAGATTCCGAGTCGAGTAATTCTTGAATTTCTTTGCTGTCTACCGGACTAGCCCGGTCCATATTTAAAAGCAAGAATCGACCTGCATTCCAAATCTTGTTGCAGAAGGCACGATAACCAGCCATACGATTTTCGGAAAATGGTATATCCGTGCCGGGCACGGCCATCACACTAATGGTGAAACGCATTGCATCCGCACCGTATTCATCGATCATGCCCAATGGATCGATGACATTCCCTTTCGATTTAGACATCTTTTGGCCATCTTCATCTCTAACGAGTCCATTGATGTGAACCTGTCGGAATGGAACGTCTCCTTTAAAGCGAAGTCCTAACATCATCATGCGTGCAACCCAGAAAAAAATAATGTCGAACGCTGTTACTAATGTGCTTGTAGGGTAATAGGTCTCCAGCTCTCTCGTTTCCTCAGGCCAACCCATGGTTGAAAATGGCCACAACCCACTGCTGAACCAGGTATCCAAAACATCCTCTTCCTGGACCAAAGAGTCGGAACTGCAGGCAGTACAAGAATCAGGATCCTCCAAAGCTACAATGGTCTCACCACATGCTTTGCAGTACCAGGCCGGGATTCGGTGCCCCCACCAAAGCTGACGACTAATGCACCAATCGTGGATCTTTTCCATCCAATCCAAATAGACTTTGGTGAATCGGCTCGGAACAAAGATAGTCCTCTCATCCTTGACGGCTTGGATCGCTTCCTCTGCAAGGTCTTGCACTTTCACAAACCATTGCTTCGAAATCAGAGGTTCGACTACGGTGTCGCAACGGTGGCAAACTCCTATGTTATGAGGATGGTCATCTACATGATCTATTAGACCCAGGGCATCCAAATCACAGATTATTTTCTTCCTTGCATCAAACCGGTCAAGGCCCTTATACGTCGCCGCTTTTTCGGTCATTGCACCGTCCGGCCCAATAACTTGGATAATTTCGAGATTGTTTCGACGGCCAGCCTCGAAATCATTTGGATCATGACCAGGGGTCACTTTGACGGCACCACTCCCGAATACCCGATCAACAAAGGCATCAGATATAATCGGCACCTCACGATCAGTAAGAGGGATACTAACCATCTGACCTACTAGATTCTGATACCTATGATCTTCCGGATGAACAGCAACTGCAGTATCTCCAAGCATCGTCTCGGGGCGTGTAGTTGCAACCACGACAGACCCATCTCCCGACTTGAGTGGATATCGGAGGTGCCATAAAGTCCCATTCACTTCCCGATGCTCCACCTCTAAGTCAGATATAGCAGTTGCGCATCGCGGACACCAGTTGACTAAATATTCTCCTCTATAGACAAGTCCATCCTCATAGAGCTGCACGAATACTTCTCTAACAGCTCTCGACAGTCCTTCATCCATGGTAAAACGGGTACGAGACCAATCGCATGAACAACCTAGTCGCCGAATCTGGCCAAGGATTCTGGCCTCGTACTTTTCTTTCCAGTCCCACACCAGGTTCTCGAATTTCTTCCGACCAAGATCAGTTCGATGTCGATTTTCTGCCAGCAATTGCCTCTCAACAACATTCTGAGTAGCAATACCTGCATGATCCGTTCCGGGGACCCATAGGACGTTATATCCACTCATTCTTTTCCAACGAGCAAGGATATCCTGCAGAGTTATATTTAGAGCATGCCCCATGTGAAGGGACCCTGTAACATTTGGAGGGGGCATTACGATTGAAAACGGCTCCCCATCAGCCTCTGGATCGGCCTGAAAGAAACCTTTAGCTGCCCATTTCTCGTACCATTTCTTCTCTACACTGGGACCGTCGTATCTTTTGGGGATATTCTTTCGCACATTCATTCCTTCTACCTAGGACCTCTTACCTGGAGACCGACGAGGGGATGACAACCAGAAAACCTGCCTATCTCGAAGCCTTCAACCTACTAAGCGAACTAACTTCATGGGCATCACGTTGGGTCGTGTCTGGCCTCTCCGCAGTTCGAACAACGGCTCTCCTACACCCTCCATCAACGGGATAATGTTGCCAAGAATGTCCTGACCATCTATGCCATTCTGTCTTCTGGAAACCCTCCCGACAATTTCTAGAAGATCCTCAGCTAAGAAAGGCTTGATTAATTGACCCGCAGCCTCACTCTCCCTTACTAGGACTGCATCTAGTTCAACCAGAGCGCCTACGAGTAAAATCACCGGGGCCTTTTCCGATTCAACTTTTTTGTTCATTTCAGAAGTAAGTCTATATCCGTCCAGCCCGCTCACAGAGATATTGACCAGCACGATATCAACACGATTTCCTTTCATATACTCTGAAGCCTCGAGCCCCTGACTGAACACAATGACATCGTAACCTTCCGGTTCCATGGTCATTGCTATCAGTCGTTGAGTCGCAGGGTTGTCATCGACAAGCAGGAGTTTCCGCATCAGAGATCGTTTCCCGTCTCATTGGGTTCTACATCAGGCAGTGATTTCTCCTCTCTTTCTTCTGCCCGCCTCCGAGCCTCTTCATAAATATCTTTGCCGCCCGACAATGTACTCCAAGCGCTACGGATAGGGTCAAAAAGAGAGAAGTCCGTATTCAAACGGTTACTATTCGCTAAATGGCGATCCGCCGCCGCCTGATCTATTTCAGGTACCGGCCTCTCCAAATCTTTCAGTTTTTTTATGGCTTCCTTGTAGTGGTCACTGAACGGAAATTCCTTGGCAAGCTGTTCATAGTAACGTCCTGCCTCATCCACACGACCATCTTGCTCCAAAGCTTCGGCCAAAGAAAAAATAACGTGGTCCAACTGGCTGTAGTTCCCGAATCTATCGAGAATATCTTCGTACCGGCTAGCTGAGGCCTTATTGCTACCTCGATCGTGATAGAAGTCCCCTTTCACCCTAATGCCTGTCGCCAAATTCTCTTCAACCTCCCAAAGAACCTCCTGCGCTGTTGTAGCCAGAGGACTGTCTGGGTAATCACGAATCATTTTTTTCAACTCCTGCATTGCCTTCTTTGAATAGGTAGGATCGCGGTCTGGCTGGCGCATCAGACGAAAATTAATAGCCGCTATCTTCATCTGAGCATCATCTGCCATCTCGTGAGTTGGATAGAAAACAATGAAATCTTTGAACTGCGCCTCTGCCTGTAAAAGATTGTTTGTGCCACCTGCCCGATAATAAGATTCACCGATCGATATGAACGCCACAGGGGTGAATTCACTGTCAGGATATGTGTTGATGAGCGTCTGGAGGGCAAGTCTCGATTTAATATATTGGCCTTTTTCCAGAAACTTCATCCCGTTCTCGTAAAGGATGGTATCGGGCGGATCCGCTGTATCTTGTAGATCAGCACTTTTTTGCCCGCACGACATCGTCAGGAGAATCAGGAACCCAGCGGCAAATTTGATCAATACTCTCATTAGCCCGCCCCAGTGATTATCGACTGAACAATCCAGTAATATTTGACATCAGCAGACAGAAATCAGACCTGAAACTAACAGACCTATTAAGAATATCAAGAAGTTATACATTACAGCCATAAACTAGGCCACCAGATTCAACTTCCTGCCCTCTCTAATATCATTCGAACCAGTCCTTTGTGAAGCTATCCGAACACCTTTGAGACTGAAAACCATCTGCGATCATTCTCGCCGAACCTTCCGTTACTCGACTCTTGCTTCTAAGGCAATCTGTTGCAATCGCCTAAACTCCCTTTCTGGATTGGGAGAGCTGAAAATCGATGAACCAGACACTACCAGATCCCCACCTGCCTTCACGACATCTCCCACATTGTCTTTCTCTATCCCACCATCCACTTCGATCAGCACATCCTGGTCCTTTCGGCATATAACAGATTGTAGCTGTCGGGTTTTATTGAAAATAGCTGGGATGAATTCCTGGCCGCCAAACCCCGGGTTTACGGACATGAGTAAAACATGGTGACACTTGTCTAAAACTTTCTCTACCTTTTCCAAGGGAGTATCTGGATTTAAGGCAACACCTGCCTTTGCGCCAGCATTTTTTATCTCACATAGCAGATTTTCAAGGTTAGCAACAGCCTCTACATGTACGGACACAAAATCTGCTCCGGCACTAATGTAATCCTTAAAAGTCTGTTCGGCATTTGCAATCATTAAATGTACATCCAGAGTTAACTCGGTCACTTCTCTTATCGCCCTAATGGTAGGTGGGCCGAAGGTTAGGTTGGGGACAAAATGTCCATCCATTACATCCAAATGTAGAATCTTTGCATCAGATTTTTCCATAAGCCGGATGTCGGCCAGAAGATTCAGGAAATCACCAGATAGTAATGAGGGTGCAATGGTAGCTTTCATTGTACAACCGCCAGACGGATCCCCTGATTCGACTTCACCAAGTGACCAGGCCGAGGGAACTGGCCGATTACTGTGCCTTTTTGAGTGCCGTGCTGCAGGCGGTAGTGGACACGATCTAATTTCATTTTCTCGCCATTCAAAAACGGTTTAACTTCATTCACGCTCTTTCCTAAAAACTCCGGCATGACGTAACTAATGGGCCTCCCGGACTCTATGAGAATGTCTATACGGGGCGTCACCGCAGAACTCGAACCCGAAGGGGGAAATTGGGCTAAAACTTTACCTTTTCTGTCTCCTTCGACAACATCCAGGGTCACTGTGCTTACATGACCAATTACATAGTTTGCCTGCTGAGTTGCTACTTCGGCTACCCTGGAAGTAGAACCGACTAGGTCCGGTACTGCGTGTGTCCTCGGACCCTTACTAACGATGGCTTTTATCCGACGTCCCTCTTTAGTCCTCGATCCTCCCCGAGGGAATTGAGACACAATGGAACCCTCGAGGGCATCCGAAGCATAGCGATCACCAGAATGATTAAGACTTAGTTCGACTGTGCTTAAGACTCGGGTTGCCTCCTTTAAGGTTAACCCCTCAATATGGGGGACTTCCACCTCCGAACTCCGCACGGCTAGCTTCATTCCACCAATCACACTCAGGGCCCCTACAGAGACAAGTATTCCTATCAGCAGACCCAGGACTCCTATATCTACTACCTTTCGTTGAATGTCCTGTAGACGTGTAGGGGGAGACATAGACGGTTATTCACATACGCCATGGGCGCTGAAATTGCTCTTGGGCGGTAACATAGCCCTTCTATCTTTCTATATACGTCTGATACTCGCAAGGAAGAAGCATCGCCCGACACCTCCCAGGGAAATGTCATTTCCCTGAAAATCTTCTCGCTTTGCTCTTGGCTCTTCCTCCAAAAATTGTTCTATTACCTGCTCATTCTCTTCTGGCTCGCTTGAACATGTGGAGTATACTACCTGCCCACCCTTGCCCAACATGTTGAAGGCAGTGCGCAATAGTGAAAGCTGTCGCTTGTACATCCGATCGAAACTGGAAGGTTCAAAGGTCCATCGGATCTCTGGGTTCTCAGCAAGTGTCGCTAGCCCACTACAAGGAGCATCGAGCAGTACGATATCAAAGGTGCGTCTATAGGGATGGGTGAAAATCAGATCAGCTTGTACAAAGTTAAGATTGGGAACAGCGAGAAGTTGGGCTCGTCTGCGCATTACAGTTAAGCGGTTGAGGCTTATGTCGGATGCATAAACCTGTCCACTCGACTGAATAGCATATGCCATCAGGAAGGATTTCCCTCCTGGAGCAGCACATATATCTGCAATACGTAAACAATCACTCAAGTTCATCGCAGCGACAATACTCTGACTTTCGAGACTCATGAAAAAACCTAAGCCTTCTGTGATGATAGGATGACCTGTCAATACGGTGGCCAATCGCAAACAACTGGGGAACCCCTCAACCCTCTCAAATTCCAAGTTGTCTCGTTCTAGTTGGCTACATACTCCTTCAAGTGAGGTCTTAAAAGGATTCACCCACAAGTAATGTTTAGGCTCTCGGTTATGTTTCTCCATTATCTGTTCGGCTACTATTGGACCATGACGATCCAGATAACGACGAACCAACCAAGTAGGATGGCTGTAACGGACGGCTATGGACTCGATGTCGTCACCATCTGGCAATGGATTCTTACTGCGGAGATGGTTCCTCAGAACGGCGTTGACGAACCCCGAGGCAGATTTTTTTCCAAGAATCCCGCATATTTTTACCGACTCGTTTACAACCGCGTGAGAGGGAGTTCTGAAATTGCATAACTCACATATCGCACAGCGGAGAATAGCCTTAATCTCTTCGTCTAATTTTTCCAATCGAATCGAAGAGTTTCTTGATATTAAATAATCAAATTGTGAGAGTCCCTGCACAACGGAATACAACAAGCGATATGTGAAGGCTTTGTCACGGGCATCGAGAGCTAGAAATTTTGTGTTTTGGGAAAGATCTCCAAGATGAGTCCGCCTGGAAAAGATTTGCAGAAGAATCCTGACGGCCGTGGTACGAGGACTTAAACTCACGAGAAAAGATCTTCGTCCGAAAGACGGGCTCCATTAGAAAAATCACGGCCGGAGAGACGGTTCCGGTTGGCAGGTTGAACTTCGACCAGCTCCACCAACCGACCATCGCCACAAACAACGGCCGGACTTTCACCTAACTGTAAAAGTCCTCCCACAGGCATATCCGAAATCGCTTTTTTAATTAGCAACCGGACCTTCCAGATTTTAATAGTCTTACCCCGGAAATGTGTATAACATCCAGGCTTCGGATTGAAGGCCCTAATGTGATTGTGCACTTCGATGGCGGTCCCAGACCAATTTATGCAGCCATCTTTCTTCTGAATTGCCGGAGCATAGGTTGCACTGCTATCTTGCTGAGGCTCAGGTAAGCGTTCTCCACTCAGATAAGACCCGAGTATCCCGAGCAACAGTGTAGCACCCCTTTCGGCTAGCCGAGCCTCCAGTTGCCCTGACGTCTCTTCCTCATTGACAGCTACTTTTGTCCTGGCAACCACGGGACCGGAATCGAGTCCGGAATCTACGCGCATGATACTGACCCCAGTGATTACCTCTCCGGCTAGGAGAGTATGTGTTATAGGAGCAGCCCCTCGGTATTTTGGTAACAATGAAGGATGAACATTTAGTGTCCCATGGGCCGGCAGATCGAAAATACCGGCAGGCAAAAGTTGTCCGAAAGCCACCACAACCGCTAAATCAGGTTGTAGGGCCTTTAGCCATTCAAGTGCCTCAGTATTATTCCATAGACTGTTAGGTTGCAGGATCGGTATCGACTTTTCCTGGGCCACAAGTTTGATAGGAGAAGCTAATATTTTCCGATCTCTTCCGGCTGGACGGTCGGGCTGTGTTATCACGCCCTTGACCTGTATATCAGCAGATTGCATCAGAACTCGCAGTGATGGGACTGCAAAATCTGGGGTCCCTATGAAGACGAGTCGTGTCAAATCCAATCACCGGACTTAATTAATTTTTTTATCTTGCGCTTGATTACATCGCGACGAAGGAAGGAAAGGTGGTCTAGATATAAGATCCCATCCAAGTGGTCGACTTCATGGCATATTACCCTTGCAAGCATACCTTCTGCATCGAGTTCTATTCTTCCCCCTTCAGGATCCTCCGCCTGGACCTTGATTTTTTGCGGGCGCTCAACAAGAGCGGTGAAACCAGGTATGCTTAGGCATCCCTCCTCGCCTTTCTCTCGGCCCTCGCTAGAAAGGATTTGCGGATTTATGAGTTTCAACGCGTCCCGGTTCCCATCAGGCCCCTCAACATCAACAACAATAACGCGCAGATTCACTCCAACTTGTGGAGCAGCCAGTCCGATTCCGCTCTCAGCGTACATGGTATCGGTCATATCACGAACGAGTTCTTGCAGATCTTCACCATACACTGACACCGGAGAGCTCACTGTTGTAAGCTCCTTTGATCCGTATTTAAGAACAGGTCTGATCATCCTATTTATATGACCTTTCGTGGCGTCTGGAGGAGAGACTGTCTCACATCATAATTTGCTTTGTTAGACACGTCATTGTTGCCAAACTTAACGAACTTAGTGTAACACTATGACTACACAGTAAACTCGCATTCTTGTGTCCCAGGGAGGACTGACGGGTGTATCTAATAATCTCCTTCATTGCTGAGGTCCAGGCTATATACCGCCTCGCCGTGCATGCGATCGTTGGCCTCTTCAAGAATCCCCGGTATACACGTGACTACTTCCAGCAGATGGATGAGATCGGTGTAAAGTCAACAGGCCTTGCAATTTTGACAGGACTTTTTACCGGCGGCGTGCTGGCTCTGCAATCTGCAAGCTCTCTGAAAGCATTTGGCGCCGTTAATCTAACAGGACAATTAGTGTCTGTTGCTTTGGTCGTAGAACTCGGACCAGTTTTGACTGGCCTGATGCTTGCAGGTCGAGTGGGATCCGGCATCTCATCTCAGCTTGGTTCCATGCTGGTAACTGAACAAATTGACGCAATGCGTGCATTAGGAACCGATCCAGTCAAGAAATTAGTGACCCCCAGAGTGCTAGCTTGCACCATGATGCTCCCACTGCTAACCGTCATTGCTGACTTTTTTGGCTTAGTAGGTGGCTGGCTTGTCTCCTTCTATACTCTGAAGCTAAACACTGCACTCTACTGGAGCACTTCTCTCAACGCACTTGACTATCGCGATGCGCTGGAAGGACTATTGAAGCCAGTTGTCTTCGGTTTTATAGTGGGTATTGTCGGATGCTATTATGGCCTCCGCCAAAAATCTGGAACCCGTGGGGTTGGATTAGACACTACACGGGCTGTAGTTACTGCCGATATACTCATCATTGCATCCGATTTTTTCTTGAGCAAACTAGTCATCGAAGTTTAACTCGGAGCGGCCCCGTGTCTACAATCAGGTTCGAGAATGTCACAAAATCTTTCGGACAAGATCTCATCTTGCGCGGGATCTCTCTGCAGGTTCGGGAAGCAGAAACAAAGTTACTCTTGGGAAGTAGCGGCTCTGGAAAAACGACTCTCCTGAAGATGGTACCAGGCCTAGTCAAGCCTAGTTCTGGAAAGATTTTTGTTGATGGAAAAGAAATTACTCGAATGACCGAAGATGAACTAGGAGAAATTCGTCAGAATATCGGAGTGGTCTTCCAGGAAAATGCACTCTTTGACTCCAGCACAGTTGGAGAGAACGTAGCCTACCGATTATGGGAGGACGGACTACTCTCATCCCAAGAAATCCAGACTACAGTTCTGGAAATTTTAGATTTCGTTGGATTGCAACAAACCATAGACAAAATGCCGGCAGAGTTGTCAGGGGGTATGAAACGGAGGGTCGCGATCGCTCGGGCCCTCGTAGGCTCTCCCAGAATTATGCTCTACGATGAACCCACAGCTGGATTAGACCCCATAACAAGTAGAAAAATCTGCGATTTGATCATTAAGTTGAGAGACCTAGAGAAAATTTCCTCCATCTTAGTCACTCATGACCTGCAATCAGCCATGACTCTCTACAATGAGATGGCTCTGGTAGAATCGGATGGAGAGGTTAGATTCCAACCAAAGGACGGGATCTCTCATCTGAACAACACGAGTTTTGTGATCATCCGGGACGGTTCTATAATCTTTGAAGGAAAAGAAGAAGATATGAAATCTTCAAAGGATCCTTATTTACTGGAGTTTTTAAACTAGGCCGAAACTCGGTCATAGATCCAAACTGAAGAAGGTTTTATGGAAGAACGCAAACAATTCAGTGCTGCGGAACTACGAGTTGGAATTTTCGTTATCGTAGCAGGGATCTTTCTAGCAATGGCTATATTCATGATTGGCTCGACCGTTGGACTCTTCCAGGAAACCTTTTATGCGAGGACCTATCTGAATAATGTCTCCAGTCTAAAGCCTGGAGATGTTGTCCTGTTGGGAGGTGTGGAGATCGGAAATGTAATCCGTGTTGAAATCTCAAGATCTGACGAGACACCCCAAACAGAACAAAACCTCCAATCCCTGCAGGTAATCAACGAGTTAAATGAGCGAGACGCCACAGAAGAAGTTCGGTCCGACGTGATCACCACCCAGTTAGCCAACTTACAACGCCAATACGAGACGGCAACCCTAAAACACAAGCCAGCCTCTCAAACAATACAAAATTTACGAGAACAAATCGAAACACTGACTGCTAGACAGGCAGACATCCAACAGAGGCTTTCAATTCTTAAGACCCGTATCCAGAAAGCTCGTAACAATCTGCAAAACATCGTCGTTCTAATGCAAATCCGATCAGAATACCGAGATTGGATTCGGCTGGACAGTCATATTTCTTTGGGTTCTGTTGGTCTCCTCGGAGACAAGTATGTTGATATTTCATTGGGTCGCTCAAGTGATCGACCCAAAATCGTCAAAGACGAGATTTACGGTTTTTTTGGAGATAAGAAAATCGATGTTGTAGAGATTACTGGGCGGACTCAAACTGGATATCAAGAACTCGTCACAGGTGCTAATGACATCTTAGCCAACTTCCAGACCCTATCCTCCAAGGTACAAGACATTGTGGGACGATTTGAAGCTGGAGAAGGAACTGTAGGAAAATTGCTTAATGACCCCTCCTTCTACAACAACCTGAATGATACTGTAGTCGCTGCTAAGGGGACGGTAAATAAAGCCAGTGATTTAATGCAGGGGATTAGTACAGGCGATGGAACCATCCCCTTGTTACTGCGAGAAAGGACTGTTTTTGACAGGATAGAGAGTTCTATGAACCGTCTTGAAAACCTCCTGGCGGAAATTGAAAGTGGAGGAGGTAGTGCTGCCAAGCTCATCAAAGATCCGGAATTGTACAACGATACTGCCCGTACAATGGCTGTTCTCCGTTCGTTTACCCAACGATTGGAGACTGGAGAAGGAACGCTTGGAAAGCTCTCAAAAGACGAAAAACTCTATGTTCAATTGGTTCAAACCCTTGCGAAACTTTCCGGATTTGTAAACGATATTGAGGAAGGCAAGGGAACACTCGGAAAATTAGCCAAGGACGAAAAACTCTACCAGAGTATGAATCAATTATCTGGGGAAGCCCTTAAACTCATTTATGATTTCAGGCAAAACCCCCGTCGATTTATGACTATCAAGCTTGAACTTTTCTAATCTCCATTTCGGGAAACTGTGCCGTAAATCTTTTTAAAAATACTTATGATCTCCCATACGATTGGTTCAGTCGCCCTCAAGATTCTAGGCATGGTTGTAAGCACCTTAACCTTCCTGAAGGTGAAACCTAATCACCTGACAACACTCGGGGTAGTCATGTGCGTGGTGACGGGATTTGCCTTTGCTAAGGGAGATTTCTACTTGGCTGGCTGGCTTCTAATTGTGGCTGGACTTTTCGATATGGTCGATGGGATGGTGGCTAGAATAGCTGAGGCGGAAACCCCGTTTGGGGCCTTTTACGATTCCATTATGGATCGCTACTCGGATCTGATT
Source organism: uncultured Acidobacteriota bacterium (assembly GCA_964463145.1). GTDB lineage: Bacteria > Acidobacteriota > UBA6911 > RPQK01 > CBDAPI01 > CAYXBG01. The sequence goes on from CAYXBG010000008.1 coordinate 20,054, forward strand.
TTGTATCTAGGAATCATGATCTACTACGGCACCAACGACAGGATGGGATACGTTGTGCTAGTTGGCGTCTGCATGATGGGCTCAGTATTGACAAGCTATGCTAGAGCCAGGGCCGAATGCCTAATTCCTAAATGTAAAGTAGGTTTTTTAGAACGTCCGGAGCGGATCGTCTTACTTCTCATCGGGGCTTTCTCGTACCACATAGACCAAGTTTTATGGGTGCTGGCTGTGCTTTCTAACTGGACCGTGATCCATCGTATGATCTACACCAGATCAGTTTTGAATTTCCAAATGACTAAGAGTGCCGACCCTAAAAGCACCGACCCCTAAAACAAGAAAACTCTCCTGCCTCAAGATGAGGATCGAAGTTTTCTGGGGGATTCCATCTAGTCATGCTGTCAGTCAGTAAAACTAGGGCAAAGCTAATCTAATCCTACTATTTGGGTATCTTTGGGGAACTTGATTTTGAAGTCTCGGGGGCTAAGCCTTGGATTCAGGACGATATCGTGAAATCTCACAAGGATATAATCGTCGGTTGGCTCTACCAGCTTCTGTTGAACCGGAATCCAACGCTTGGAATCTATCCAGAGAATTATTCGGGTAAAATAAGCTTGAGCTTTTTCTGACCTGGGCAGCATTTCAAGCTGGTATGTCTTGACCTCATCAAGTTTTTCCTCCCCTAGAAGGCTTATCTCGTAGGCCCTCTCAAGGGATTCCCGATCCGAACCGAACCCAAGAATCATAAACTCAGTTTTATCACGACTATTCCCAATCCGATGATGATGAGCCTGTTTCAAAATAGGCTGATAAAAGATCGCCTGTCCATCCGAAATTACAAGAGAGCTCGGCTGAGGCTTGGAAATCTCTCTCCTCAAAAAGACCCCCCCTTTTTCCTTCAGGAATAGAAACCTACCGCTCTCTCCTTGGTCAAACTCCTCAAGTATGGCGGTCCATTTCTGTTGGTTCAGAGAGGCTGTCATAGACTTGACACGCCCTCCTTTAGTCTCCATCTGAGAGAGGATCTTATCTAAGCTCTCATCTTGTGCCACCAGATTGGCAGAAATCCAGATAGCCAAAATACCCAAAACTAAGAAGCGAAGTGAATAGTGGATAGCACCCTCGATCTGATAAATGTTTGAACTCACTGACAGATCTGACCCTGATGGCGAGAATTGCAATATTCTTGTCAGGGCGCTGTACCGCTGATGGTATGGACAGGATCCTCGGAGTCAGGTTTACTCATAGCTCCCTGCTCCGGAGTACTTTCTTCAGTTTTCACCTGAACACTCCCAACCCCTTTAACCATATCGGAGACAGCAGAAGAATCACTTTGGTGGAACACGTGGCCAGGAGTCAGAAAAATAAACAAAATGATGGCCAAGCACATGAGATCATACTGCCAGGACCCTCGTGGGTAGGTCCAAAATAAAGCTCGGGAGATAACTCTAAACATAATCTAAAAGACTCGCTCAGTGCTGATGTTTCTGTTCTACTGCATAAAACAAATTCTCGACCTTATTCAGAACTCTTCCATCTCTCATCTCTATTATCCGCCCGGCAGCACCAGCCACTTCGGAGTCATGGGTGATCATAAGTATTGTCTGTCCGTAGCGTTGATTCAATTCCTGCAATAGTTCAAGAACTGCTTGGGAATTTTCACTATCCAGGCTTCCAGTAGGCTCATCTGCCAGTAGGATCTTGGGACGATTGACAATTGCTCGGGCGATCGCAATTCGCTGTTGCTCTCCACCAGATAGTTCGGAAGGCTTATGATGGGATTTATGCTCGAGCCCCATCATCGAGAGTATTTCCTTTGGATCGAACCCGTGTTTATCCCCTTTTCCACATATCTCCTTAGCAAGGTCTATATTGTCATAGGCAGTCAACGTCGGAAGAAGATTGTAGCGTTGAAAAACGAAACCAATGTTGTCTCGCCGGATCTCTGTCCGCCTAGCATCTGAGACGCCTGCCAGATTTGTGTCCCCGATGATGACACGCCCTCGAGTCGGAGTCTGCAATCCTCCCATGAGATGTAACAAGGTCGATTTTCCACACCCGCTAGGTCCCATAATGGCACCAAATTCGCCTTCTCTAAGACAGATATTAACCCCTTGCAACGCCATGGTCTCCACGAGGCCAACACGGTAAGCCATATAGACCCCATCAACAGTGATAGCAGATTTTCGCTTTCGAATATCGACCGGATTACTCATAACCAAGAGCCGTAGTAGGATCTAAATGAGCTGCCTTCAGAGCCGGATACAATGCCCCGAAAATACCGCCCAATGTCGCCATAGCTGCAGCGCCGATCCTCCATTCTGTCGAGATAGAAACTGGTAAACCAGGCTGGAGTGTGACGATACAATGCAGTGCCAGCCAATTCAAAATAAACCCCACAGCAACACCCAATGCACAAATCAGCAAGGACTCCTTCATTATCATACCAACGATGAAAGTTTTGGACGCACCGAGTGATTTCAAGATCCCAATCTCGTGCGTGCGCTCCATGATGGTACTGTACATAGCCAAAAGGATCATTAGGAAACTGATAAGTGCTGAGAGCGCCACCATGGCTGTTATGAACGGTTTCAACACAGGGGTATTAGCAGTCATAAGCTTTTGTAGTTCGGATGTTCGAGTGATTTTGTATCCCTTGAGGCTTTCCTGTAACCTTGACTCTACTACCGTTTGAGTGGTGCCATCCTCCACGCGCGCGAAGAACATCGTAGCCTTTCGAGGTGACCCATTAATGCTTTGCAAGGTCTCTAGGGGGAGCATTACCCTGGCCCCTACACCGGCTTCGTAAATCCCACTCACAGTAAATCGAGTCCCCAAAAGTTCAAGGTCACTACCCACAACAAGCTCCTTAGACTCGGCATAGATAGTGTCTATAATGATCTCATTACCTTCCTCAAAAATCTGACCCTCTACAATGCGAAACCCTCTGCTGACTGCTCGGAAAGAGTCTTTTTCGACACCATATACAAGATGAAATTTGTCGCCAAGAAACTTTGTCAGAACAGGCGTGACTGCCGCAACACCTTGAACTTCAGCAATTTTGTCGCCTATTCGAACGGATACCGCGCCGCTGTTAATGGCACCTAGCAAAGACCCATCGGGAGCCTGCACCATGATGTCACCTAATCGTCGGGTGCGCCTGGAGAAATCATCCAACTGGCCAAAAGATAGCCCGACACTTACCAGAATAAGTACTACCCCAAGAGAGACCGCTATAACGCTTACCAATGTCCTGGTAGGTCGCTGCTTCAGATTAGAGACAATCAACTTAAGCACACCACCTACTTTCCTCTTATGCGAGGCGCGAAACTCCTCAGCAAAATCCCTAAGGATCAAGATCCTCATTACCTAAAACAACGAGCTCAGCCTTTTTAGGTTTTTTGATTGAGAACAGACTCTCTTCGATCTTACGATTAACTCGAACTGAATCGAGTTCGAACGTAAAAGCGATTGTGTAGTGTTCAGAAATCCTCTCCAAAATAATGGACCGGCTGATAGAACTGTCATCCAACTGTACCACCCCATCGTATTTAATGTCACTCTTGAGTTGCCCGCAGTCAAAGTACTGTTGCCGAGTCAGATCAAATCCACTCCGCTCGATCCATATCTTCCGTGAAAGGCAAGCCCCTCCTTGTCCCATTTGAATTGAATGGATCACATAGAACTCAACGTGACCTTCTCTACGCTCCTCCAGAACTTCCACAGTACCTTCACCTAAGGGCGCAATCATCAGTGCCGGGAGCAAGTGCTCAGGCCTTATGCTATGCATCGGATCCTCCGACTCCGTTGTAGCCGTTGTCTCCCCAGTCAGATACTTATTCTGTCGTGGGACCCAGATCTGAAATTCTCGACTATCGGATGCCATCGTGACAACGGTGGAATTCGTGACAGGGTTGAGAATAGTAACGAGTATCCAGTTGGGCCTTTTGGCTACCAAGTGTCCCTTACCCGTTGGGTACTTTTTCAAGTACCCTTTTGAAATTGACCCCCCGGTAAATTTAACCTGAAGCCTGCCTACTGTCACCGTTTCCACGGATACGTACCGTTCGTTGATCATTTCAATCAACTCCACAAGCGAGGCAGATCGAGGCTCACTGTAAGCTTGAGGCACAGCAATCTTGACGCTCCGAGGGCCACAAGCCGTCAGCAATAATAGCGATGCCCAAAATATAGATTGATAATATCTATCTATACAATTCAATCGATCTCACCTGTGGTTTTTTTTGTTCCTCGAGTCAAGAACCAAGCCAGCACTGCTAGGAATAAGATAGAAAGTCCAATACCGACTGTATAGAACCTACCCTCCAGAAAATATTGTGCCCCTTCCTTGTAAAGCACTGCCAGAGTTCCCCACATCAAGTATCTCAGGCTTCGTCCCACGAAAACAGAGAGAACAAACTTGTGAAACGGCACCCGGAATACGCCCGCCGCTAGTACAAAAATCTTGAAAGGGGTGGGAGGAGGAAGTATTGAAGGAACAATGATAGCCAACGCACCACGACTTCGATAAAGACGATGAATCCTCCTGACTTCACGTCGATGCATTCGCCGTTCCACAAAGGACCCGCCCCGGGTGCCCAAGAAGTAAAGTAGAGAACAGCCGATCACCGAGCCCATAGTGGTCATGCCGACATAGTAAAACATCTGACCCCAGCCCTGCCCTGCCGACAAGAGAATCACGAGGAGGTCGTTACCTCCTGGGATTGAGAGAAAGGAAGAATCTAAAAATGCGAGCAGGAAAAGACCGGGGCCGCCCAATCCTAAGATTATTTGGTAGCTTGAAGTGAGAAATTCTCTTAGCCGTTCTTGGAGGCTACCGTCAGAGACCAGAATGAACCAGTTCATATAAAACCTTAAACAGTGCTTAAGAGATCGTTTCCGAAAGTCGCCTAATCACCCCGATATGAACAAATCCTTGCCGTCTGCAGCATCTCTACCCGCGGGAGTAATAATTGTTTTTTGATCTATAACGATCTTACGACCAGAAGCCAAAGCATTGCGAACATCATCCTCACAAACAAAATCAGTAGGTGGCCCCCAATCGGGTTGCCCAAATCTGACCTGGGAAGGACGATCATCCACAGAGTTGACCCTCAAGTCGTTGGTGTCAGATAAGGAGCCTTTTTCTTTTACATAGGCTTCAACCACCGAACGAACGGTTTCCCTCAGATCTCCTTCATCAACCTGCCCCTCTTCCAAACTCTCCTGTTTTAATTCAGAACTCTTCGAGTCGATTTCTTCAGCTTGTTCAAATGAGATGGAGGCAAGTGGACGGGTTTCAAACGCCAGTCGTCTGACATTAATCAAGTGAAGCGGTGTAATGTTATCGGATGTAATGTTTCCCCCAGGCGTCCCACACCCGAGAGTCAACGACGGTGGAACTCCAGTAGTTAGACCAACAGAGCCATGGGTTGAAGGCGTATTGACACATACCCTGTAAGCAGGCTTATGTAAGCCGAATTCCATAATGATCTCTTGGTCATTGGAATGGATTGACATGGTATGCCCCAGGCCTCCAAAGGAGAGGATATCAATGCAACGTTGGCAGGCAGCCTCCCAACCATTTTCTACATAAAGGGCTAGGATCGGGGAGAGCTTCTCCATCGAAAGTGGATGCTCTCGACCGACTCCTTGTAAACGAACAACTAAGCAGACAACATCTGATTCGATCGAAAACCCTGCCATTTCTGAAATCTTCTGAGGGGATTGACCGACAACATCCGAGTTCAGGCGCCCTTCTGGGGTCACCACAACCTTCTCGAGAAGAGCTTTTTCCTCCTCTGTAACGATATAAGCTTTGTTAAGTCCTAACTCCTTAATTACTTCTTGCTCTACAGGCGCATCACAAATCAGTGCCTGCTCTGAGGAACAGAGCAATCCGTTATCAAAAGTTTTCCCTGCAATAACATCTTTTACAGCCTTCTCTACGTCTGCTGTCTTTTCAATGAAAGCGGGAACATTCCCAGGACCAACACCAAAAGCCGGTTTCCCCGAGGAATAGGCCGCTTTCACCAGACCGGGGCCTCCTGTGGCCAAAATCATGCGGGTGCGTTTATGTCGCATCAACTCCGCCGTGCCTTCCAGAGTAACATTCTCCATCCAACCGATGGAGTGCTCAGGAGCCCCCGCTTTGATAGCTGCTTCATTCATAATACGCGCTGTTTCAACGGTACACTTCACCGCCTGAGGATGTGGGGATACAACGATTGGATTGCGGCCCTTAATGGCTGCTAGTATCTTGAAAATAGTTGTTGAAGTAGGGTTGGTTGTCGGAACAATCGCTGCGATCAAGCCAACGGGAACACCGATATCGATAACATTCTTGTCTTTGTTCTCGGCGATAACACCACAAGTTTTGAGACTACGGATGTAACGATAGATATCCGTGGAAGCAAAAAGATTCTTGATCGTCTTGTCAGAAACCTTCCCTCGCCCGGTTTCTTCCACTGCCAACCTGGCGAGCTCTTCCGCAGATCCACGGACGGCACCAGCCATGGCCTCCACGATGGCATCGATCTGTTTTTGATCTAACTGAGCCAGACCCAGGCCAGCCCGCTCTCCAGATTTGAGCAGAAGACGGGCCTCTTGGATGGACAAAAGATCTATGTCTTTAAGCTGAACCAATACTTAATTACTTGGCGGGAGAAAGCCGGGGCAAAATCTTTTCCACCTCTTGGTGGGGTCGTGGAATAACGTGCACACTTATCAGCTCTCCCACTCTCCTAGCGGCAGCAGCACCAGCATCCGTGGAAGCTTTAACCGCCCCCACATCTCCTCGCACCAGAACAGTGACGTATCCAGCACCAACATACTCTTTGCCCAAAAGTACTACGTTGGCTGCCTTAACCATGGCATCTGCAGCTTCGACAGCTCCGATGAAACCCCTAGTTTCAACCAAGCCAAGAGCCTCTAGTGACATAGGTCAACCTCCTGCATGATTAAGGCGTAAACTATCATGGAGCCTCTGACAGGTCAAACAAGTCGCAAGGGTTATATACTATTAAGAGTAATAATTTTAGGGTAAATTCGGTGTCTCTTTTATTAGACGAGCACTCATTTACCGACAGTTCTAGGCCTACCAGGCCTTAGATAAACCCTGATGTACTGGGAATAAAATCGTGATAGGCCTAAAAGATCCAAAGATAGCTCAAGAGATTGAAAGAATTAGGCAAATATACCAGGATGATGTCATTACGAGGCCCTGCAGAAAAATCACACTTTTGGGACGCAAATGTAGCCCCAAGATAATCTATACTTTTTTAGGATTCGAGTTGAAGATGGGGCGACTGAGGCTGAGCTGCCCAGATATGGGGACGGCCCGCTACCTGAAGGTTTTTGCGGAACTAGGCATGAAATACATCTCATTGCCCTACGATCCCAGTCACAGTGTCCTCTTGGCTACTGGACTAGAACACGCAATGGACCGGATCAAAGAACACCTGCTCGCATCCAAGCTCCCCCCAGATACCCACTCTAGAACCATGCGCCAAATCTACCGCAGCATCCGCGAAAAGCTAGACACCTAGTATTTCTAGCGCTTGGAACATCCTCTCACGAAAAACTTTTTAGGCTTGTTGGTACGATCTCGCCTTATCTCCAATCCCTCCAGTTTCAAGAGGGTGATTTTCACATCCAAACCACCCGAAAATCCTACCATCTCCTTATTTGATCCGATAACCCGATGACATGGAAGAAATATAGGCAAAGGGTTCGCTCTGATGGCTGCTCCCACCGCCCGAGCGGACTTTGGACGATCAATCGATGAAGCAAGTTCTTGATAGCTAACAACCGTCCCGTAAGGGATCCGTGCCAGGTGATTCCAGACCTGTTGCTGGAAAGAAGAGCCCTTCAGATCAAGAGATATATCGAATCCGTTGGGCAAACTCTCTTCGAAATAGGAGTTAAGCTGGCCGCTCGCAAGTTTCAATATGGTACTGGTTCCCCGGGGACAACTGTCACACATCCAGGCCGGACCCCCCTCAATTGATTGTCCAGGTAAGAGTACCCGGCAAAGTCCTCGATTACTGGCTAAGAGTTCAACTTTACCCACTGGCGTCTCAACTATCATAGAAATAATTCGCATCCAATTCCCCCTAGAGAGTTCATCAGTTAAGATCTCGTGGATGGACAAGAGAAACTTCCTGATTCTACTCCTTGGAGTAGCAGTCTTGCTGCTCGTAGCCAATCTGTTGAAGCCCTCTACAATTGAGCCGAACCAATGGCAAGTCTTGATCCTGTTTATAGGAGTCGTTCTAACAGTACTTTGGAATCGTTATCACGTAACAGTGGTAATTCTGATGAGCTTGGCGATCGGGATGTCCTTAGGATTGATGACAACCGCTCAGGCTCTCCACGGTTACTCATCAACTGTCACCTGGATCATTGTTGCCTCGTTCCTCTTCGCAAAAGGTTTCGTGAAGACCGGGCTCGGTCGTAGAATCGCCTTACTATTTATCCGAACCCTAGGGACAAACTCACTTCGGCTTGGTTATTCTCTAGCCTTGACCGACGCCGCACTGGCCCCTGTAACCGCCTCGAATACGGCACGCGCCGGAGGAATCACTTTCCCTATTTCCCGCTCTCTAGCTCGGGAATTAGGCTCCAGGCCAGGACCCACCGCAAGGAAAATTGGTGGTTACCTCCTTCTGACTACTTTTCAGGCTAACGTCGTCACCAGTGCAATTTTTTTGACTGCTATGGCTGCCAATGGCCTCTCTGTTCAGTTCGCCAAGGAAGTAGCGGGCGTTGAAATCAGTTGGGTTCTTTGGTTTCAGGCTGCCATTCTGCCAGGCATCATATCTCTTATGATTACCCCAGCGATCATCCATTGGCTATATCCTCCTACACTAACCGAGACGCCTCAGGCGACCAAGTTCGCGAAAAACGAACTGAAAGTCCTCGGCCCAATGAGCCAAAACGAAAAAATCCTCCTAGTTGTCTTCCTTATCCTAGCGACCACTTGGGCTACTTCATTTATTCATGGTATTAGCACATTGGGAGCGGCACTATCGGCACTATCGATCTTGCTCTTACTGGGAGTGTTACACCCCAAAGACATATCCGGAGAATCTTCAGCTTGGGAAACTCTACTCTGGTTCGGAGGTTATATTTCTCTGGCCGGAACGTTGTCGGATACTGGCCTAATGAAGGAACTGGCAGCCGCATCGGAGAAAATCTTACAAGGCTGGGATCCTAATGTCAGTCTTTTGGTTCTCGTTGTTCTCTATATGTATCTACACTATGCATTTGCCAGTATGACGGCCCAGATAATAGCACTCTATTCCACCTTCCTAACCCTCGCTGTAGTTGCCGGATGCGACCCTGTTATATCCGCACTTCTGTTCTGTTTCCTCTCTAGCCTCTACGGTTGTTTGACACATTACGGAGACGGTGCCGCTCCAATTTTTTTTGGGGCCGGATATATCGAGATTAAAGATTGGTGGAAAGTAGGATTCGCACTCTCCCTATTTCATCTCGGAGTCTGGTTCGGACTAGGTCTTCTTTGGTGGAAGTTCCTAGGTCTCTGACACATCAAAACAGGGTATTGTGGTACCGGCTGTCGAGCAACTATGCCCTCGGGTGGAACTTCGCGTATACCTGCCTGAGCCGATCACGAGTCACGTGGGTGTATATTTGACTGGTCGATATGTCCGCATGCCCGAGCATTAGCTGGAGAGCTCGGAGATCAGCACCATTAGCCAGAAGATGTGTGGCAAAGCTGTGGCGTAACATATGAGGGCCAAGCTTGCCCTCCCATCCCAATTCTCGGGCATATCGATTGAGCAGCATCCAGAAATATTGCCTACTCATAGACTTCCCTTGCTGGGTCAGAAAGACAAATCCGGAAGTCCCTTTTTTCAAGAGCTGGGGTCTCGCGACTTCTAAATAACTGTCAAGAAATCGCCCTGCTGTATCGCCGTAAGGTACGATTCTCTCCTTGTTCCCCTTGCCAATAGGTCGGACAATCTCTTTTTCAAGATCGAGATCAGTTACCTTCAAGTTCACTAACTCACTAACTCTCAATCCAGTAGCATAAAGCAGCTCCAGCATGCACCTATTTCTCAACCCTTGACGCTTCATCAGGTCAGGCTGCTCAAGCAATTGCTCGACTTGTGACCCAGTCAAATACTTGGGCAAAACCTGCCAGGTACGTGGAGAATCTAAGTTCTCAGTCGGGTCCGCCGGCAGGTACCCATCTATCAACAAAAACCGGAAGAATGACTTCAGGCTCGCGATTTTTCGTTTGACCGAAGGAGGCGAAAGGTCTTGATAAAGTGTTTGGAGATAGACAGATAGATGATCTCGATTGACTCGCTGGATTCCCAAATCACCAGCTTCTAGATATTTGAGGAACCTTCTGAGATCAATTCCATAGGCAGAGACTGTATTTTGTGCCAACCCCTTTTCCACCCGAAGGTAATCGAGAAATGACCCCAAATACCTTTCTGCCTCAGCTTTTTTTATCTCTGATTTTTCCGTTGCCACAATAATTCCAGCTCTTCAAGCCCCAACAGCCGACCCATTATCAGATATGTCACAATACCCGAGACGATGGAAACACTCAGTACTACAACTTCCCCACTGAAAGTGACGGCCAGGGATGCAGTCAGGCTGTAGATCAACCACACCAAAACACCCATAATCATCGAGGCCAGAGACGCCTTCAAACAGGTCGCCATGACCCCCAAATCGCGGAACGATCCTAGTTTTCGAGAAAAGCGGGATGCCAGAAAACTCAGGTTCACAATCAGTGCGATAGCCGTTCCCAAGGCCAATCCAAGATACTCATAACCTTTAGGAAAAAAGACGAGTATGAAGACAAGATTCAGGGCAATGTGTAGAAGTGCGGTAGCAACACTTATGCGTACAGGGGTCTTGGTATCGGAAAGGGCATAAAAAGTCGGCACGTATACTTTTACACAACTGTAAGCCACTAACCCTAAACAGTAGAGCATTAGGGCATTTGCCGTCTGCTGTGTATCGAATGCTGAAAACTCCCCTCGTTCGAAAATAACGCTCACAATCGGATTTGCTAACACTATAATTCCAACTGTAGAAGGAATAGCCAAAGCTAGTACCATCTTAAGGGAGTCAGCGACTGTTTCCTTTAGAGCCCCGAGGTTCTTGCGGGCTGCATGGACTGACACATCACGAAGATTTACGATTCCTACAGCAACTCCGAAGAGCCCGATAGGCAGATAGATAATTCTGAAGGCGAAATTGAGCCAAGAAACAGGCCCATCGCCAAGAGTCGATGCCAGCATAGTATTAACCATTACAGCCATCTGAGTGGCTCCTACACCAACAATGGCAGGGCCAATAAGAGTAGCAATACGGAGTAATTCAGAATTTTTAAAATCTATAACGAAATGGAATCGAAACCCGAGGGCTCGCATCGAAGGCAGTTGCACTAAAAGCTGAAGAGCTCCCCCCAATACGGCCCCTCCCCCAACAGCATATACGGCGGGAATCCCACGATTCTCAAGTGCTGGTGCTACGACAAAAACCGAGAGAATAATGGCCAGATTAAAAAAGGCCGTTGTAATTGCGGGCAGAAAAAACCTGTCAAAAGTGTTTAGCACGCCCGTGGCTATAGAGGCCAGCGCCACTAACAACAGAAAAGGAGAAATTATCTTCACAAGGTTAGAAGTTAGCTCAACTTTCCCCTCGATTTCCCCAAATCCAAAAACAAAAACACTAACTAACTCATCCGAAAACACGAAGAACAGTATGGCCAAGACTCCGAGGGCAATTGTGAGTGTACTCATCAACATGTTGACCAAGCACCAGGCCTGATGTCGGCCGTCCCGGGTCAAGACGCGACTGAAAGTTGGAATAAAAGCCGAGCTCAGGGCTCCTTCAGCCACTAAATCTCTGAGCATACCTGGGATTCGGAATGCTGCCACCCAAGCATCCATTGTCGCAGATGCACCGAACGCCGCTGCCAAAACCAACTCCCTGACGAGTCCCAGGGCACGGCTTATAAGAACAGCCAGGCTTACACGACTTGCGGCTCGAGCAACTCTCGTATTTTTGGACATAGGGCCTGAAGGTAAGCTAGCCGGCAGGTCATCTAACGGCCTTTCGCAGTCGCATCCTCCTATTAGTGGCAGGGGGCCTCATGCGTCGGCCCATAACCAACAAAAGAGGTTAGTCTGGTCACATCTACCTCTTTAACTCCGACAGCACAACTATCGCTCCCTGAACCTGTTAAGTTATCATTCCCATCTGAACAACAGAATAGAGAGACCGTTATGAAGCTTGACGCCATTGCACAACACTTGGATTGCCTGTTAGCCGGTGACGGGAATGTTGAGATTAAGGGATTGGCAGGAATCGAAGATGCTGGACCAGATGAACTAACCTTCCTTGCCAACCTCAAGTATGTAAAAAAACTTAAGAATTGCAGGGCAGGGGCAATAATTGTATCCCCCAATGCCCCCGAGACAAAAATCCCTCATCTGGTCTCTAAAAACCCATATTTATCCTTCGCTCGAGCAGTCAAACTTTTTCACGAGCCTTTGGAACCGACCCCGGGTATTCACCCTACAGCATCGATAGCCGCAACCGCCCAACTTGGAGAAGACTATTCAATCGGAGCGAATGTGGTCATTGGGGAAGGTGTTCGCATCGGGGACCGTGCAATACTGCATCCCAACGCAACCATTTACCCTCATGTCCAGATTGGCGATGACTTTTTAGCACATAGCCAGGTCGTTGTTAGAGAGCAAAGTGTGATCGGAGATCGCGTCTCTCTCCAGAATGGAGCTGTCATAGGCGGAGATGGGTTTGGGTTCGCACCGACCGAGGACGGCAGCTTTGAAAAAATCACACAGGCCGGTATCGTTATCTTGGAAGATGACGTTGATATAGGATCCAATACCTGTATCGATCGGGCTACCATTGGTGAAACACGTATAAAATCGGGCACTAAGATTGATAACCTAGTCCAGATCGGCCACGGATCGGTCGTTGGCGAAAACACTGCTCTGGCGGCCCAAGTAGGCTTGGCGGGCAGCACAAAGGTAGGGAATCGCGTAATGCTAGGAGGCCAAGTAGGTGCAGCGGGGCACTTGACTATCGAGGATGACGTCATTGCAATAGCACAAACGGGTATAGCAAAAGACGTCAAGGCTGGCAGTCGGATTTCCGGCTCCCCAGAACTAGATGTCAGAGTATGGAGAAAAAACTACTACGTTCTACAGAGACTCCCCGAGCTTTTGCGCCGCGTTCGAAATTTAGAGCGTCAACTTGGCGAGGACAATAGAGTCAAAAAAGATACAGGGCCCTCAGATACTTAAGAAGATCCCAGCTTCTCACTAGAAAGCCCTCGGAAAAAATCCAACGTTCAGTTGATTGTGTCAAATTTCTGGTAGAGGGTATCGCGCTGGATTGGTGGGAACCCAGCATCCTCGATCATGCGGATCAGGTCCTCCTTTTCGGCCTGATGATCAGCTCCTGCTGTACTGATCACATTCTCTTCGATCATGATACTACCCACGTCATTAGCTCCAAAATGTAGTGCCATTTGACCCACCTGAAGCCCCTGAGTCAGCCAGGACACCTGTATGTTTTTGATGTTATCAAGGTAGATTCTACTTACGGCCAACAACTTCAAGTACTCGACTGATCCAACTTCATGCTTGATGGTATCTCCCATGGGGGTGTTCTCGAGTTGTACGTTCCAAGGGATAAAGGCGACAAAGCCTCCCGTTTCATCTTGTAGACTCCTTATCCGATCAAGATGTTCGACTCTCTCTTCCAATGTCTCTCCTCCACCTATCATCATCGTAGCCGTAGTGAGAAGCCCTTCTTGATGAGCAACCCTCATAACCTCCAACCACTCGTCGGTACTACACTTGCCCGGGCCAATATCACGCCGCATTCGATCGGTCAAAATCTCGGCTCCTCCTCCTGGTATAGAGTCGAGACCCGCCCTGATAAGCCTGCGGATTGTCGCTCTTAGTGTCAACTTACTAAGCTTTGCCATCACGACGATTTCGGGAGGTGAAAAACAGTGCAGATGGATATTGAATCGCGATCGAATAGACTGCAGCAGATCTTCATAATAATCGATTTCAAGCTCGGGGTTCATTCCTCCCTGCATCAGGATTCCAGTCCCTCCCAGCTCGATGGTTTCAGCGATTTTCTGGAAAATTTCTTCGTGCTTTAAAAGATACCCTCCCGGAACTTTTGGCCTGACATAAAAATTACAGAAGGTACACCGAGCCACACAAACATTCGTATAGTTAATATTCCTATCGATCAAAAAGGAGACAAATCGGTCGGGATGTTTCTTTCTACAAACACGTTCCGCTGCTCGACCGAGACTCGCCAGGTCTTCAGAATGTAATAGCTGGAGGGCATCCAATTGAGAGATCCTCTCCCCCTCCTCTATCCTTTGCAAAATTGTTTTAACAGGATCCATAACTACATTTTAGGGGGCTAACTGGGTTGCTTACAAATAGATCGGCTAAGAATCCCAAGGAGAATCAGCATAAGCACCTACTGCGCTCATTAGAATACCTACCCTCAATCCCTTCCCTACGTCAGGAAAAACCAGCACTTCTAGGATATAAGCTCAAGAAATCTGATATTTTTGAGGACGCTATGACTCATCAGGAATTTCTTGACTCAACACAACTCGACGCCCCTCCTCCAAATATTCACGGGCCTCTTCTCGCTCTATGGCTAGATCGTACAGGTGACTGGGAAAAAGCTCATAATACCGCACAGGATTTAGAATCAGAGGTCGGAGCCTGGATTCACGCCTACCTTCATCGGAAGGAGGGTGATGCTCTCAATGCTCAATACTGGTATAGCAGAGCGGCAAAACCTGAGTGTCGTTTATCGTTAGACGAGGAATGGACGGAGATTACAAAGGCGCTTTTGCCTGCCTGAAACACAAACGACCGACACAACTGTAAAAAAAGATGCTAAAACGATCTATTGACCTCTCTCTCTCTACTCTTATGCTCATCGTTACCCTGCCGATCTCCCTTGTCATCGCAGCAACAATCAAGCTCGAGGATGGAGGAGATATTTTCTTCCGCCAAAAACGCTGGGGTTTAGCAGGTAATATGTTTAAGGTTCTTAAGTTCCGCACTATGCGAATGGATTCTGGCTCAGAGATGGCCCGTGAGAGAGATAGTCGAGTAACTCAGTTAGGACGGTTCTTACGCTCGATGGGCCTTGACGAACTACCTCAACTTCTCAATATCCTGAAGGGTGAGATGAGCTTCGTGGGGCCACGTCCTCTGGCTATCGATGAAAAACTCTATGGCGGCCATCAGGCCCGCTACGAAGACCTCCCTGGATTTGAAAAGCGTCTGAGCGTACGCCCCGGCCTAACCAGTCTGGCAACCATCTACATCCCGAAGGATAGCGACCCTAGGCGGAAATTTAAATATGATCTTCTCTATGTCCGTAAAGCTTCGTTGGCACTCGACTTGAAGCTCATTGGGCTATCCTATCTAATCAGTCTTTCAGGGCGATGGGAACATCGAAAATCCAAATTAAGTTAACTAGCAAGAATCTGAGGCTATAAAACTTGAAACTTGTGTCAGGCCAGTAATACTTACTTGGCTAGAATCCGGCACGCCTGATAAGTGCTCGCACCTTGGGAAGAGTCGTCTCCATGGTGTTTCTACTGTCAGATAGGGACCGCATACGTTTCCCAGGCAACACCCCAAGTCTTTGTTGAAATGGCTTATAACGTTTTTCTTTCTCTCGGCTGACACAATGCGAGATCTCCATCGCTGCTCTCTTGCAGCTGTAGATCGCATAAATCCGAGCTTCCACTCTGGGCGACCAAGACAATAGATACCCCGTGATCACTTCGCGATGGCGAACAGCAAATGCGACCAGTGGCTGGACAGTCCAACGTTTAATGAATCGGGGGATGGCTCGTAAAAAACACTCTTTGGCCGGACTCGGAGTAAGGAACCTAACAACTGATCGCTTCCCAAGCTTGCGAGCATAGTACTCGAACAACTCTTCCCAACTCCATTCCGGCACTGAAACTAATGTGTAGCGGCCAGAATCCTCCCTACCTAGAGCGATGTTTGCAAGGGCTTCCGAAATCGTATAAGCAAAAACACTGAACGATGAACCTTGTGGAATATATGCCGGCTTGTCTTGGAATCCCTGCAGAATATTCCGACTGACAGTTTGGAGTTCTCCGTGTACTTGCCCTAGACGTAGAACGTATATTTCCCGGCCTATCTTCCTTCCAAATCGAAAAGCCAATCGCTCCCCATAGCGCTTAGCTTGGCCATAAAGGGTTTTGGCCAGTCTTGCTGCTCGTAAAGACTGATTGGTACTGGATGAGATCCCAATAGCCATCATCGTGCTTATGTAGACATATCGTGCTCCAGTGGGAGCTTTTTGAATTGCATTCCTAACGATCTTGTAGATAATTCTCCGTTGATCTGACAGCTTGCCCTGCACCAAAGTAAAGTCGGCAACAAGATCACAATTCTCAAGCAAATGGGTTGTTGCTTCTGAATCATCGATAGCGCCTTTGCGAGGATTAAGCCCATACCTCTCAAGATAAGAGACGGCCCTATCTGTCCTGCAAATCGGCACAACTCTAATGTCATCCATCTGACTGAGAAACAGGCATACCTCAGTACCTACCTGACCATTAGCACCTATAATGCCGATGGTTGTCATTTACTTCCTCCCGCATAGAGGTCTTCGACTACCTTCGTAGTCAAAGTTGAGTCTAAGGCTGATGTCCAGTTTGATTTCTCAAGTTGCACACCATCCAAAAAATTCTCCCAAAACTCATAGAACATTTGGTAGGAGTTTCTAGGATAAGAGCCAGCGACATTAGACTCTAGAAGATAGGATCCCGACCCATCCTTTGGTCTTAGTTCTATGTATTCCCCTGACAAGGAGAATGAGGCCACCACATTCTCAAAATGGAATTCCCACCCATTGATGGTCTCCTGAATAGAACTGAATTTCATTTTACTCTCAATGATTTCTGGCCGTTCCGTCTTTATACTAAGAGTTGCTTCCGTATGCAGGTCAAGCCCACCCTCCTCCTTGATCATTTTCACGCTATCTACCTGCACAGATTGAGCCCGTGTACAAAACAAAGTCGTGTCTATTCCGTGCACGCCACTCTCGAAAAGCACCCCGCCACCCGCAAACTCAATGTCGCTCTGGTAATTGTTGCCGAAAGCACCTCCGGGTTTTCCGACTCCAAAATGAACTTTAAGGAGTGGCCCAAAAAGATTCGTGTCTATGATCTTTCGGACCTCCTTTGATAGAGCCCAAGCCCGCCTTTGAAAACCGCAAGCCAGATTATAGCTAGGGAAATGAGAGCAAATATTTTCGTGATGCTGCAGACTTAGAGAAAAAGGTTTCTCTACGTACAATGCAGATGATCTCTTACTGAATTCTTCATAGTATTGGTCCCGAACCCCATAGGGTATTGCCATGAGAATTATATCGGAATTTGGCAACTCCGCTATGTTATTGGGCAGAGGTAAGTATGGAACTCTATAAGCTCGGGCGACAGCCCTTGCATCGGCCGTATTAATATCGGAAATCCACTTCACACGAGTATTGGGCATGGATTGGAGTAAGGGCAGATGAATGGTTTTAACTATAGTACCCGCACCTAAAACTCCGACAGAAAAAACTTTGCTTTGATCTTGCACTGGCTTAACGTCTTCCTCCAAAACCTCTCTAAATTCTATGCCTATACACCAAAATTCTAGTCAAAAAAACCACCCTGCAAGTCTCGAGAAAAAGACCCCCTCCTGTCGTAAGTAAGCCCTGCCTTCTTTCAACGTGCCCCATTGTCTCCACCTGAAACATAGGAAGTAAGATTTAAACAAGCTGAGATCGATTTCAATTTCTCTCCTGAATTTCCAATAGATGTATCGCCATCCGGAATAAAACTCTCTCA
>CAYXBG010000009.1:0-10522 GCA_964463145.1 uncultured Acidobacteriota bacterium
CAAGATTGCGAGGCATCAAGTCGGCACTTCCCATATAGATATCAGTCGTTCCGGCATTTCGAAAGTAATAGATCCGGGAGTGTTCTAGAAAACGCCCCACGATGCTCACTACCCGAATATTATCACTGAGACCTTTTATATTAGGCCGTAGACAACAAATACCTCTCACCAATAAATCTATCTTCAGGCCACATTGGGAGGCCCGGTACAACAACTGAATCATCTGCTTATCAACTATAGAATTCATTTTAAAAATGAGGTGACCCCCATCTCCATTTTGACAATGCTTAATTTCTCTCTCGATCAGCCTGGTTAAATCTTGTCGAAGTGTCACTGGCGCCACTAACATGGCTTTGAAATCTTGTTTTGCCGAGTAGCCGGTTAGATAATTGAAAAGATCTGACGCCTCTTCTCCTATTTCCTTGTTACACGTGAACATCCCCACATCCGAATAAAGACGAGCCGTGATCACATTGTAGTTCCCAGTTGCTAAATGAACGTAACGACGGATACCGTCAGCCTCCTCCCGAACCACAAGAGCGACTTTGCAGTGAGTCTTAAGACCAGGCAAACCATATGTGACATGTACCCCTTCCCTTTCCAGGGCTCTAGCCCAACCGATATTACTTTGTTCATCGAATCGGGCTTTCAATTCGACCAAAACCGCTACTTGCTTACCATTTCTCCTAGCCTCCAGCAGGGATTCAACGATTGGGGAATCCTTCCCCACGCGATAGAGAGTCTGCTTAATAGCCAATACATGGGGATCATGGGCTGCCTGCCTAAGAAATTCGACAACAGGCACAAATGAATCATATGGATGGTGTAGAAGTATGTCCCTATCTCGTATCATTGCAAAGACGTTTCTTTGCTCCTTCCGCCCCTTATTTGCCGACAGAAGTCTAGGAGAAAAAGTCTGGAACTTAAGATCGCTACGCTCTATTTCGGAGAACTTGACCAGTGCATTAAGACCAAGATGTCCTTTTACTCTGTGGAGTTCCTGCTCTTCTAATCCTAGGTTATCCACTAGGATCTTTCGAATATGCCCTGGCATCGCATCATCGACCGTAACTCGGACCACACGCCCAAATCTTCTCCTCTGTACCGATGCCTCAATAGTGGCAAGTAGATCCACTGCCTCTAGTTCCTGAATGATCATGTCTGCACTGCGGATCACTCTAAAAGGGTACGATTCAACTATCTCCATTTCAGGGAAAAGCCTGTCCAGATGGGCCGCAATCACCTGTTCGATCCATGTGTACCTCAATGTCCGAGCAGATAGTTCTTTACTGGTTTTTTTTCCGAAGTCGATCGGTAGAAAACGAGGTAGCGTGCCAGGAACTTTGACTCGAGCAAACCGAATCATTCCATTCTTTTCTTTGACTATTACGGCTAGGTTAAGGCTAAGGCTAGAGATAAAAGGAAAAGGCCTACTCGGATCATGAGCTAGAGGCGTTAGCACCGGAAAGATGACTTCTCCAAAGTAGTCTTCCATCTTCCTCTTACATTTCGAATCTAACGAATCATAATTGAGCAATTGAATCCCGTTGGAGGCTAATTCTGGTATCAGCTCTTCGTTAAAACAATAGTCAATTTTTCTTTTGATCCCAGTTGATAATTCCCTAACAATGGCCAACTGATCTGATGGCGATGATCCATCAACAGACAGCTTTGAAACACCAAGGGCAACCTGTTCCTGCAAACCAGCCATCCGTACCATAAAAAACTCGTCCAGGTTGGAGGCTACGATACCAAGGAATTTGATGCGCTCAAGAAGAGGATGCTTTGGATCTTTCGCCTGATCCAGCACTCGTTCCTGGAAATCAAGGAGACTAACTTCCCGGTTAAAGAAATGTTCCTTCCTACCCAGTTCGACGATCAGACGAGGGCTAATCCCCTCTTCTTTCCCTGAAGAATCATTCTTGGGTTCAAGATCATGGGAGAACTCGTCAAAAAACCCTCGTGCAACATTTTTTTTCAGTGACATCTGGTCCATCCAGAAAAAAAATCATCTAAGCAAGTGTCCCGACAAATCGCTCTATACCCTTTGCAACAATATCTACGGAACCTTCACCATCGACTTCTCCCATAAGCCCTCTATCACGATAATATTCAATCAGAGGAGTAGTTACGGAGTGAAATGTCTTCAACCTTGCCAAAACGGTTTCTGACTTGTCATCGTCCCTCTGATATAAGAACTCTCCATTTTCGCACTTCCCTTGGGGGCATTCCTTATAGGGATTAAACTCTTTGTGAAAAGGTATCTGGCATTCTTTGCAAATCATGCGCCCGATCAATCGCTTGAGTATGACCTCGTCTGAAACTCTGACATAAACAACTCCATCAAGACTACGTCCTGACCCATAGAGCAGAGCATCTAGAGCTTCAGCCTGTTCTAGATTTCTCGGAAATCCATCGAACAAGATCCCCGTCTCATTACTGGCCGCCAAGAGCTCTTCTCTCAACATGTCAATTGTGACGGTATCGGGAACTAGTTCACCTTTGTCTATATAGGTCTTAGCTGATAAACCCAATTCGGTTTCATCACTCAGGTGTTTTCGAAATAGGTCTCCCGTCGCGATGTGCATTACTCCAATTTGATTCTGAAGGTTTTGCGCCTGAGTCCCTTTTCCGGAACCGGGCGCCCCGAGTAAAACAATATTCACTTAGGACATCTCCACCTACTATTTCTCACCAACATAGTTGCAACCTAAAACAGCCGGATAAAAAAGAAAGCCTGCCTCGCAATGCAGCAGGAGACACTATCACCTCATATTGCAAAACGTAAATATAAATAGACCTTGGACGGGTTCTTTGGAAAAAGCTTGAGAGCATGGGGGCCCGCTCGCCCTTTCCAATTTCAGTCTAACCTTACCTGCTGTATCAGGATTCGCATCCGATCGGAAATTCCGCCAGGAAGTAATAATTCCTTCAATTGCAGCCGTTTTTTAAGACGGTCTGATCGGAACAACCCTCCTTCTTCTTCGACCTGAAGAACTTCAAGCAAACCTCTTTTGTAGAGAAACTGACGTTGTGAGATCAACTCCTGATTAGACCACCCCAACTCCTCTCCCCATTTCATCAACATTTCAAAATTTATATGGCAAGTGATGTCCTGAGTCCCTGGATTTTGGTAAGGATTACCAGTGACTTGGTGCCTCTCATAGCAGGCCAGAGTGCCTTGATCCGTAGCCACCTCTTCATATTCCGAGGCCATGTATCCATAATCTATCGTCACCACACATCCTCTTGAGAGCCTTTCGTTCAAATCCTTCAATATCTTAAAAGCTCGAGTATTCACCTCATAGATCCAGCCCGATCTCAAAAGATCGAATCCATCCTCAAGATAAGCCTCGACAAAGGGATCCTTTAAAGGTTTCAATACTTCCCTTGTTTCTCCTTCAGAATTCTCTACAAAGATCTCCCAACAAGCCTTATCTTCGTAGAGAACTCGCCTGACTGGCAAAGCATCAAAAAACTCATTGGAAAACACCACTCCCGTTATCTCTTCCGGGAGAGCACCTCGATCTATATCAACCTCAATATAATCCAGACATTTTTCGAGATCTTGATGATTACCGGTTATGTATTCCAAAATCTGAGATGCCAGCCTTCCGTCTCCAGAACCTAGCTCACAGACATGGAACTTCTCTGGCTCTCCAAGAACATAGAACCAATGGCGTATTTCCTCCGCTAGACAGTGCGCGAAACACTCATGCGTATGTGGAGAAGTATAATAATCTCCTTTCCTCCCGAAGATCTTTTCTCTTTCACGACGGTAATACCCCTCTACTGGATCGTAGAGACAGATCTCCATGAATCTTTCGAATGAAATAATTTCAGGGAAATCCAAAATCAAGAACCCATCTTTATTAGAGGAGGAGACCTGAAAATAACAACCCAACAAGGCTGACAGAACCGTCTTCTACGAAATATTCCGCTAGAAAACTCTCTGTATCCCAGGACTTCCAGGAACGCAACGGAGTGCTATTTAACGAGATTGAGCCCCGGGAAAAAATACCCTATTTCAAATCGGGCTGATTCGAGACTATCACTCCCATGCGTCGAATTCCGTTCAACCGTCTCTCCGAAAACAGCACGAATAGTCCCTTCTCCAGCTTTAACAGGATCCGTTGCGCCCATGATCTGACGCCACTTTTCGATCGCATTTTCTCCCCGGAATACTATAGCTACGATTGGTCCTTCAGACATGAAACTCGTTAAGCTGTCGAAGAAAGCTTTGTCCCTGTGAACATAGTAGAAACCCTCAGCTTCCTCTCTTGATAACTTCAGGAGCTTCATTGCTACTACCGATAAATCCTGATCCTCCGCTCGGCTAATGATTTTCCCAACAATATTCCTCTCAGTCGCATCGGGCTTAATCAATGCCAATGTTGCCTGTGTCATAATCTTAAACTTCCTTTTTCAACACTTCCTGAAGTGCCTCTCCAATGTCAGCGGGACTTCGGACAACTTCAATGCCACATTTACTCATCGTACTCATCTTCTCCTCAGCAGTACCTTTACCTTGGGAGATAATTGCTCCTGCATGCCCCATCCTGCGACCCGGAGGTGCCGTTTGTCCTGCCACAAATCCGACTACAGGTTTATTAAATTCTCTCTTGACGTAATATGACGCTTCTTCCTCCGCTGTCCCACCGATCTCACCAATCATCACAACGGCTTCCGTATATTCGTCCTCTCGGAACGCACGTAGAGCATCTATGAAACTAGTCCCACTTATGGGATCACCACCTATACCAACACAAGTACTCTGACCGATATCTCGCTGACTTAATTGATGAACAGCTTCATAGGTTAGAGTCCCGCTCCGAGATATTACTCCCACACGACCAGGAAGATGTATATCCCCAGGCATAATTCCGATTTTACATTGCCCGGGGGAGATAATACCCGGGCAGTTTGGGCCGATTAATCGACTCTCACTCTCCTTAAGACAATCCCAAACCTTAATCATATCCTGAACAGGGATCCCCTCTGTGATCGCAATCACTAGATTGATTTCGGACTCGACAGCCTCAATGATAGCGTCCGCAGCAAATGGAGGGGGTACAAAAATAACACTAGTATCAGCTCCGGTTTCAATAACTGCTTTTCTTACTGTATCGAAAACAGGCAATCCCAGGTGTTCCTGACCTCCCTTACCAGGAGTCACCCCAGCAACCACAAGAGTTCCGTAATCTAAGCATTGCTTAGCATGAAAGCTGCCTTCTCGCCCAGTAATACCCTGGACGACAACTCTTGTTTCCTGGCTTACCCAAATTGACAATACTTACCTCAGTTTCTTAAACGGCTGCGCAGACCTTCTCCGCAGCATCTCGCATACTGCCTGCAACTTCAAATCGAATTGTGGATTCACGTAAAATCTTGCGTCCTTCTTCAACATTCGTACCTTCTAGGCGAACGACAACAGGAATTTCAACCCCCACCTCAGAAACAGCCTGAACTACCCCTTGAGCCACAATATCGCAACGCATGATACCGCCATAAATGTTTATTAAAACTGCCCTGACATTTTCATCAGCAATGAGAATTTGAAATGCATTCTTGACTTGCTCAACACTGGCGCCCCCTCCCACGTCAAGAAAGTTTGCCGGATTGCCTCCAGAGAGCTTGATAATATCCATCGTCGCCATCGCCAACCCAGCACCATTCACCATACAACCTACGTCCCCATCCAACTTGATATAATTCAGCCCATACTTCGAAGCACGTATTTCTAGCTCTTCTTCTTCCTCATAGTCTCTGAGTCCAGCAATTTCAGTTCTCCGGTAAAGTGCATTGTCATCAAAATTCATCTTGGCATCTAAAGCTAAAATCTCCCCTCTCTCCGTTACAATCAAAGGGTTGATCTCCACCATTGAGGCATCGGTTTCGACAAAGGCCTTGTAGAGCGAGCTCAAAAATTGGGATAGTTCCCCCTCCAATCCATCATCAAGTCCTATGCCAGAAGCTAGGTTGCGCACCTGAGCTTCTTCCAAGCCCACTCTGGGATCAATTATTTCTTTTAAAATAAGTTCTGGATCTCGCCGAGCTACTTCTTCAATCTCAACTCCACCTTCTCGGCTAGCCATAACCACAGGACGTTTCGAGTTTCGATCTACGAGTAAGCCAAGGTAGAATTCTCGAGAAATCTGAACCCCTTCCTCGATCAGAACTTTACTGACTACCCTACCTTCAGGACCCGTTTGGTGCGTTACTAACGTAGACCCAAGAATAGATTGGGCATAGCTCTTGGCCTCCTCGGCATTTCGTGCAATCTTAACGCCACCCGCTTTGCCTCTACCTCCTGCATGAATCTGCGCCTTTACGGCTACAACTCCCTCAAATTCCCGAGCTACCTCAAAAGCTTCTTCTGGGCTTACCACAACTTTCCCCTTAGGGACCGGCACACCAAAGGAATCTAAAATTGTCTTCGCCTGATACTCGTGAATATTCATGCTCTACACCCATTCATAATTTGACAAAAATAGGGCTGATAATACTTATCCCAAGGTCGGTACCCTAGCAAGATACATTGCAGATTAATATTTCTCCAGGACCAAATTAATTGAATACACAGTAGCCCTATCCAGAGTGCTAAAATCAACGTCATACTAGTTAATGCAGAAAAAAGACCATGCACAAAGACATCGTAATCCTGGGAGGAGGTTTTGCAGGTGCGGCAACAGCCTTTCATTTAAGTAAAATTACTTCGGCCAAAATCCTGGTCCTCGAAGCTGAAAAAGTATTCGGAGAACATGCATCCGGTCGAAATGCTGGCATGCTACGTCAACCTGTTACGGATAGCGTGATCCAAAAACTGACAGTGAAAAGCCAGCAAGCTTTTTTCAAATACCTCCCTCAAAAGGTCATCCACCCAACGGGCTCTCTCCTTTTGGGGCAACGGAAAACTCTGGAAAAAATGCGCACTCCATCTCTGTTTGATTCAGAAATGCTTGATCCGTCAGACATCAAGGAACGAGTGGAAGTTTTGAAGGGACATGATTTTCAGGCAGCACTATGGACCCCAAGTGATTGCGTACTGGAAGTCGACAAACTCCTTTCTTTCTATATTGAGGAATCCAGTTCAAGAGGAGTCAAGTTCCTTACAAACCACAGAGTAGAGCATGTCTCAAGGAACAAACATTTCGAGATTTATTCCTCTGGAAACATGATTTCCTGCAACACCTTAGTGAATGCCTGTGGAGCCTGGGCAGAAAGAGTGCCTGGCCTTGATCGATCCTCCATGACTCTTCGACCCTACAAGCGCCACTTATTCGTTCTGAAAACCTCTCCACCTCCGTCCCCTGAAGAACCTTTCATATGGAATGTCAGTAAGGGTTTCTATCTTCGTGGATATGGCGATCAACGTCTGTTCTGCATCTGTGACGAAGAACCAGATGAATCTTTGTCTACAGACGTTGATAGACAAATCCAGAAACGTCTCATGAACACCATACCTCAGGAACTCCCACAGATTAGAAAGATCCAACAGCGGAGATCATGGAGCTGTTTCAGGACTTTCTCCAGAGATAACCGCCCCATCATCGGCCCAGATCCTAAAATCCCTAGATTGTACTGGGTTGCAGGCCTTGGCGGTTTCGGAATGGGTGCAAGTTGGGAAGTCGGACGCCTCGCAGCAGAGTGCATATCTTCTGAAAAAGTAGCTCCAGAACTAAGCCCAGAACGTTTTAACAAAGAGGTCCCTAACTGAATTTCTTACTCCCACTATTTATGAGAAAATGTAGGCTGTTAGTTATTGGTCATATTCTTAAAGCTAATATGACCAATGGATCTACTAACTTTACTCGTAAAGAGAGTCCTAGATCGCTATAGTAGAGCTATATCAAATACGGAGAACCCGGAATGCGCATCACTCTTTTCGGACACGGTAGAATGGGTTGTGCCGTGGAGAAACTAGCCCCCAGCAGGGGACATGAAATAATTAACATCGTCGATCCCAAATACAGCACAAGTGAGCCCCCCCCGGGGAAGAATACCTTGTCAGAAGACTGGATTGAAAAGACTGATGCAGTCATCGATTTTTCGACACCTGATGCAGCCGTCCAAAACATCCAGACCTGTGTGACTGCCGGAATACCTATTATTGAGGGTACTACCGGATGGGATGACCACTTAGAAAAAGTCAGGCAGTTTGTGGAAGAAAATCAGGGCACCTGTATCCATGCCAGCAACTTTAGCGTTGGGGTGCAGGTATTGTTCCAAGTTGCGAGCTTAACGGGAAAACTCATGTCAAACCTAGATGATTATAATCCCTTCATATCCGAAGTCCATCACGCAGGGAAGCTCGATGCCCCATCAGGTACGGCGAAAACCCTTCAATGCTTGATCCAACCCCACTACAATAAAACAATCCCAACTTCGAGCTTGCGGGCAGGCACCTTTCCAGGAAAGCATGATGTCGGCTTTGATTCAGAGATTGACAGCCTAGTCTTGTCCCACACAGCTCGCAATCGTCTCGGCTTCGCAAGTGGAGCATTACTAGCTGCAGAAAAGATTAATACCGTGAAAGGCTTTGTAGATTTTTCTGATGTCCTATTCCCAAAATAATATATTTACCGGCTGTGGAACAGCACTCGTTACACCCTTTGAAGCGGATGGCAGTATCGCCCTAGAAACGTTCTCCGGGTTAATCAACTGGCAGATCGAGTCTGGCGTTGACTTCTTAGTTCCATGTGGGACTACTGGTGAGAGTACAACAATTACAAGTGAAGAATACCGGCTCCTTCTAGAACAGTGTGTTAAAACAACCGATGGTCGCGTACCAATTCTTGCTGGGGCTGGAACAAATGACACTCGCCATGCCATTCAGCTGTCCAAGATAGCCCAAGAAAGTGGTGTCGATGGAGTTCTCTCGGTCACACCCTACTACAACAAACCCTCGCAAAAAGGCCTCCTTCAGCACTACGGCCAAATTCTCGAAGCAGTCAATATACCTCTAGTCCTTTACAACGTGCCCAGTAGAACCTCCATAAATATGCAACCATCTACAGTTGCTGAGCTATCCCAGCATCCAGGTGTCATAGGCCTAAAAGATGCGGGTGGCAACTTAGAACAAACTATGTGTTTGTTAGAATTAGAACCTGATTTTCTAGTTCTGAGCGGTGATGATGCGATCACTCTACCCATGATTTCCATCGGTGCCCAAGGGGTTATATCAGTCGCAAGCAATGTAATCCCAGCAGAGATGTCTGGTCTTGTGAAAGCAGCCCGAGGAGGAGATTTCGAAACTGCAAACGACCTCCATTATCGTTATATTAATTTAATGGATATCCTCTTTATTGAATCCAGTCCTATGCCAGTCAAATACGCTCTAGCGCAGATGACTAAAATTCAAGAGACCTACCGTCTACCAATGTGCTCACTTCTGGACGAAAGTAAAGTACGGGTTATGCGAGAACTCACTCGCCTAGGCTTGACGGTATGAGTATAAACTCCGAGAACCAATCTGAGATCGAACGCCTTTACGAAACCCCTGAACTCTCATCGCGAGATAAACCTATTATTGAAAGATTCTTAGCAGATCTAGACCAAGGTCGTATACGTGCAGCCCAACCAATCGAAAATGGATGGGAAACGAATCGATGGGTAAAAAAAGGAATTTTACTGGGATTTAGAATTGGGATTTTAAAGGACTTTTCGGATGGCGGACAATTTAGTTATTTCGACAAAGACACCTACCCACTGAAAGCTCTTGATATAGATTCGAAAGTTCGGGTTGTACCCGGAGGCTCAGCAATTAGATACGGTGCTTATGTAGCACCAGGAGTGACGTGTATGCCTCCTATGTATATCAATGTTGGTGCCTGGGTAGGTCCAGATACGATGATTGATTCTCACGCCCTAGTCGGTTCTTGTGCTCAGGTCGGAGCACGAGTACACGTTAGTGCTGCAGCTCAAATAGGTGGAGTACTCGAACCCATTGGAGCGAGTCCTGTCATTATCGAAGATGATGTCCTTATAGGAGGTAACTGTGGTGTCTATGAGGGAGCAGTCATTTCGGAGGGAGCAATACTAGCCTCTGGTGTTACGCTGACTCGGTCTACTCCTGTTTACGACCTAATTCGTGAGAAAGTACATCGAGCGGATAACAATCGACCCCTGACGATTCCGCCCGGAGCGGTTGTCGTCCCTGGCTCACGAGCTTTAAAGGGTGGATTTGGAGAGACAAGCAAATTGTCTCTATATACACCAATCATTGTCAAATACCGTGATGAAAAGACCGACACATCAGTCCAATTGGAAGAGTGGTTGCGCGCCTAGGAGCAATTCGTAAAATCAGCTGAAGTCTCTCGGAAAGATCCTTCTAATACCCTGCAAAAAGACTGATAGGGTCCGAAGAGAACATCAACATCACTTAGGGAAATCAGGCATGGAAGTGCCCTTCGCCTCGCGAATAAATTTAGTAGGCCTGAGCATGATCCGACAGATCATGCAAAAAGCCCAAAACTGCACCAATCTCGGCATAGGAGAACCACAATTCTTGACTCCTGCTGTA
>CAYXBG010000009.1:10532-37837 GCA_964463145.1 uncultured Acidobacteriota bacterium
CTCGGCAAGCAGCCCAAAAATTCATCGAAAGAGGCTCCGTTCTTTATACTCCAAACGCTGGCATAGAAGAACTGTGTGAGACGATCATCAAATACCATGAATGCCCAACAGGATATAGCGCCTGCGTTACGAATGGTTCTCAGGAAGCACTCTTCAATCTACTCTTTTCTATAATTGATGTCGGAGATGAAGTGCTCTTACCTGACCCAGGATATCCCGCCTACAGGACAATTGTAGAAATGGCAGGAGGGACTCCAGTGACTTATCCTTTACCAGCAGAATCCGGCTTCCAGCTTGACACTGATAATATCGAATCCCTCCTCAATAAAAAGACAAAGGCCATGATCGTAAATTCACCCTCCAATCCCACGGGCCAAATTCTGACAGATACCTCCCTAGAGCAACTCTCTGGCTTACTACAAAAGCATCGGACTATTGCCATCAGCGATGAAATCTATTCCGAAATTTACTATAACGGGAAACGCCCTACTTCTCTCTCTAAATATTACCCCAATACAGTTATTCTCTCGGGAATATCCAAGATGGCGAGCATGACGGGATGGCGCATTGGATGGGCTTGTGGACCAGAGGCCTTAATCTCCAAAGTAGTGGTGATGCACCAATATACGTCTTCTTGTGCCTCTTCTCTGGGCCAGGAGGCAGCCCTTACAGTGTTGACCCCTGAAGGGATGTCAGCTGTAACCAGAAGACGCCAGATACTCACTGAAAATCGAGAACAAGTCATGGAGTGGGTCGTAACCAACTGGAATCACCGCACTCATGCACCGCAAGGAGCTTTCTACTTTATGCTCCCAGTTTCTCACCTAGGACTTTCAAGCCTCGAAGTTGCCTCAGAGCTTTTAAAGGATAAGGTCGCAACAATTCCAGGTGAGGCTTTCGGAAGTCAAGGAGAAGGATTCCTGAGAATCTCATTTGCGAACAAGCCTGAGGAACTTAATCTCGGACTCCGTAGGCTTAAACAAGGCCTACATCGATTACAAAACAATCTTTCCTAAACAAACTCAACATGACGCTCGATTTCAAAATGTGCCAATACTTTTCTTCTAAGACTCAATCGGAGAAAATGGTATCTACTTGGAGGAAAATCCCCTTGAACAATCCAACTATACTCCTTGGTAAACTAATATTACTTTTGACTTTTACTAGCTTCAGTCTCTTTGCTGAGGAATGGAATCGTTTCCGAGGACCAAACGGATCAGGTGTAATTGAATCGAGTGACCTGCCCACCCGCTTTGGGCCAAAAAACAAGCTACTCTGGAAAACTCCATTACCTCCTGGACATTCCTCTCCCGTTTTGAATAAGGATCGTATCTTCCTCACCGCTTACGAAGATGAACGTCTAATCACATTGGCTCTGGACAGAAAAAAGGGCACCATCCTCTGGCGCCAGGAAAGCCCTCGTCCTCGTCATGAACCTTTTCATAGAACCCACGGTCCCGCCTCACCTAGTCCAGTCACCGACGGGGAAAATCTCTATGTATTCTTTGGTGACTTCGGATTGATCTCCTACGCTGCGGAAGGCCTAGAGCGCTGGAAAGTGGAGATGGGCCCCTTTAACCTGCCAAACGGGCATGGATCCTCTCCCATTCTAGCCAAAGACATGGTGATCCAACTAATCGATCACGACCTGGCTTCTTCAATAAGTGCATTTGATCGAAATGATGGGACCTTGCGCTGGAAGCAAGATCGTCCGAAATCCACTCATGGATACGCTACCCCTTGCCTTTTCCCACCCGAAACACCAACCCAATTGATAGTACCCGGTTCCTATAGGGTTAGTTCATATTCTTTTAGCGGCCGTGAATTATGGCAAGTCCCAGGACTTACTTGGCAAGTGAAACCCTCAGCTGTAGTTAATGGTGATCAGGTGTTCGTTACAGGTTGGGCTCCTGGATCAGACGCCGGTCAAACCCGAGATTTACCACCTTTTGAGCATGTCATCGCTGCCTCCGATAATAACCAGGATGGTCACCTCTCGGAAGCCGAGGCCATAGAAGGAGGTTGGCGACACCGGGGAGGTTGGGCCCTCATTGACCTTGACAATGATGGCCTCCTTAATCAAGTCGATTGGGATTTTTTCCGGGCTAGAAGTAGCAGTCGTAATGCCACAATGGCCATCCGACCCGGTAAATCCACGACCAAACCAGGAAAAGGAGAAATCACCTGGAGATATGAGAAATCAGTCCCAATGGTATCCTCCCCCATATTTCTTGATGGAATTCTCTATACGATTAAAGATGGGGGGATTTTCACAGCCTTGGACAGCCTTAAGGGCACAGTACTGAAACAGGGTAGGATTACAGGTGCCTTGGATAAATACCGCGCCTCCCCAGTAGCAGCAGACGGCAAGATCTACCTGGCCAGCCTCAAAGGGAGGGTGAGTACTATCCTACCTGGAGAAGAGTGGCAAATCCTTGCTGTCAATGACTTCCAAGAATCAATCTACGCCACGCCAGCTATAAGTCAGGGAGTTATTTATATCCGAACCCTTAATGCCCTCTACGCGATCGGTAATCAGTAGAGAACAGTATAGATACACTCGCCCCACAGATTACCGGCCATATTTCACATCGTTGACTTTCAGAAATTCTTTCAGGCCTTCAACTAGGGGCTCTAAGTTTGA
Source organism: uncultured Acidobacteriota bacterium (assembly GCA_964463145.1). Classification (GTDB taxonomy): domain Bacteria; phylum Acidobacteriota; class UBA6911; order RPQK01; family CBDAPI01; genus CAYXBG01. The sequence goes on from CAYXBG010000009.1 coordinate 13,177, forward strand.
TTCTAGATTTCTCCAAAATAGGGTTAGCCCAGAATCTACTGTATTAGCAACAATTTTAGGGGTTATACAGGGGACTCCTTCTGCTGAGCAAAGACGAACCACTGCAGCGGTGACGCTGTCAAAAACGCTGGCTTTTTGCTCCTCGAAAAGAAGTTGTCGGTGTGCGGCTTTAATCGCAGGTCGGTTAACGGTCAGGCCCCGTTCAACTTCAGTCCATCCAGGTATTTCGCCTATTCCCTTTGGTAATGACTCAGCGGGAATAGAGCGGCCATTTTCAAAACACCATGCCTTAGGCACGACCACACTACCAAAAACCAAGGAAGGATCTAACTGACTGACACTACCAGAAAAAACTAGCATTGACGGCTTTTTACTATTGAAAACCTTAAGCAAAACTGGAATAGAACGTTTAACCCCTAAGCCGGTTCCAAGAACTGGCACATCACGCCCAAGCATAGCTTCAATAGCGACTGCTTCTTTGTGCATTGGGCAAGCAATGACCAGATCACGCTGAGGCATTGTGAGCATAGTCTCCTTAGATTAATACATATCAAATGACTTCAGGATTCGCCCACAAGCTCCAAAAAGGCCTTACTCGCCTGACTCAAGGCTCGATTCTCTGGATAGACGAGGTGAATAGGCCTCTGGACAAATATTTCCTCTACTCGAACTTCACAAAGCGTTCCCTGTCGGATTTCCTGCCCCACACACATCCGAGGCAAAAAAGCCACACCTTCATTGCTTTGCACGAGACGCCGGATCGTTTCAACAGTGGGCATCTCAATCTCCATATTAAGGGAAACTCGATGCCGTGTAAAAACTTCCAGAACAGCACCCCTGTAAGGGGAAACCACGTTATGCGCTATAAAGGCTTCGCCTCCCAATTCTTTAATAGAAACCGAGTCTTTTCCAGCCAGTCTGTGTTGAGGAGCTACGATAAACGCCAGATGATCTGTGTATATCACCTTCGAGGCAAGGCGGGCTTCGTTAGAAGCATAACTGATCACTCCAAGTTCCAGCTTTCCCTGTACGATTTGATTGGGGATTTCACTCGAAATAGTGCGCTGAACTCGGACCCCTATCTTGGGGTAAAGCCTTCGAAACCTTTTCAGGTGACGCATTAAATACAAAGTTGAAGACTCATTGGCCCCTATACTCAACCTACCCGCCACAAGGTTATCAAGTTCGTCGAGTTCGTCGACCAATTTCCTTTTCTCCAGCTCGAACCGCTGAGCATACTCAAAGACGACCCTACCCGCATCCGTCAACAGAGGCTTGGGACGGGTCCGCTCCAACAAACGATGGCCAACCTGCTCTTCAAGTCTTTTTATAGCCAAAGATACTGCCGGCTGTGTCCGTAGAAGTTTACGAGAAGCCCTGGAGAAAGATTCTTCCTCCACAACGGTTTTAAAGCTTCTCAGCTTCGCCATATCTAAATCCGATATTTTTATCTGACTCATAATACCAACTATAAGAAATGTTTATAGTTAACTTGTCAATTATAAATTTGATTGAAAATACAAAATAACCGATACTCCCATCTGGCCTTAAGCGGAGATCACCATGAAGCGTACCGGAGCCCAAATCATTTGGGAGACACTACTGAAGGAGAAAGTCGACACGGTATTTGGTTACCCAGGAGGAGCCATCCTCCCCGCTTATGATGCGATTCTCGACTACCCCATCAAACATGTCCTAGTCCGTCACGAACAGGGAGCCTCCCACATGGCAGATGGCTTTGCCCGGGCTTCAGGGAAAACAGGTGTTTGCGTCGCTACATCAGGTCCTGGCGCAACTAATCTCGTTACTGGGATAGCAACGGCTATGATGGACTCATCTCCAATCGTCTGTATAACAGGACAAGTTCCGGGAAGTTTAATTGGGAGAGATGCTTTCCAAGAGGTGGATGTCACAGGTATTACACTACCCATCACCAAGCATAACTACCTGGTCAATAAGGCCGAGGAAATCGCTCCTGCCCTACGTGAGGCATTTCACATCGCACGCTCCGGAAGGCCCGGCCCTGTCCTCGTAGATATAACCAAAGACGCTCAACAGAATGAAATCGATTTCACCTGGGATGATGCTCCAGTTAAGCTACCAGGATATCGCCCACAACCCGATATCCCAGAAAACAAATTTCAAGCTGCCCTTGAACTAATTCAATCAGCTAAGCGTCCACTGATCTTGGCTGGCCAGGGCGTTATAAAATCGGGTGCAACCAACATACTGATGAAATTTATCGAGCGCACACAAATTCCTGTCACTCCAACATTACTTGGTCTTGGAGGAATACCCGCTTCTCATCCTCTCAATCTCGGCATGATGGGGATGCATGGCGAGGCCTGGGTCAACACAGCAATACAGGAAGCGGATCTCTTGTTAGCCTTCGGGATGCGATTCGATGATCGTGTAACTGGCAATTTAGCAACTTACGCAAAAAAGGCTCGCAAAATCCATATCGAAATAGACCCTTCTGAAATCAACAAAAATGTCCAGGTCGATGTACCTCTAGTAGGAGATTTACGGGAGACCCTCGAAGCCTTGCTCCCAAATTTGGATTCCGGAGATAGAACCGCTTGGATCAACCACATCAACGACTTGAAAGGAGATTCGGCGGTACGTGACATCCAAAAACTCCCGGACACCGGACAATTGTATGCGGCTCACGTGATCAGTGACCTATGGAATTTAACTGATGGCGAGGCTACCGTAGTGACAGATGTGGGGCAACATCAGATGTGGGAAGCTCAATACTATCATCACGAGAAACCTCGATCCCTAATCACTTCTGGGGGTTTAGGTACTATGGGGTTTGCTCTGCCAGCAGCTATCGGTGCCAAGTTTGCCCAACCTGACAAAGAAATATGGGTGATTGTTGGGGATGGAGGATTTCAAATGACAGCAGCAGAACTCTCCACTTGCGCTCAAGAAAACATAAAAATCAATATAGCTATTATAAACAATGGGTATCTCGGTATGGTCCGCCACTGGCAAGAGTTCTTTTACGACCGCCGCTATGCCGCTACCCCGATGCTAAGCCCAGACTTCGTCATGCTAGCAGAAGCCCACGGATTGAATGGCCTCCGAGTTGAGAATCGTGACCAGGTTCAAGATGCTGTTGAAGCAGCACGCAAAAGTCCTAAAACTACCGTTGTAGAGTTTCGAGTAGAACAAGAAGACAGCGTTTTCCCTATGGTCCCTGCAGGTGCCGATCTCGATGCTATGATCCGCCGTCCCCACGAAACAGTAGCAGATCGGGGAGATGAAATAGAATGGTAGTAGATGCAACCACCAAGGCGACCGATCTCCCACTGCAGACCTTAGTTGTCTACGCCGAGGATAAGCCTGGTGTTATTAACAGGGTTTCCTCTCTATTCCGCCGAAGTGATTTTAATATCGAGTCACTCACTACCGGAAAGACCCTGAAATCAGGAATCGCCCGACTCACTATTGTGATGAGGGGGGACTCCGCCACAACCCGCCGTTTTGAAGCCAGCCTCTATAAGCTGGTTAATATCCTAAGGGTTGTAAACATTACAGACCTACCATCGGTAGAAAGTGAGATTGCGTTAATCAAGGTATCCTCCAATACGAAAATACGGCGAGATATCTTGGCAATAAACGAAGAATTCCACTCACAAGTGGTCGATCTAGGGACAACAGCTATCATCTTGGAGATTACTGGAACTCCTGAAAAAATTGACAGTATGATCAACGTCCTTGAACAGTTTGGTATTATCGAGGTTGCACGTACCGGTTTAGTGGCAATGACGCGGAGTTCTGAAGGAATCCCAGTCGACTCGGGGCCCGTCCCCGAAACGCCCCCACCGGGTTCAAATCAACCTCGTAGTTGAACAGATAATTAGGAGCACAAGCGATGGAGACACTAACCTCGACCTGATCCGCTCTAAAAAGGTCGCCATCATCGGGTACGGTTCACAGGGGCATGCCCATGCTTTAAACCTGAAGGACAGTGGAGTGGACGTTAGAGTTGGCCTGGGGCCCAATAGCAAAACTGCCCAGCGAGTCAGGGAGGACGGATTTATCCTAGACACACCTTCCAATGTTGCAGCCTGGGCAGATATCATCATGATATTGGCTCCAGATACTGTTCAGCCTAAGCTCTATCAAGATGAGATCTCTCCCCATTTAGATGCAGGAGATACCCTTATGTTTAGCCATGGCTTCAATATCCGTTACGAAACAATCGCTCCTCCTGCCCATGTTGACGTATCCATGATTGCTCCCAAAAGCCCGGGGCACCGTGTGCGTGAAACATACCAATCAGGAGAAGGAACACCAGCCTTGCTGGCCATTCACCAGGACCCATCAGGCCAAGCCAAAGACCTCGCACTCTCTTACGGGATGGCCCTGGGATGCACCCGAGCAGGCGTCCTTGAGACTACCTTTGAAGAAGAGACTGAAACGGATCTATTTGGAGAACAGGCCGTACTTTGTGGGGGGGTCAGTGAACTCGTAAAAGCTGGATTTGATATTCTGGTAGAGGCCGGGTATCAACCTGAAATTGCGTACTTCGAGTGTATGCATGAGCTCAAACTAATTGTGGATCTTATGTATCGTGGGGGACTGAACTACATGCGCTACTCGGTCAGCGAGACAGCTGAATATGGAGACTATCAATCCGGGCCCCGAGTCATTGACGACCACGTACGGGCATCCATGCAAAAACTTCTAGCCGAAGTCCAAGATGGAACTTTTGCGCGTAGATGGATCCGTGAAAACGAAGAAGGGCAACCTGAGTTCAAAGAAACACGACAGCGGGAACAGTCTCATCTTATTGAAGAAGTTGGCCGAAAATTACGGAGTCGTATGACCTTTCTTGACCCGGTAGATACCGGTAACTGAAAGAAGGGATTAACTGACTAGCAAAGGACCAACTTCCAATACAAATTATGTGAGCACACAGCCGGCCGATACCCAATCGGATCCTAAAATCCATCAGCTAAAAGGATTTTAGTGGAGAGCCTAGAAAGGATACATCGGTACCTTTCGTAGACCGGTTCGGTTTCCCATTTGAGAAGCGCTCAAAATCTTTTAGAGAAATAATATGGACCCCTCACTGAAGTTTCTTTTAGACCTCACAGCCAGTATTTCCAATTGGCTTTGGAGCCTACCGATGGTGGTCCTATTATTTGCCACCGGGATCCTTCTAACAATCAAGACAGGATTTGTTCAGTTCCGCAACTTCAGGAAGGCTATCTCTCTAGTAATGGCAGGTGCTCTTGGAAAGAGTTCTGAGAATAATGGCGATGGAGATATCAGCCCTTTTCAGGCTTTAATGACCGCATTATCTGCCACTGTCGGGAACGGCAACATAGCTGGTGTTGCAACGGCGATAGCCGCAGGGGGACCGGGTGCTGCCTTCTGGATGTGGATTACCGCTCTGGTAGGCATGGCAACTAAGTATGCCGAAGCAGTTTTGGCTATCCAATATCGAGTCAAAATGACCGATGGCACCATGGCTGGCGGACCAATGTACTACTGCAAATATGGGATTGGTGGAAAATTAGGGGCATACCTGGCAAGTTTTTTTGCCATATGCGGAGGCATTGCAACACTGGCTGGAACCGGGAATATGTTTCAGTCTCAGCAGATCGCCATGGCTGCCGAACAACAATGGGGAATCCCCCCTTGGTGCATGGGCCTGTTTATCAGTGTAACTGTCGGACTAGTAATACTCGGAGGCATCAAACGCATTGGAGCCGTTGCAGAACGCCTAGTCCCGGCGATGATACTTTTTTATTTCGCAGGGGCCCTTTCTGTCATTCTGACCAATATTACTGAAGTACCAGCTGCTCTGGCCATGATCATCCAATCCGCTCTTAGCCCAGAGGCTGTGTTCGGTGGAGCTATCGGTATTAGCATTCAGCAAGCCGTCCGATTTGGTGTCGCTCGGGGAGTCTTATCCAATGAATCGGGGCTAGGAAGTGCTGCGATAGCCCATGGAGCAGCCAAAACCAACCTCCCTGTTGTGCAAGGAAGTATCGCAATGATGGGGACATTCATCGACACTATTATCGTTTGCTCTCTAACGGCTCTAGCCATCACAGTTTCAGGGGCCTATAAAAAAGCCACCTTCTTAGTGGGACCAGATGGACTCGGAGATTCCAATCTAACTGTCGAGGCTTTCAACTCTGGAATGCCGGCAGCCTTGGCCGGATGGGGAGGGAATATTGTTGTTTTGGCTTCTTTGGTATTCGGCTTCACCACCTTAATAGGATGGAGTTACTACGGCCAGATTTGTTTTGAGTATCTATTCGGTCTCAGGATTCTCAAAGCCTACAAAGTGGTTTTTATCGTTCTTCTTTTCGTCGGGACCCTATTCACTGGGCCTAGTTCTCCAATCGTAAAAAACCTTGGCGACATAGGAAATGCTGCCATGGCGTTCCCTAATCTAATAGCACTGCTCTTGTTATGCGGGGTAGTGTCTAGAATGACCCACAAGACCTATCAGGAAAAAGATATGGCGGCTGTAAGTGCCGAGCCTATCCGTCTTAAAAACTAACTATTCACATGAAACACACTAAAGTCGACATCTATGAAGAGATTGTCCGCTTGCGCAAGAGTGGAGAACCCGCGGCTCTTGCAACAATCGTCCGCCGGATTGGGAGTACTCCTCGTAAGGATAGTGCCAAGATGCTGATTCGCAAGGATGGGAGTAGTGTTGGTTCTATTGGAGGAGGCTGCGTCGAAGCTGAAGTTTGGGAAATAGCCCAAAGAGTGATCAATAGTAATCGTCCCAAGATACTGGAGTACGAGATGACAGATGAAAACATGGAAGAAGAAGGACTAGTCTGCGGTGGAAAAGTAGAGGTTTTCGTAGAACCAATTTTAGCCGATTCTACAGTACTAATACTGGGATGTGGCCATGTAGGACAATCCATCAGCGCTCAAATGGTGGAATTGGGGTGCCGTGTTACAGCCGTCGATGATCGTGAAAGTTTCGCTTCAACCGATAGGTTCCCCGGAGCAGAACGAACCCTAGTCCGAGATTTCGGAGAATCATTAGCTGATCTCAAAATACCTCAGGACGGATTTGCCTTCATCGTCACAAGAGGACATCGTCATGACGAGCAAGCGCTAGCTAGTGCCCTTCGACTAGGGCTGCGCTATGTAGGACTGATCGGTAGCCGTCGAAAAATAAAACTAATTATTACGAATTTATTGAGCCAGGGCTTCCAAATAGCTGATTTTGAAAATCTATACGCTCCTATCGGAATCGACATCGGTTCAGAAAGTCCTCCAGAAATCGCTGTAAGTGTAGCCGCTGAACTCATTGCAATCCGAAAGGGCGTCCACAGGCGCAGTGCAAAGCAAGATTTCATTCACAAAGCTCTGGCCGAAATAAACTGACTCAGGCTTTAATTCGCTTCATCCGCACAACCTCCGAAGAGGTCAGGACTCGAGACCGTCCTGATCTAAGCTTCCCTACTATAAGGTGCCCTATGCTCACACGCCGCAGCTTCATAACCGGGTGCCCTACTTGCTCGAACATACGTCTAATCTGTCGATTCCGACCTTGCTTGAGAATCACATCGAACCAACAATTGTTTCCTTGCTTGATTAATTTAATTCCACATTGAGCAAATTTTTCCCCTTGCACCCTGAGGCCTTTCTTTAAACGTTCTATCTTTCCTGAGCTGGGCTCTCCACGAACCTTTACCTGATATCGCTTCTCAACCTTGCCAGCCTCTGTCAAAATTCTAGCCAATTCACCATCATTGGTCAGAAGAATGAGGCCCTCGGAATCGAAATCAAGACGCCCAACAGGGTAAAGCCTGACCCGGCTCTTCACTAAATCAGTGACAACAGCCCTACCTTTGTCGTCGGTGACAGCGGAAAGCACTCCTCTTGGCTTGTAAAGTAAATGATATTCAAACTGCTGAGGACGGATTAGCTTACCATCAACTTTTATGTGGTCATGGTGTGGATCTGCCTTACTCCCAAGCTCGCAGATCAACTGACCGTTTACTCTGACTCGCCCGTCCAGAATAATTTTTTCCGCATGACGCCGAGAAGCTATACCCGCCCGTGCAATAATCTTTTGAAGACGCTCCATTGACTGAATCATACCCGTTGTTGAGGCGACTGGACAGCTCAGTTCCCGCAAAACCTCGGATAGATTCAAGTGAGCAGGGAGGGATTATTAGTCACTATTGTCTAAAATTTCTTGAAACTCTTCTAGAGTTGGCAGGTCCTTGAGATCACCTAGCCCGAAGTGTACTAAAAATTCCCTTGTAGTACCGTAGCGAATCGGTCGGCCAACTACTTTTTTACGTCCCCGCGTCTCAATTAGCCCTTTTTCGAGCAAGGTCCGGATCGTGGAAGTACTCTTGATCCCACGGATCTCCATTATTTCTGGTAACGTAACCGGTTGTTTATAAGCGATTACAGCTAACGTCTCGAGTGCTGCCAAAGACAACTTTGCCGACGGTTTGGTTTTTAAATAGGCGTGGACGATCTGATGATACTCGGCCAACGTTGTAATTCTTAACCCTCCGGCTATCCTACGTATTTCTAGACAGGGCACCAGGCTGTTAAAATCTCGGATCAAGTTTTCAATAGCAGCTTCCAGATCAACAGGGCTAACATCCGGGAACACGACTTCCAAATCCGACAATTCGACTGGTTCTCCGGAAGCAAAGAGAATAGCTAGTAACTGCCTGGCAAGCTCGTCTTTCAGCATGAGACAATCCGAATGTCTTCGTAGACACCCTTCTGAAAAAGACGAACTTCAGAAAGCCTCACAAGCTCTAGCAAAGCAATAAATGTTACTACCAAGTGTCTCTTAGAAATCTTCTCGTCAAAAAAGCTTGAGAAATAGAACTGACCTTGTGCCGATAGCAATTTCCTGATTTCCTTCAATTTATCTTTCAGGGTCACTTTCTCAGGTTGCATTTCTATAACAATCTGCTCTTTAAAACGCTCCACCATGTTATGAAATGCATGAATCAGATCGAAAGTCGTCGCCGATATAAGTTCTTTCTCCTCCTCTGCAAATTCATCATCTCCTTTACCCCAGACAGAGAGCTCTACAGTTTCCTTTGCGTAGAGCACCTGAGAAGCATTCTTGAATCTCTCATGCTCAATCAACCTCTCAACGAGTTCCTGGCGAGGATCTACTAGCTCTTCTTCATCATCAATTTCTTCAGTGGGGAGCAACATCTCAGACTTGATCAATATCAAAGTTGAAGAAATCACAAGGAACTCCCCTGCAACAGCAATGTTGAGCTCTTCCATCATCCTAAGATATTCGAGATATTGGTCAGTAATTTGCGAGATTGGTATATCGTAAATATCCAATTCCTGTGTGCGAATGAGATATAAAAGCAGATCAAGAGGGCCTTCAAATATCTCTAGCTGGACCTGATAATCTTCAGTTACGGGGAGCAAGCTGGCGGCGGATGATTTCGACATACTCATTCAGAGATTGCCCAGATCAAAAAGACATGAACGATCCAGCCTCTAGGCTTTAATAGCCTATCCTCATACTCTGACGTACATCCTTTATCGTTTCAGTCGCGATCCTTCTGGCCTTTCGACTCCCCTCCATAAGAATTTCCCTTACCATCTCAGGTTGATCCTGGAAATTCTTGCGGCGCTCTGAAACAGGTTGGATTACAGGCAGCATCCCTTCCAGCAAACATTGCTTGCAATCTGCACAACCTATCCCAGCAGTCGTACAACCCTGGACAACCCACTCCTGGTCTTTTTCACCCGTGAAAATTTTGTGGTGATCAAAAACAGGGCATACCTCTGGATTACCCGGATCAGTTCTCCGTGCTCGAGCTGGATCCGTTTTCATGGTCATGATTTTCTGTTTAATTTCAGCTGGAGTATCTGATAACTGGATCTCGTTACCATAACTCTTACTCATCTTTCGCCCATCCGTACCGGGTAGTCTGGGCGCCTCAGTTAATCGTGCCTGGGGCTCTGGAAATAGCTTTCCATAAAGATGATTGAAACGGCGTGCTACTTCACGAGTCAACTCGATGTGGGACACTTGATCTTCTCCTACGGGGACCACCTCACCACGATATATGAGAATATCCGCGGCCTGTAGAAGAGGGTACCCCAAGAATCCGAGAGTGGAGAGATCTTTACCTTTCAACTGCTGCTTCTGTTCCTTATAGGTCGGAACACGCTCTAGCCAGGAAAGCGGACATATCATCCCCAACAGTAGTTGCAGTTCGGCATGCTCAGGGACTAAAGACTGGACCATCAACACTGATCTCTCTGGATCTAAACCGGCAGCTATCCAATCCATCCCAATTTCAAGGACATTTTCTTGAATACCCTCCACCGATTGGTACTCAGTAGTCAACGCATGCCAGTCGACAATACCGTAAACACAGTCAAAGTCGTCCTGCATCTGCACCCAGTTATCAAGTGCACCCACTAAATGCCCCAAATGGAGAGGTCCTGTTGGACGCATCCCGCTGAATACTCTTTTTTTCATAGACCTTTCTTATATGGCCAAACTCTCAACAAAGGCAAGTATCGGATACATCACTGTCCAAAAAACACCTGTCATCAGTAGTATCAGTAGTATCACAAAACCGTAAGGCCGGACCTCATCAGTCATGACCGCAAGTCGTTCAGGCAATATTCCACGGAGTATCCAACTTCCATCCAGCGGAGGAATGGGAAACAGATTGAAGACTGCCAACAATACATTCAGTCTTAACCCAACGTAAAAAAACAGAAATGCCGTCTGGATAAACTGATTATTTGCAATGAGTACAGGGTCAAATACTGCACGAAAAATGTGTATAAAGAAGAGACATATTAAAGCCTGCAGCAAATTACTCAAAGGCCCAGCAGCTGCTATCAGGAGGTGATATTTACGAGGCTTAACCAGGTTTTGCACATTAACAGGAACGGGTTTAGCCCATCCAAAAACAGGCCCGCCCGATATCAAACCGATTATTGGAAAAAGTACAGTTCCTATGGGATCCAAGTGGGCACTCGGGTGTAGCGAAACACGACCTAAAAGACGAGCGGTAGGATCCCCTAGCACATCAGCTGTCAAGGCATGGGCAGCCTCATGAATACTAAGGGCTATGAGAAGAACTACAAAGACTACAAGCGTGTAGGTCAGATCAAAATTCGCAAAACCCACCGCACCCTCCTCCACGCAATCCAGCCTTAATGATCTTCCATAAAAGACCAGTTTAGCGCCTAAAGACAACCCTTAGAACAAGTTCCGCTGCAACCACCTCTCCTTCAGATATCGCAGGCAAAAAGTCCCAAGAGTTCCTGACCACCTCCAGCGCAATGGAGTCAAGCTTAGCATCAATCCCTGTCTCGACCTCTGAATTGACCAGGCCTCCTTGAGGGGTAATCCTCACCTTGACTCTTACTATTACCGGGTCCGTCAAATGCCGGAATCTGGGTAACAACTTTGGGGTAGGGTTTGAGAGCAATATAGGGGGGAAAGTTTCTAGATCCGGTAGCAATTTCTCAAGAGCTGCCCCTTCAGCCATACCTATTCTGTAAAGCTCACCAACACCTCTACTAAATCCTGCATCTAAAACCGCCAAAGAACTGTCACTCAAGGAAATGTCCAATCTCGATACTCGCTCGGAAACACTCTCGAACTCCTCTGCGTTCAAAGGGAACAGTTCCAGGATGAGGGCTCCCAGGCGAAGGTATACTAGTTTGGGAGAGGCTTTATATTTGAAAGGACCCAAGACATCGTAGCCTCGGTACTGCCTAGGTTCAACCAAATCGGCAACGCTAAAAATCCGCCCATCCTCGTCTCGTTTATCCATTTGGATTAAATGACTTCTATAGGTTTGTCCTGAAGTATCCACCACCAGAATGTTCGTAGACTCGATTAAAGCGAAGTTATCACTCAGATTGATGTAATTTAAAATTAGGGTGGTAGCATCCAATAGTTCAACAGTGACGATCCGCTGATCCGAAAGGTAAAGAAAGTGTTCACTACCTTTTTCTGAGCTATACGCGCTGATTGAGGGAGCCCAGAGCAACATAAATAGCAACAATCGATGAATCACAGGACCTCCCCAAAATCTGCCAAGATTTCAACCAATGCAGTCATATCCTATCCTTCTGAAGAACAATCAAGACAATCGTGACCAGAAGTATGCTACCGCAAGGAAAAGATACACTGCACTGCTACCAATCAATAGTGCGGTAGCCACCCTACTCGGACCCATCTCAGCACCCATTATCGTACGTAAACGGAGATTCAAAACTATCAAACCAAAAGCATATGAGACCGTCGCCACCACACCAATCACGGCAGTAAGCAAAAGCAGCGGACCTGGCTGAGCAAGAGGCATGGTCAGAGAAGTTAAGACCGTCAGACCCACAAAGAAAAAGACATATAACTTACGCCGAGAAGTCTCCCTTAGGTTGGGAATTAACATTTTCGAACAATCAGAGTGAATCCGAGCAACCCCATCGGCAGTCCCAATCCAAGTATCAGCAAGAAAGGCTGTCGCCACAATAAGATAGACAGCTTTCCCCCAAGAACCCCAACTATTTGCAAAGAACTCGGATTGAACCACCGCCAGCTGTTCACCAACAGGCCATATACCTTTCGGGAATAGTAGAGCATATGAAAGAAGGCAGGTCATCAAGGTGGTTATAATGTTTCCTACGATCCCGATACCTCCATCTAAAAGAAGGAACTTTTTCCACTGTCTAACCCGGCCCAAAGACTTCCTATTGTTAGATGGCCTGAACCCTACAGTTTCGATAGTATTTTCTCGACGTCCGGAAAGACCAGTGATACGCCCTGTATGTACAGCCATTCCGCATCTCTTTTCGCCTACCCAATAGCTGTAAAAAAGGAGCCAAAAACCTCCCAATCCAGCAAAAGTTACGGCTGTGAGAAGGCGAGTCAAGTCCTCTTGAACATCGAACTCGATATTCGACCAGTTGCTAGGTAAAAACAGTGCCCCTACAAATGCAGGCAAAGCATCTAAAACCTCTTGCTGTAGACAGGCAACTAAAAGTCCTACAAACGTAATACATGCGATAGCCCACATAATTTTTTCGATCACTGTGTAGATAACAGGACTAAGCAGTACTACAGCAGCAAAAAATCCAATCATGAGATAGGCCCATATCAAACGTTGATAAGCTAGCGCTTCCCCTGGTAAGGATTCGAACCAGCCTGCCTGTGGCAGTCCTGTAAGTTCAACCAGAGCTGTGGCCCCAGCAGAAGCAAAAGCCCCGAACCAGAGAAAATGCACGATCACTAGCAACCAGAGTATTCCCAGATACCAGCGATGCACTCGATAGAAACCTTGAAAAATCGATTCTCCGGTCAGGACAGTGTATTGGCCGACGCTATAAAGCAGAGGAAACTGAATCAAGCAGGCCGGTATTAGAAGAAAAAGAAAATTTAATCCGTATTTAGCTATGATGTATGGCCACCAAATTAGCTCTCCACTACCTTGGGCCAAAGCCATCCAAACAATACCTGGCCCAATCACAGCAAGATAACCTGGAAAGCGAGGCATCTTTTGCGGCCTTAAGTTAGGTAATCGCATTTGCACCTCAGAATTCTATGCACCGGACAGGAGTGGGTAAAGAAATCTTATGAAGGTTCCCGTCGATTTCTTGTTATATACATTGACTCCCCCAATATCATATAACACTTGCATAGCTTCCCCGACCACTGCATCATCTAACCCACACAGCCATGATTTCCGTAGAAAAACTGGTAAAAGACTATGGGGCGTTCAGAGCGCTTCACAATGTCTCATTCGAAGTACAAGAAGGAGAAATCTTCGGTCTTCTAGGCCCAAACGGTGCCGGGAAAACAACCACAGTTGAAATTTTAGAAGGCATCAGGGATCGGACTTCTGGACAGGTCTCGGTTCTAGGCTACGATCCGGCAAAACAAAACAAGCAGTTAAAAGACCGTATTGGAGTATCTCTTCAGGCCACAAATTTGCCTCCCAAGATCCGGGTCAAAGAAGCTTTGACCTTGTTTTCTTGTTTCTACTCGCAACGTATTACTCCTTCTCTCCTCTTGAGTCAGCTGCAACTGGAACACAAGCAGTATGCCTTCTTCGAAACCCTGTCCGGAGGGCAAAAACAACGCCTGATCCTAGCTCTTGCACTTGTAAACAATCCGCAAATAATTTTCCTAGATGAGCCTACTGCAGGACTCGATCCTCAAGCACGGCAACTTATTCATAGCCTTATCGAGAAGCTCAGAGATGAATCTCGCTCCGTTCTCCTCACGACACATTACATAGAAGAGGCCGAGAAACTCTGTGACCGAGTTGCGATAATGGAAGGAGGGGAAATCATTGCCATCGGCACACCCCAAGAACTCCGTCGTAAAACTTTAGGTCAAACGGTCCTGCAGATTAGCTGTACCAAACCTCTACCTACGACTCTACCCGCCTTACCTGAGAAAGATTCCATGACTCTTTCAGAAGATCGTAAACTCATTTCAGTCCATTCAGATCGACCAGCAGAAGCTCTCGTCCAACTGGTGAGATGGATCGATGACAAGAAAATAGAACTGGCGCATGTGGACATGAAGCATCCAACTTTGGAAGATGTTTTTATCGAGCTAACTGGCCGGAGCTTACGAGAATGAGAATTCTTCTGGCACTAATCAGTAATGACCTGAGACTAGCCTTCAGGGACAAGGTCGTTATTTTCTTCAACTACGGGTTTCCTCTTTTATTCTTTTTCGGCTTTGCCGAAATGATAAACGCCCAAACAGAGGAAGCTATCTACTATGTCCTGAGTACGGTCACCATTGTTGGTGTTTTAGGAAACGGGTTGTTCGGGGCGGGCATGAGAGCAGTCCAGGAACGGGAAAATCAAATTCTAAGGCGCTTCAAAGTAGCGCCGATCACTCCAACTCCAATACTGTGTGCATCTGTCATATCCGGTGTGCTCGTATACATTCCTACCCTAGGAGTTCTTCTTACCCTGGCTCATTACTTTTATTCGCTGCCCTTACCAGCTACATGGCCAAGCTTAATCGTTGTTATCATTTTAGGTACGGCAGCCTTCCGCTCTATGGGGTTAATCCTCGCAGCAGTAGCCAATTCTTCCCAGGAGAGCAACATTCTCATTCAAGTCTTCTATATGCCCATGCTTTTCCTGAGCGGCGCCACGTTCCCAATCACAATGATCCCGAATTGGGCACAGGTCCTATCTCAATATCTTCCCGCATCCTATCTCGTAGTAGCCTTCAAAGGAATCCTACTCCAGAAAGAATCTCTCGCGGATAATTCTGTCGAAGTGGGCGCACTTATCATAACTCTTTTCCTATCACTATTTATCGCTAGCCGGCTCTTTAGGTGGGATAAGGACGAGCGAATCCCATCCTCGGCTAAACTATCCGTAATCATCGCCCTATCTCCCTTTTTGGTTTTAGGAACCTATCAATTTTTTTCGGGAGATCAATATATTCAACGAGCAAAGCAACTATGGGAAATGGGAGACACGAGCAACGTTATCGAAGACACCTTGAAACGCGATTAAGCCACAACTCCCCGGCACACTAAAAAAACAGAATTGAACGGGAAGAGATACGCGACTGAAAAACAACTTCTAAGATCTGTTCATCTCTACTACGATCACATCATACGTCACTTTTCTCAATGGAGCGAAGCACTCGATCTAAAACTTGAGTTCCTTCTCTACCCCATCCTAGCGCTTGGGCTGAAGTCATCAATTGGCGAACAATACCAGTTCCCAATAGGGGCATCGAGGCGTGGTCTCCGGCCTCGGTTACCAATCGAAGATCTTTCTGGAGAAGGTCTACCATGAAACCCGGAGCATAATCACATTTCTCCATCCTCGGCCCGAGGTTAGCAAGTTGCCAACTCCCCGCAGCACCACCCTTCACTGCTTCGATCATAACAGCAGCATCAAGATTGTTGGCTTCTGCAAAACGTACTGCTTCTGCTACTCCCAGTAGTGTGACAGAAACCAAAATCTGATTACATAGTTTGGTGAGCTGGCCATGTCCAACAGGGCCACAATGCGTAATCGTAGACCCCATAACTTCAAACAAGGGCATAACCCTAGTCAAGTCGGCCTTGCGAGCTCCTACCATAATGGCTAGAGTGCCATTATGGGCCCCCACATCACCTCCAGAGACGGGAGCGTCAACCAGACTACAATCAACCTTCACCAGTTTGGCATCTAATTCCCGTTCTGCTTGGGGAGAAATAGTACTCATGTCTACAACAATCGATCCCTTTCGAATTCCATCGAGAATCCCATCAGCACCAGATACAACCTCCTCAACATCAGGTGTATCAGAGACAATAGTGATGATGACATCTGATCGAAGGGCAACTTCGGCCGGGCTTGATGCTAATGTTGCTCCCGCTTGCACCAAATCCTCAGTTCGCTGCACAGTTCGATTAAAAACGGTCAGATCATATCCGGCCTTAAGGATATGTGTCGCCATTGGGTGGCCCATTATTCCCAGGCCAATAAATCCAACTTTCATATCAGTCAAACCTCTTCATTAATGAGTTCTTTTATAACAATTGCGGCATCACTACCTAGATCCAGGTTAATCTTGCCACACTACGCTTCGAATGTCTGGTGACTTCCTTGTTTGGCTGCAATATGCATGATAGAACAAAAGAAGGAGTTCAAACATGGGCCGCATGAAATACTGGCTGTTCCCATTAGGGATTTTTGTGGTTTTGGTAGCATTCTTCCTTGGATTTCTGGTTTGGGCTATATGGAGAGTCCAGCAACCCCCCACGATTAAAGATAATACTACTATCGAAATGTCCCTGAGTGGGGAGATTAGAGAATTCCCATCCTCCAATCCATTCGTTGGTCTATTTAACGCAGACCACCAGTTAACTATTTATGACATCTGGCAAGTTTTCGAATACAGCAGAAAAGATCCGCTTATTTCAACTATTTATCTTGAGGTTGCTCCTCTTTCCTGGCATTGGGCACAGGTTGAAGAAATCCGAGATGCCATCAAAAACTTTCGCAGTTCGGGCAAAAAAGTTCATGTCTTTTTAGCAGGTGATGTCTTAGAAGAACTAGAGTTTTATCTGGCATCCGCCGCTGACACGATTACCTTAAATCCAGATTCCACTCTCCTCTTGAATGGTCTTTTAGCAGAAACCTTGTTTTTCAAAGAAGCTCTTGAACATCTAGGAATAAAACCGGACTTCATCCAATTCAAGGAATTTAAGAGCTCAGAGATCTTCGAAAGAGAGAAATTCTCCCCACCGATTAGATCAATGCGTATTTCTATTCTGGAGGATATGCAGGATCGTTTTCTTCAAACAGTGTCAAGTGAACGTTCACTATCTTCGACAGTCATCAAGAATGTTCTCGAATTGGGGTTAATCAATGGAACCACTGCATTCACATTTGGTCTAGTCGACCGAGCCGGCTATCGGAATGACCTAAAACAGCAAATCGCTAAAGAAGCAACCTGGATACATTCAAAGGGATTAGCTCAAAAGATTACCTGAAATCGGCGAGCACGCGATTCCAAGAATACGGGACACGCGTGGCGCTTGTAGGGGGCATAGGGACCATTATTTCTGGAAAAGGGGAGCCCTTCACTGAAGCGATGAGTGGAGTTAATATTTCAAAAACACTAAATAAAATCCGTCACTCAGGCGATTATAAGGCCGTCTTATTCCGAGTTAACAGTCCCGGTGGTTCAGTCGTAGGTTCCGACATGATCTGGCGTGAAGTTCAGCTATTAGAGGAATCGGGAATTCCCGTAATCGTATCCATGTCGGGAGTCGCAGGTTCAGGCGGCTACTATATCTCAATGGCAGCTCGTAAAATCATCAGTCAACCTAGCACCATAACCGGGTCAATCGGTGTCATCTTCGGAAAATTCAACATACGAGGACTTCTCAAGCAACTCGGGATATCCACAGATCGTGTCAAAACCGCCTCCAATGCTGATCTTCTCTCACCTTTCAATTCCCTCACCAGTGGACAGAAAAAACACCTCACCTCTTGGATCGAGGGGATTTATGACAGTTTTGTCACGAAAGCCGCCAGAGGAAGACAAATGGAAGCCTCCCAGCTTGAAATTAAAGCCAGAGGCAAAATTTACACGGGATACCAAGCTCAAAAAATTGGTCTGGTCGATGAACTTGGAGGCTTCCCTAAAGCCCTCGAATCGATTCGGATGGAACTTCGACTGGAACCTGATGCTTCAATAACACTGGTTCAGTTTCCAAAACCCAAAGGATTCCTGGAAAGTCTCTCTGAAATTTCCAATCTACAAGCCTATCGGTCAGCGAAAAGGACTTTCCGACTCCAAAAAGCTCTTGAAGAATTAGATGAAGGACCAGGTGTAAAGCTTTTGATGCCTGAAATTCAAATCCACTGATCTGACTGCAATCGCTAGAAGGTAGGCATCCCAAGAAATCCTAAGGATCAATTGGCTGTCTTGTCGATTTAAGGTTGATGAGATATATCGGATTTTCTGGATCCAACTCCACCGCTGCTTCATATTCCTTGATCGCCTTTGATGTCTGTCCCCTACCTGCATATATATTGCCTAAAAGATTTCTAACGGGAGCAAACCCCGATCGAATAGAACGGGCTCTTTCACCATGATACTGAGCCTGATCATAATGTTCCCTTTGATACCAAAAATCTGAGAACAAGTAATGAGTCTCTAAAGAATGTGGTTGAAGTTGTAGAAGTCTTTCAAGATGGTTTTGGGCATTCGTCCATTGATTTGAAGAAAGATAGATACGCGCTAGGTAACTATGCGCACTAAAGGATTCGCTATTACCCTCGAGTACTGCAAGAAAAAGCCCTTTAGCCTTGGCTATCTGGCCCTCATTCAAGGCATTAATGGCATCTTGCATATATTTCAATTCATCTTCAGACTCTTTAGTTCCTGAAAACTTTAAACTGTATATCTCCGCCTGTTCCAGATCTCCAATCTGTTGATAGGCATTGGCAAGTGCGCGATATACTGGAACGAGATCCTCTCCAGATTTTTCTAATTTCTTCAAATGCTCCAGAGCTTCAGATCCTTTTTCAAGTTCCAACAGAGAGGCTGCCAGATTGAAGATGTAATCCCTCTCTTGAGGCTTCAGCTCCACAGCAGCCTGGAAGTCTTCTCGAGCGTCGTCAATACGACCTAAGCCCCATAAAGACAACCCCCTTCCATAGTGGGCTACCGCTTTTTCTTCAAGGCGACTTAGAGCAGTTGAGAATGCTTCCAGTGCATCCTGTGGCAGTTCCTGAAGCAACCGCACTTGCCCGATTCGTAAAAAGACTTTTCCATCCTCAGGGGTCCTCTCCGATATAGCTTTCAGAACTTTGAGAGATTGTTCATAGTTTTCCAATTCATAGAACATATTGGAAAGCAACCATAACTCAGGGCTTTCCAATATCGAGAGTGCTGAATCATCGTGACTGAGTGTCTCGAGCTGCCGACCAGCTTCTGTTCTCTTTTTTTGGGAAAGTAATACATTAGAGTAAGCGAGAACATATTGAGGGATTCCTGGCCCTCTCTCTACAGCTTGTTTCAACTCTGAGGCCGCCTCTGCAAATCGCCCCTTTTGAATAAGTGCCAGACCTGTAAAGAAATAGGCCCTTGGATCATCACTTTTAGTTTTCAACTCCGAAAACAGTTCAATGGCCTGGTCCAGCTGATTTTCGAGAATCAGCTGCCGTCCTTTCTCAAGATCTATAGCACCTGAGTTTTGAGCGACAGCACAAAGCCAAGGCAGTTGCAGCACCAGAAAGAAAAACGCCCAATAGATTGGATTCTTACAGCTAGATCTACTCATAATCTATGTTCTGTAGAGTGCATTAGTTAAGGGGGCGCTACACACCCCTAATCTCTTAATCTTGTCTTTTGGACAAGTTTAAGCCGAGACATTATCCCAGCTCTCGCAATAACCACCACTCCGAGCTGCTCCATTGCATTTGGCTCTATGGAGGTATGCTTTTTGGCTTGTCAGGACATTAACTGCACGACCTTGCCAGGACTCCAGGACTGGAGCTTGGAGTGCCCTCCCGTAGGAAAAGCTCAACTCCCATGGAAATCCTCCAATCTGATTCATAGCGTTTAAATGGCGTGTGGCCAATATGTCATTCTGACCACCTGACAAGAAAGCTATTCCAGGAACAGCTTCTGGGACATGGCCTAGGAGACAGCGGACTGTCGCCTGAGCGACTTCTTTCACAGTTGCCTGACTAGGACTTTCCAAGCCAGAAATAACCATATTAGGCTTTAGACAAATCCCTTCCAGATGAACTCGATGCAACCTGAGTGTGCTAAATAGCACGTCCAATACATATCCAGTTACTTCCTCGCACTGTTCAATACTGTGACTTCCGTCCATAAGTACTTCTGGTTCAACAATGGGAACTAGCCCAGCCTCCTGGCTCAGAGCAGCATATCGGGCTAGTGCATGTGCGTTTGCATCAACCGCATAGCGAGATGGAAGATCTTCCCCGACTCTGATCACCGCTCTCCACTTAGCGAAGCGACATCCCAGTTCGAAATACTCAGAGAAACGCTCTCTCAACCCGTCCAGACCTTCAGTCACGGTTTCATCTAGTGTACCCGGCAAAGACTTAGCACCCTTATCAACTTTAATACCCGGCAATATACCCTGGGATTCCAGTAATCTAGGGAAAGTCACCCCATCGCATTCTTGTCGAACCGTCTCGTCATAAAGAATAACGCCACTTATGAACTCGTTTGCACCTTTTGCGGTAAAAAGCAGTTCCCTGTAGGCTCGTCGGCTTTCCTCCGTAGACTCAACATTTATGGCGTCAAATCTCTTTGTGATAGTACCCGTACTTTCATCCGCAGCCAGAATCCCTTTCCCAGGAGCCACCATGGCTTGGGCTATCTTCTCCAGTTCTTCTACTCTCATCCTTTTCCCCTTATTGCTTGTAGTAATCCAATCCGAGATGGGTTATCTGATCTTCCCCCTTTAGATACCGGAGGGTATTCTTTAGTTTAGTGAGCTGGATAAAAATGTCATGTTCTGGATAAAGCTCTGGCGGTGTCATTGGACTCTTAAAGTAGAATGAGAGCCACTCCTGTATACCAGAAAACCCCGCGCGTTGGGCCAGGTCAAGGAACAAAACTAGATCTAAAACTAATGGTGCCGCCAGAATGCTATCCCGGCAAAGAAAATCTATCTTGATCTGCATGTCGTAACCCAACCAGCCAAAGATATCGAGATTATCCCAGCCCTCTTTGTTGTCTCGTCTCGGAGGATAGTAGTTGATCCTAACTTTGTGATACATATCCCCATAGAGTCCCGGGTACATATCAGGCTGCAAAATATGCTCCAGAGCACCCAATTTACTCTCTTCCTTCGTCTTAAAAGATCCAGGATCATCCAAGACCTCTCCGTCTCGATTCCCCAAAATGTTTGTTGAAAACCATCCTGACAAACCCAAAAGACGTGCTTTCAGTCCTGGGGCAATAATGGTCTTCATGAGGGTTTGACCAGTCTTGAAATCTTTCCCTGCAATAGGAACACCACAGGACTTTGAGAGTTCTTGTATAGCCGGAATATCCACAGTTAAGTTCGGTGCACCGTTGGCAAATGCTACCCCTTCTTTCATCGCTGCATAGGCGTAAATCATACTAGGGGCTATCTGAGGATCATTTGCTTCCAATCCCTTCTCAAAGGACTCTATGCTCCCATGGACATCTTGATCTTCAATAAAAATCTCAGTACTAGCACACCAGATCATAACAACCCGTTTGCAGTCATTCTCATCACGGAAGGCTCGGATATCGGAACGGAGCTGATTTGCTAAGTCCAGCTTGTTCTTGCCGGACTTAATATGGGGACCATCTAATTTTTTCACATAGTCCCGTTCGAAAACAGCAGGCATGGGGCGCAATTCCTGCAGTGATTCTTGGATCTGGCCCAGTAAATCCTTCTTTAGAACCCCTGCCGTAGTAGCTGATTCAAAACAGTCGTCCTCAAAAATATCCCAGCAACCAAAGACAAGGTCATCTAGCTTCGCAAGAGGAACAAAGTCCTTGATTAAGGGAACTCTGCCCTCGGTCCTTTTACCAAGCCTAATCGTTCCAAGTTGCGTCAAGGAGCCGATTGGCTCACCCAACCCTCTACGAACTGCTTCAACCCCTGCCACAAAGGTAGTACTGACTGCCCCGAGGCCCACAAGTAACACGCCTAAAGGACCTTCTGGTTCTACAATTTTTTTTCGACTATCCATACCTACCCCCTTTGCCTACTACTAACTAGGAATTCATTTCTCAACGGATCAACTTTTAGATCTAACAATCTGAGAAATATCAGCCACTCTCCTAAACATGCTCGCCAATATCGCCAAAAGGGCAAGTCTGTTCTTGCGGAGAGCATCATTATCTACTAGCACCATCACATCTACAAAGAATTGATCTAGCCGTTCGCTAAGTTTGGCCATCAGAGATAATGATTTTTCATACTCTGACTGATCTAAAAAATTCTCTACCTCAGGTGCAAGGCTCGAGAAATAACCCCAAAGTTCCTTCTCAGCTTGCACCTCGAAAAGAGATGGATCCACTCTACTGGACGGATCCAGGTCTCTCCCTTCCAGTATATTCCGAATCCTCTTATCTGCTTCGGCCAAGGAAGAAAAATCGTTCTCTTTCCGTACATTCTGTAGTGCTTCTGCCCGACGCACCAAATTGGAAACAGTGCTCATTTCGACTCCCAACACCGCATTAATGACGTCGTAATCCATTTTCATTTCATTAGCCAACATATGCCTAATACGACGAATCAAGAAGTCTCTCACCTCGTCAACAGTTGTAGCTACCTTTAAATCAAACTGCTTAAAACCCGCCTCAATCAGAGTCTCAAGGGATAGGTCCAGCTTCTTCTCTGAAAGGATTCTAATAATTCCCTGGGCCTGTCGTCGGAGTGCAAAAGGATCACTCGAACTCGTGGGACGAATACCAATACTGAAACAACCTGCAATAGTGTCAATACGATCTGCAATAGAAAGAATTGCTCCATTAAGTGTCGAAGGAACAGCATGACCAGTGGTAATCGGAGAATAGTGCTCGTAGATAGCTTTCCATACTTTCTCTGGATACCCTTCAGAACGTGCGTATAAACCACCCATAACGCCCTGTAACTCGCTAATCTCAAACACCGTCTCTGTAGTGAGGTCTGCCTTACAGAGCTTTGCCGCTTGGTCTAATGTTGCCTCGCCCGATATTTGGCTACAGATTGCACGAATTCGTTCGGTCTTCTCCGAATAACTTCCAAGCTTCTTCTGGAACGTAACACGGGCCAACCCTGCCACTCTCTTTTCTAGCTTCTGCTTTCGATCGTTTTCCCAAAAGAAGGCAGCATCCTCAAGTCGTGCCTTCAAAACTCTCTCGTGACCACGGCGAATGTCATCTAAAGACCTATCATCTGTGTTGAGAACTGCAAGAAAAAAATTCTGGATTTTCCCAGAGGAATCCTGGATTGCGAAATATTTCTGATGGTGACGCATCACGGTAACAAGGATTTCTCCCGGCAAGCCCAAAAATTCTTCATCGAACCTCCCCTGTAAGACGGTGGGGAATTCATTTAGATAGCAGGTCATTCCCAGCAGTTCTTCATCTGCTATGACTTCAAGATCAGCCGGCGTCTTAGCTTCTATTTCTCTACTAATCTTTTCTCGTCGTTCCTCTCCATCAACCAAAACAAAGTTATCTCTTAGTAATGCCTCATACTCTTGCAAACGCCCAATCGAAAGCACTCCACGGCTCAGGAATCGATGTCCACGCGTTTCACGACCAGCCTTCACCTCTTCGAGTTCATATTCCAAGACCTCATCGTCCCACAAGACAACCAACCAACGGATTGGACGGATGAAACGAAATCGAGATCTTTTCCAATACATGCTTTTGGGCCAGGAAATCCCAATGATAATAGCCTCAAGTCCTTCCTGTAAAACCTCCGAAAAAGGCCTCTCCGAGTGCTTGACACGGCACCCCACATAGGAACCTTTTTCGGTATCGAAAATCTCTAGTCCTTCAGGATGAATGTTATTCTTTCTTGCGAAGCCAAGAGCTGCTTTGGTTGGGTCTCCAGCGCTATCCATGGCCACTGCCTTAGGAGGCCCCAAAATAATCTCTTCCCTTTCCGGTTGCGTTTCAGGAAGACCGGATACAGTCACAGTCATTCTTCTTGGAGAACCATATTGGTTCAGTGTCAAAGTATCTGCCCTGACACCATTATCCTCAAACAACTCTAATAATCCCTCTTTCAATTGCGAAAGAGCTGGCTGAATCATTAGAGCCGGAATTTCTTCACTCCCTATCTCGAGCAGGAACTCACTCATATTGCCTCGCATAACATTCAGCTATGGCAACAGCCAGCTTCCTAACTCTTCCAATCATCTCTACTCTTTGAGTCACACTAATAGCTCCTCGACTCTCAAGTAAATTGAAAGTATGTGAACACTTGAGACAGTAATCAAAGGCTGGTCTTATACATTCGGCCTCTAATGCACGACCGCATTCCGTTTCGTAAATGTCAAACATCTTGAATAAGGCGTCACTGTCGGCAACTTCAAAACTGTATTTCGAAAATTCAAATTCCTCACGTTGCCGAATTTCGCCGTAAGTACGCCCCTGGCTCCACTCCAGATCAAAAATACTTTCCGTACCACTAACAAACCC
>CAYXBG010000010.1:0-37550 GCA_964463145.1 uncultured Acidobacteriota bacterium
CCAGAGAATATTGCAAGGAAGGGATGATTGGAGAGGCCGTGCGGATAGATCGTGCTACGCGAACCACTACTTCTCCCAGTTGATGACCAGTTTCTTGCATAAGCTGTACGCCATTTTCGCGTAGAGGTGTTTTATCGAAATAAGGGTTTATATCTCCGGGAGCCCCCTGAAAAAAGAGACAAACAGTGCCCTCTATTGCAGATTCTACTACTGTCGACATCGCACCCGGATAGTCTGCAGAGTATTGGAGGTTGTCGGGGCCCAGGACGACTGGATGACAAGAGTAATTTACTAGTATGGCTATTGGATTGCCTGTCTTGTCATCGATTCTCACAACTCCGACATGATCATCAACTGGGCTGGTAGGAATTTTTGTTGCGTTTCTCCAGAACATTTTAACGGAGCCGTCAGGCTGAGATCTGATCCGATTGTGACCGAGTAGTGCCTCGCCGCTACCGCTCCCAAGAGTCGCCGGGAGTAAATTGTGAGTAGCTTGGAGAATGGACCAGGATATTTTTTTAAGCATTTCCCTTTCCCATTCTGGGATTTCCCCCCTGCTCTCATGGTCGAGTATTGAAGGGCCCGAATGGGTGTGGGAAGCAAAGAAAAGGACCATATCGATGTCTCCTTCTCGTTGGGCTATCTCTCGCACCAGTTCCATGGAGACCAAGGAAAAGGTTCGTCCTAGATCCAAGGTTATTAGAGCGATTCGAGTCTCGCCGTCGCTCAACAAAACCCCTTTGGCATACAAGGGGTCGAGCACTCCAATGGACTGTCCTTGGCGTGCGGAATAGCCCCACATGTCTATTCCGGAGCTAGGTGTTATGTCTACTTTAAAGGCAGCAGCCGAAAAAGTACCCAAAGCGAGTAGGGAGCTCTGACTCAAGAAGATCAGAATAGCTGTGGCGAAAAGGGTTTTCATTTTAGTAACTCCTCTTAGGATATAAGTAGGCGAGGGAATCATAGTCTTAGTTGAGTTGTTGTACTGAATTCCCCAATTGGAACTTAGTGTAGCTCCTGCTAGGGAAGAATCCCGAGGACCGAGATCTCGCAGGCGATTCATTTCTAGATTATAGTCTAGGCATAGATCGAAATCACGTCTGAGAGTATTCTCTAATATTTTTCTGAATTTTTTTTTTTTGGAAGAGTAGTCTAATGGTATTTCTTTTAAGAGAAAAATCTCCCGGGTTGACAAAATCTGGCAAGTACAGTCCTCTAAGAGTAGGAAGATTTTAAATGAATAAGATATTGATCATTTTAGCGCTGTTTTATTTGAGTATGTCCCCGCTCTTTGCTAGCTGGTTAAAGATCTCAAATATGAAGGTTGAACTTCAGGAACTCGAGAAAGCGGGACATAGAATTGTTATTTCCTTTGAACTGAGTGAGTCTAGCCTCAGTGAACGAACACCTGCTTACGTATTTGTCCGATACAGAC
Organism: uncultured Acidobacteriota bacterium; assembly: GCA_964463145.1. Taxonomy (GTDB): domain Bacteria; phylum Acidobacteriota; class UBA6911; order RPQK01; family CBDAPI01; genus CAYXBG01. The sequence continues at coordinate 1,436 of CAYXBG010000010.1, forward strand.
GGTCAGCTGTTGATAGTTGGAAGCTTTTAGCCCATTCCGATACACGGGGAGATGGTCACGGTATTGTGAGTTTTCCCGGACACCGCCGTATTTTATGGTGGGGGATTGGACCGATCACACAAGATGAGTTGGAAGCCTATGAGATTAGGGTCAGAGCCATCCCAATGGTGAGAGTCCCAGCCGGGACATTTTCGATGAAAAGTATCCCTGGTGCTGGATACGATACTTCTGGGTCGGCCAGAAAGACTACAGATCTTGATTTGTTCTATTTAGCTAAGTTCGAGACGACCGTTGGCATGTATTTAGAGTTTTTAAATGAAACTGGCGGTCGGGGAGATGGATGGAACAGGCGAATGTCTCATCCGAGGCGTTGCGGGCTCTCCCAAGTTGGCGAAGCCCCCGATTTCACTTATGCGGGTAGGGACGAGATGGTTAATCTTCCGATGGTGTATGTTTCCTGGTACAACGCTCAAGATTTTTTGCAGTGGGCTGGTCTGAGATTGCCGTCGGAAGCCGAATGGGAGAAAGCTTATCGTGGAGGGCATTACCTGGATGGGGACTCAACTAAGATTGAACCCAACCCACTTCCTGAACGAGCTTATCCTTGGGGATCTGAGGACCCAATTTCTGGTGACGTTCACCGCTGTAATCATAAAGGCCGGGACGATGGATTTTCAGGCACAGCACCGGTAGGATCTTTCCAAGAGTACAATGGACCTTATGGAGCGGCTGATCAAGCTGGTAATGTTGGGGAATGGACACTGGACTGGTATGCGACAACTCACCACGCTGATCTTGATGGATACCGCTTGGTTCGGGGTGGATCTTGGAGAACCATACCGACTGGGGTAGGAGCGGTTTCCGGCAGTACATCCCTACCCTTGGCAGGGCGCAGCACGGTAGGCTTTCGTGGCGTATTATCCGGCTCCGAAGAAGACTAACTTATTCTAGATTTTCTTCGGCATCGTCCAGGGTTTTCTGTACTCCTGCCGACGCAAGAACTTGCTGGCCTCTGGGTCACCCACGAACTCAACATTCTCATGGTCGTAGACCAGTTTTTTCCCGTCTGCCCGAAATGATGCATTTGCGAGATGCCACAACAGTGTTGAACGGCCGGCTTCCTTGACATCTGCGTTGGGACGTTCTCGAGTTTGCATGCAATGGATAAAATTTTCGAGGTGGTTAGCTGTTGTTTGGCGACCATACTCGGAAGCGATTATGTTTCGATCTAGATCGTGTACCTGCCATCCTCCCCCTTGACGGCCAAAAGACATCATGGCCTCAGTTCCGAGAACTTTTACTTTAGTGGCGTTAAAACGCCAGTCTGGGAATGCATCCCCGTTTCGGATCGTACCGGGTGTTTTGTACATGTAGTTTGCCCATAGAGTTCCCTGAATCACTAGGGTCATGTCGTCGTACTCAAAGGTAGCTGCCATGGTATCTGGCGTGTCGTTGCCGTCGTTGAAGTGATAACGCCCCCCGGTACAACTGACGCTTTTGGGATAGTCTTTCCCAAAAAGACCTCTGGCAACGTCCAACTGATGGACTCCGTCATCGAGGATCCTTCCGCCTGTATAATCGAAATGGTCAAACCACCATCGTCCTGGACTATACTCGGGATTGGGGGCCGGTCCACACCAGGCGTCCCAATTTAAGTGGTCAGGGCATTTTTGGGCAGGTCCCTTATGGGTTTCTGTGCCGCCTCGGATCAACTCATTGACCTGTACCAAATGTGTTTTCCCCAGTTTACCGGAACGAACGTAATCAATAGCATTCTGTACGTAGGTGGCGCTTCTATTCTGATAGCCAACCTGGACCACCCGATCATATTTGCGGGCTGCTCTAGTCATTAGTTCGGTTTCGTAGGCATTGTGTGAACCTGGCTTCTCAACGTAGACATCTTTTCCTGCCTGACAACTCATTATTGTCGCCAGAGCTTGCCATTGTAGAGGTGTGGCAACCACAATCCCATCGATGTCTTTCCGATCCAGCATCTGGCGGAAATCACCGCACATATCAGGCTCATCCCTGCCTGCTTCATCGAGTATGTCCAGATGCCGTTCGAATTTGGATTCATCGACATCGCAGAGGCAAGCAATCTCGACATCTGGGCGCTGTGACAGTTGTTTCATCAATTGCCTCATGCGGCCTCCCATGCCCATCATGCCCAGCACAACCTTACTGTTTGGCGAAAGGCTGCGAGGACGGAACCCGGGAGTATCCCCCAAAAGTTGATCTTGACTGAATGATTTTTTCACTGTGGAAACAGCCGCCGAAGCAGCCAAAGAACCTACGAGAAAATGGCGACGCCTAACTTTTTTCATACTCGAACCTCCAGAAGCACTTCTCTTTTGAGCGGAGCTCGCAGACCTGCATTAGGTCCAATTGATTAGAGTCCGCCGCCATCTAATCATATCCTAACTCGTCGTAAATTCAAGTGTGGATATGTTTCTCTAACGGAGTTTGTCGTATATACGTGCCATAGCGAAAAGGGGGTTGTGTCCTACATAATCCTTGTTGGGCATCAAATGGGGGGGTCTTACCTCTCGTTTTAGATCCTCAGGTCGACCACCGAATGGATGGTAAAACTCCCAGATTGTGCCCGTTCGTTCAAACTGGGCAGCTGAAGCGTCCAATGCACTCTCCACTATTTTTAAAGCTGCATCACCTCGGTCGTAACGCAGACAGGCTCTGGCAGCCCAGTAACTCATGCTGTTCCACGCTGGGCCACGCCAGGTAAGAAGTTGGAAACGGCCATCAATCGAGATTGTGCTGATTGGATGTTTGGTGAAGAATCGTTTTCGGTTAAGCAAATGCTCGTCAATAACACGCTGGGCCTGTTGAGGGGTAGCGGCACCAACCACAAGAGGCCACATCCCTACGAATGAACCAACCCTTTTTGATGTATCTTCAATAGACCAAAAATCATAAAAGAAGCCATCCTTGACATCCCAGAGATTATTTTGAATGAATTTTTTTAACTCGTCGGCTTGGTTCTTATACTTCACCACATCATCAAGGTGCCCGAGTTGCTCAGCCCATTTGGCGGCAAGGTCATAGAGTTGGAATACATGACTGGTAGCATCTAAAAATGCCCATGCTCCTCGCTCATTTAGACCGTAGGCTTGGCGGAAATCATCATCTAGTCCACTCTCCCAGCTGTCTATTTCGTAATAGAAGCCATCTGGTTGTGCTTTTCGATTTTTTTCGTACCAGTCTATTTGTTTGACTAGAGGTTCGTAACAATTGGAGATGAGATCCCCATCGAATTTCGAGACGAAGTCTTGAACAGCAACTGGCCACAAGGGAGGGTGTCCTGAATGCTTGTTCCAGGTGATTTTATTTTCGATGTGCTGGCGGGGAGAGTCGAGATAAATAGACCCTGGTAGAAAGCCTTGTTCAGACTGGTTGGCGAGATTATTTAAGATTTGGTGTCGGGCATGGTCAGGCATTGTCGGAAGTACATCGAGTATTGTGTGTACGATATCCCAGTGTCCGAAGGTAAGGGCATGATATCCGGGGCCTAGTTCCTCCCAGGGATAAGGGAAGGGATCCTGAGCTGGATGAGTCGCTCGTTGGTGAAGATCTACTAGGTAAGATAACATTGGCCTCCACTTAGGTTTGCCAATCTTTTGGGCTTCTTGGCGCAGAGGTTCCCAGTATTTGTCAAAAGTCCTGGACTTTTCTGAGACTTTGGGTGCACACCCAGTTGCAATCAGGAAGGTAACGATGAGAATGGATTTCGGAACTGGTGCTGGATTTAGGAACCCCATGGATGTCTCTGGGAAACTTGATAGGAGTCGGATTTCCTATTCACCTTTGCCCCGAAGATAAGGTGATTTAATATATTTGTCAAGAAACCAAAAGGCAACGTATTCCCATAGTTAAGTAGCGATTAGAGGATTGAAAATCCTCTAATCGCTAGGCTTGATTGAGGTGACGCAATTACTGGAGAGAAACGATTCTTTCATCGGTCCGGCACAATTCTAGGACCGATTTTCGGTAGGAGAGTCTCGAATGAAAAACAGCTTCCAAAGGAAGGGGAAAGCATGAACAGTGAAGTAGCAGGCGGCCGGGCTCTCAGACTCCAAGGGAAAGTGGCTATTGTCACAGGAGGAGGGAGTCATGAAGGGCAGATAGGCACAGGGCAAGCCGCAGCGGTTTGTATGGCCAAGGAAGGGGCAAAAGTTCTAGTTGCAGACGTTTCACTGGAAAATGCCCATCGCACCATCGAGTTGATTGACCAGGAAACAAAGGGTGAGGCTTCTGTTTTTAAAGGTGATCTAACACAGAATGATGGGGCTCAGGCCATGGTAAAGACAGCCGTCGATCGATACGGAGGGTTGCATGTATTATTTAATAATCTAGGATTTGGGGGCAACAGTAATATTGGAGAAAGGGGGCTTGGAAAAGGGGTCATGGGGATAGACGAAAAAGAATGGGAAAGAGGCTTTGATCTCAATCTCAAAAGTGCGATGCTGGCCAGCAGAAATGCGATCCCTGCCATGATTGATTCAGGAGGAGGATCTATAATTAACCTTTCTTCAATTGACGGTATTGCCGGGGCAGATCATTACGAAGCCCCCTACTCGATCTCAAAAGGTGCCCTACATATGTTGACTAGAGGCACAGCAGCTTGGCACGGTCGGGATGGTATTCGTGCTAATTGTATTGCACCCGGGCATTTACATTCGGCCTTTACAGTTGATCTGACACCAGAGCATCGAGACCGTCGCCGTCGTGTGGTTCCTTTGGGGATCGAGGGGACACCCTGGGACATAGCCTGGGCGGTGGTTTTCCTGGCTAGTGATGAGGCGCGCTGGATTTCCGGAATAACCTTGCCTGTTGATGGAGGCTTATTTTCTGCTCAGCCGATGCTAGCCTATGACTTACTTGAAGGAAGTCATTTGGATAAATCCTATTACAAAAAACCATCGGAGTAGCTAGTGGGAAAAGATGGCGTAATCCCCTGTGGGCCGGGAGAGATGACCGAATACAGAGTTTTAAAAGAAACAAAGAGGGCCATAATAATATGGGGAAAATAACGGGTAGTCAGTTCATAAGTGAAACCTTTCGAGGGTATGGTGTTACCCATCTTTTCGTGATGCCATATGTTTTGAATCCTGTATTGCGTGATTCCGAGAAACTAGGAATCCGTCGCATCATGTGTCATAGCGAAAAAGGGGCAGCCTATATGGCGGATGCATATGCTCGGATTAGCCACCGTCCTGCTGTCTGCATGGCTCAATCGGTTGGGGCAGTAAATCTGGCTGCAGGGTTGCAAGATGCCTATCTGGCTTGTTCACCTGTCATCGCACTTACAGGGCGTCTCCAACAAAAAAAGCAAGAGCGAAATGCTTATCAGGAAATTGATCACACAGGCCCTTTCTCTGCAGTTACTAAATTTGATAGCAGGGTTACCTGTGCCGAAGAACTTCCGATTCTTCTTCGCCAGGCCTTTCGAGAAGCCGTGACTGGAACTCCAGGCCCTGCGCATCTGGATTTAGACGGGCTTGATGGGACGATTGTGGCAGATGATATAGCAGAGATTGAAGTTGTCATTGAAGAGGAGTTCACACATTTACCGCCGTTTAGAGTCGAGCCTGAAGAGACTTTAATCAAAAAGGCATTAGAACTCCTTGCCAAGGCAGAACGTCCGATTATCGTAGCCGGTGGTGGGGTTATCACATCTCAAGCTGAACGAGAGTTGGTCACATTGGCTGAGCAGCTTTCGATTCCTGTGGCGACATCTCTCAACGCAAAAACAGCAATTCCCTGGGATCATCCTTTAGCTGTAGGTATCCCCGGTTTGTATTCTAAAGATTGTGCCAACAGGGCAATCTGTGAGTCGGACCTCGTATTTTTCATAGGGAGCCATACTGGTGGTCAGGTGACGAATGATTGGCGGGTTCCCCCGATGGGCACTCCGGTTATTCAACTTGATATCAATCCCTCTGAGATTGGGCGTTCCTATCCGGTCAAATTAGGGATCATGGGAGATGCTCGTGCCTCTTTAAAAAAATTAATCAAGAATGCTCAGCCTGCTCCCAATCGTGTGGAGTGGTTGGAGCGTATAAAGAGTTTGGTCAGAATATGGGAGGAGGAGGTAGCTCAATTTAGAGAGTCCGAAGTGTTACCAATGCGTCCCGAGCGCCTTTGTAAGGAGATATCTGAACATCTTCCCTCCGATGCCGTTCTCGTTTCGGATACCGGGCATGCTGGAATTTGGACCGGAACGATGATAGATCTGAAGCACCCAGGACAATCTTATCTTAGGTGTGCTGGGTCCCTCGGTTGGGGTATCCCGGCAGCAATTGGCGCTAAGTGCGCTGTAGGTAGTCGTCCTGTTGTTTGCTTCACTGGAGATGGGGGCATTTATTATCATCTTACTGAGTTAGATACAGCATTACGGTTCGGAATTAATACCGTGACGGTTGTCAATAACAATGCCTCTCTTAATCAGGAGCAGGAGGGCGTTGAGACAGCTTACGGAGGTAGAGTGGCCGGTTCGGATGAACTCTGGATGCTCTCTGATATTGATTTTGGAAAGGTTGCCGAGTCAATGGGCTGTTTTGGAGTCCAAGTAAATAGTCCCGGTGAATTCCCAGTTGCTTTGGAACAGGCACTGTCCTGTGGTAGGCCAGCGGTTATAGACGTCAAAACCCATATTGAGGGTATAGCCCCCATGCCTTGGGTGCCCGAGCAGTCGAGATAAATCCCTTCCAATCGAATACATATGTGGAGTTAAAAATAGGCGTGATCTTTGAGTATTCGCTTAATGATTAGTTCTGCCGAATGAGGAGTGGTGATGGGAGCTAGATCTCGGTAGGTTGCAAGCTCCATCATTACTGTAGGTACTGCTTCTGAAAGAGCCTGTAGACTATAGCCACCCTCTAGGACGATTCCGAGCCGTCCATTGCAGCATTCTCGAGCAATCGACAACAGTTGTTGTGTCATTTTTTGAAAACCATGGGATGTGACCTCCATGCCCCCTAGAGGATCTAGAGAGTGGCAATCAAATCCGGCAGAGACGAGTACAAATTCTGGGTTGAATCGGAGAGCGGCAGGGAGAATCAAAGAGTCGAATATAGCCGCATACTCGACGTCCCCAAAGCCCTTTGGGCAGGGGATATTTAAGGTGTACCCTGTACCTGAACCGACTCCCCACTCGGGCACTGTCCCAGTACCTGGATATAGTGGGGACTGATGAACGGAAATATACAGGACATTTTCATCTGTGAAGAAACTATTCTGTGTGCCATTCCCATGGTGTACGTCCCAGTCTATGATCAGAATGCGGCTTAACCCGTAGGTTTTTTTTAAATGATGGACCGCTATCGCAACATTGTTGAAAAAACAGAATCCCATGGCACGATCCGATTCCGCATGGTGTCCAGGTGGACGGACGAGGGCAAATCCATTATCAATTTCCGCATTCATGATGGTGTCCACGATTGCTAGGAGAGATCCCACGGCTAGCAAAGCTGTTTCAAATGTTGCGGAGCAGGCCCATGTGTCTTTGTCGAAGGAAAAGGAATCCATATTAGTTGTCTCCCGAACAGCTTCGAATAGACTATTTGTGTGATTCAGTAAGACGGATTCTGGGCTGGCGGGTTTAGCATTAATTCTTACCAACTGCTCCCGCTCGAATTCTCGCATTATCTGGGAAAGGGTTGAGATGCGTTCGGGCCGTTCTGGGTGATTGGCATTAGAAAAATGAGCTTCAAAGCGCTTGTCGATAACGTAGCCAGTTCGCAACATTCTCCAATGCTACGCCTTCGTCTGTCCAGTCGGCAAACAGAGTTTTCTGAGGTGAGTGCCCTAAGAATTAGGGAAGCGACGCTAAGTAATTACATCATGGAGGGGTTCGGGAGTGATTGTCTTGCGGGTGTCCAGTGACTCCTGTAGATTGTCCAGAGGATTTTCCAAAGGGCACCTGTTATGAGTGTGCGGGTTAAATGGTTAGAGAGTGTAACGCGGCGTAATATTTTACGTTCTTTCTCCAGTTTTTTAGCAGGTTCACCTCTCCTTCTCCATGGCCAACAGGACTTGCTCCGTCTACAGGATACTAAGCGAGTTCTCGGGATCGATGAGATGGTATCTTCCTTTGATTTTGAGGCGGTTTTTCGTGGGAATGTGTCGCGCGCAGTCTCTAATTATACTGCGATGGGAGTTGATTCGGAGTTTACCCTACGGAGGAACCGAGAGGCATTTGATTGGGTCCAGATGATCTCTAAAAGAAAGGGAGACATCCTTTCTGTCAATACCTCAAGCCAGCTTTTGGGGGCACTTTTAGAATACCCGATTCTAGTTGCCCCGACCTCAGGACACCAGCTCCTACATCCGGGTGGTGAAAAGGCTAGCTACCGAGGTGCAACCGCAGCCAAGGCCCCATTTATTGTCAGCAACGTGTCCAGTCAACCGATAGAGGAAATTTCCAAGGCTGCCAATGTCCCTCTTTGGTTTCAATTTTATCCTAAACAAGACATGGATCTAAGTCGACGGACACTAGAACGCGCGCAAACAGCTGGATGCGAATGTATAGTCGTTACCATTGACCAACAGGCATCGAATTTCACTAGAGCTTTGCATGATCGCAATCTAGGAGCTGGACGAGGTAGAGACTACACTCGCATCAGAAGGAGGCGAACTCCGCTTAAGAACCCTTATCGTGTGCGCGATTCGAGACTCTGGTACGAATGGGGGTATCTTGATCAGATCCACCCCTTCATAAAGGTTCCCATGTTGGCTAAAGGAGTCCTGTCCGCTGAGGACGCTCTACGTTGCCTTAACTACGGGCTAGATGGGATTATCGTATCCAATCACGGTGGAAGATCTGTCGACTATGCTCCTTCCAGCCTGGAAGTTTTATCGGAGATTGTGGATGCGGTGGATGGACGTATGCCAGTTTTGATCGACAGCGGGTTTCGCAGAGGAAGTGACGTTCTGAAGGCCTTGGCTTTAGGTGCAGATGCTGTTTGTCTAGGCCGGGTACCGCGTTGGGGATTGGGTAGTTATGGGGCTCAGGGTGTGCAAAGAGCAATTGAAATGATTCAAGCCGAATTGGTTCAATCTATGGCGAATCTCGGAGGAATGGACCTACCTGCTCTTGATCGAAGTGTTCTGAGAATGGACTTTCCATGAGTAGTAGGCGATTAAGTAGACGGGAAATTTGGCTATCTTCCTACAAACGGCCCCCCATAGCAGAACTAGTTAACGTTCTCGAATTTGAGGACATAGCAAAATCAGAGCTTTCTGACACTCTCTACTTGGCCATCTCGGGCGGTGATCGTAAGGCCTTCGACCAGATGACTTTTAAGCCACGCAGAATGGTTAATTCGCTGGGGCTGGACCTAACGACAGAGCTATTTGGAGAGCCGATGTTTGCTCCTCTCTTGGTGGGACCCATCGCACAGCAGGCAGAGTTCCATCCAAGAGGCGAACTTGCGACAGTTGAAGGGGCTGCAGCTACAAAAACGACTGTAGTCATCAGTAGCCGTTCGAGCTATTCAATTGAGCAAATCGCAGCCCGGGCGGAAACGACGCTTTGGTATCAAGTCGATCTTGGGGGCGATGTAAATAGTATTAGAGCCGATAGTCATCGTGCAGTAGAAGCTGGATGTAAGGCCTTGTGTATAACGGTAACGACCCCATTCCACTCCCGTACTGACGGCAAAACGGGATTAGATTGGGGGGCGATTGATCTAATAAGGCGGAATATAAAGGTGCCAGTACTGCTGAAGGGGATTTTAGCAAGCGAAGATGCCGAGACAGCTGTGAATGAGGATATAAAAGGGATAGTGGTCTCAGACTATGGCGGTGTTTTTGCAACAAAGTCCGGATCTCCGATTGAGATATTACCCTCGATTTCTAGGGCGGTGAGGCAAAGGATACCTATACTAATAGACGGAAGCTTTCGGCGGGGTTCAGATATCTTGAAGGCATTGGCTCTGGGGGCTCAGGCTGTTCTTCTGGGGAGGCCACCAATGTGGGGACTCTCATCCTATGGGGCTGGAGGTGTTCAAGCTATACTAGAACTCTTCCAGACCGAATTGGGCCGAAGCATGGCGGGTTTAGGTAGGCCGAACATTAGATCAATAGAAAGCAGCCTCGTCAGGGTCCACAAACGCTAGATCAGAACATCTCGTGGCAATAATCACATGCCACAGAAGCCATTGTGGCCCGATGGCAGCCCATACAGGCAGGCATTGAGATATCCTTTACTTTCTGCATTTTATCCATCTTTCGCACCAGTCCGTGGCAGGCTTGACAGGTCGTATTTTCCTGGGCGAGGTGTTCCTTATGGCTAAAATAAACGTAATCAGGTATTCGGTAAACAGGCTTCCACGCAATTGCCACACCCTTACGATGTGCAACGGCCAGTTTTTTTATTGAAGGACTTTTCGATAGGATTTTTTCGTGGCATAACATGCATTTTCCCGTGTCAGGAAGTGAGGCGAAATAACCCGGTTCAGGCATCGTATGGCAGTCTTTACAATCTAGGACGCCCATCCCTAAGTGTTGTTTATGGCTGAAGGGGATGGGCTGTAGAGGGGGAGGCGTAAGGGATGAAATGTTTGGCAATTGTGCCTGGGGCAGATTAACAAGTAGTGAAATGAGTATTAGCCCTTGCATGTTCATGACTAAAGTCAATATTAACATTTACGATTAAGAGTACTTTGTTGTCCTTCTGAACCTGATAGTGTAGACAACTCCTACGTGACCTTATTCTGCTGAGGGGTTATGCTTTCTTTACTACGATAGAGGTTGCTAGTCCAAACTTAGGTACGCCCTTTCGAAGCTGTAAGAAAAATGGGAGGTTGAAAATGTCGCGATTCTACGGTGCAGGATCGGTTCTGTTTTTGTTCGTCAGTCTGATGTCTTTCATCTGCGCTGGTGATAGAGGTTGGTTTCCCCACGAAGGTGGCCTCCTGAAATACCGTGTAAATATAAGATTCGGAGAAGAACCAGATACGATGCCGGTGGGTTGGAAGTTTGGGCGAGTTTCTGCTGTAGCTACCGATTCTAGGGGAGAAGTGTATGTTTTCCAACGCGGAGTCCATGCCCCTCCCATAATCGTTTTCGATGCAAAAGGACGCTATTTAAGATCTTGGGGTAGGGGGATGTTTGGAAACGAGCATGGACTCAGGATCGATTCTGAGGACAACGTATGGATTACTGATAATGGAGACCATCAGGTGATGAAGTTTGATCTTCAGGGGAAGCTCCTGCTGACGTTGGGCGTCAAGGGTGAAAAGGGTTCCGATAGGGATCATTTTTACCGGCCTGCAGACCTAGCTTTTTCTCCTTCAGGAGATGTATATGTAGCCGATGGTTACGGCAATTCACGTGTTGTCAAATTCACGAAGGAAGGGAAGTACCTTTTGGATTGGGGAAGACCGGGATCGGGTCCCAGTGAATTCAATACAGTTCACTCAGTGGCTGTGGATAAGGTGGGAACCGTCTACGTGAGTGATCGTGAAAACAATCGGATTCAGATCTTTGACCCCAATGGTAGATATTTGCGTGAATGGACACACCTCGGTGCTACCCAGAACATCTTCATTGCTCCGGATGATCAGGCTTGGGTGATCACACACCGGAACAACATCGAAAATTTAACCTATGACACTCTTGCTGGTCGGATCATGAAAATTGATAAGCATTCCGGCCGGATCTTAGGAGCGATGGAAAGTCCTGGGCATTGGATACACGTGACAGGGGATGATTTGATATTCATCGGTAGCCTCACTGGTAATGTTTTCCGTTGGTACCCTGGTTGGTTAGAGCGAGGATTGGGGGCGGATGAAGGACTTAAGCCTCACTAGGTAGTGCTTGTGGACGGGAGTTATTATCAAGAGTCTCTGGGTAAGTAGGATTTAGTAGAGTGATAAATTCTAAAGAGAGTTTATTTGACTCTGATGTTGACCTTTTGGGGTTGTTTCTCAGAGGGTGTCTGGTCCCGAGCTCTTAAGCCGTCAAATCTTTTGGCATATCCATCGCTATTGGGGGCGTCACTTTCGTTCCAAGTGATGAAATGGTAGGTTTCTTATTACGCATCATCCAATAGATTGATGTATTTAATTTTTTGGGAGGGAAAGACGTGTCTAATTTTTTACGTCCATTGATTATTACTCTGTGTCTTGCAGTATTTCTGGTTGGGTCTATTTGGGGTGGGCAAAATTCGAGTGCGGTGGCCATAGTAGGTGCTCATTTAGTGCGCCTCGATGGCAGTGGAGTTCTTCGTGATTCAGTCGTCTTGATTGAGAATGAAAGAATTTCTGCAATAGGAGCTGCCTCCGACGTAGTTATTCCTGCTGGAGCCAGAAAAATCCAGCTAGAGAATGCTTGGTTGGCCCCAGGTCTGATGAATATGCACGTTCATTGGGGTTTGATTTTGCCTGGTAAGGAAGCCGCTCGACTTGCTAACGAAACTAATGCAGCTCTTGCATTACGAATGGCGAAAAACGCCAGAGATTCACTTTTGTCCGGGACGACAACTGTTCGTATGCCTGGAGATAGGAGGCATGCTGACCTTGCTCTTATGAGGGCAATCGATCGTGGAGAAGCTGTAGGGCCCAGACTAGTTAGCGCAGGTGAAAGTGTTCCTATTACCCATGGACACGGTGCTAAAGGAAGAACTGGTTTCGATGGTCCTTATGAATTAATGAAAGGCGTACGCAAGCAAATACAGGCCGGTGCGACGTGGATTAAGATAGCGATCTCTGGGGGTATTGCCACAGATGGTGGTGGGATAGCGGAAGCCCTAATGACCCCTGAAGAAATCCATGCCGTGATTGATGCTGCGCACCGTTTCGGAGCTAAGGTTACCGCGCATTCGGGTTCCCCTAGTGCCACTAGTGTTGCCATAAAGGCGGGGATCAACTGTATCGAGCATGGATACCATTTGACTCGAGAGGTACTCAGAGAAATGAAAAATGCGGGTACATGGTATGTTCCCACGATTGTGGTGAGTCAACCTGCCACTCTACCGTTTTTTGTGAAAATTGGATCTCCAGAATGGTACTTGAAACGTCGTGATTCAACCGGTAAGGACCACTGGAAGGCTCTGGAAATGGCGATTGAGGAAGGGGTTAATATAGCCCTAGGCACTGATCAGCTGCCACATGAACCAAACGATGGAACCGTGGCCACTGTGAGAGAGGCTGAGTACTACGTATCCGCAGGGATGTCATCATTACAAGCACTACGTTCGGCCACAATCGAGCCAGCAAAAATGCTAGGCCTTGATAGTGATACGGGGAGCCTTGAGGTTGGGAAGTTTGCTGACATCATTGCCGTCTCCGGAGATCCTCTGGAGGATATAAAGTCTCTCCGCACAATCTTTTTTGTAATGAAGGGCGGAGAGGTTGTTCGTAATGATTTGGTGGATCCGCTTTAGCTGTAGTGGTTAGGTTCTTTTCTGCAAAATGGTCCACACTCCGATAGTGAGCAGGGGAAGGGCGAAAAGGATGAGAAACCCATAGGCCATGATGCTATAGCCTTTGGATACCAAGGCAATTATTCCGAATTGAGAGAGGAAGGCAGCCAGAGACAAAATAAGAGTACAAATCATTGCAGCTTGAATCGGAGCCAGTGGGTTCCGTCCTAGATCTAGTAGCTGAGCCGAGATTCGGTCAATGATCGCATGCGTCATGCCGACACTTGTTTCGATTAATGTCCAGAAGATTATCAGCCCATACAGCGTTAGGATTATAGGACCGGAAGACAAGGTCAGCATAGTAAGCCAGGGTACGGCGGTATTGAGAACTTCAGGTGAGGGGTAGAAGGCCATAATGCAAAGGTATGTGAGGAAAAAAGGTATTATTGATAAAATGCCAGTGATGATACCGGCCCATGCACTCTCTGACCTCTTCCCGAGGCGATCTAGAACGAAAAAGACAGCACAGAAGTTTGGCAAATTGTAACCGACGTACAGGATCCCAGTGGTTGCGGCAGTTGAAGCACTTTGTGTGGGTTCCAGGGCGAGCGCCTCTATCACACTGTCCCAGCGGGTACTCAGTATATTGTAGGAGAGGAAAATGTATCCCCCGTACAGCAACAGGGAACCAGTTGTTTTGAATCGTTCGATAGCCTGCCTCCCGCCCATCATCACCCCACCTGCAATTGTTATTACGAGGAAGACGCCTAGCCAGTAGGGCCAGCCAAGTACTCGTTCGACAACGCTTCCAGAAGCTGAGCCGATCACAGCAATTACGATGACCGCCATTGTGCAGAACAAGACATCGAAAATGGGCCAAAAGCGACCAATTAGATGTCTTATGAAAGTTCGGTAATCTTGAGAATTAGTAACCCGTGCGAATTCATAAGTTATCCCTGAAATCAGAGAAAATAAGAGTAGGATCCAAAGAATACTCCACAAGCCATGACGACCAAATTTAGCCCCAAATTCAACGATCTCTCTGCCTGTCGAATAGGCTCCACCGATCAGAACAGATTGGAAGATAATTCCAGGAAGAAAGTACCTTTGAAAAACGCTATGCTTGCTCAAGTCTCTCAGATTACACGCAGACTAAGACAGATTCAAACGAGTACGCAACTAGAGATCTTGGTTTTCTAGAGGTGAATGCCTAGGCTGAGACGGGGGTGTAGTTTCAGCCAAAGCTGAAGTGGGGGTCTCTTTCTTATAGTAAATTTTTGTTTAGATATCTGATTGCGTCCAAGTGCCATCAATTAGTCGCCAGGTATGTCCTGTAGGGTTTTCATCTTGTAGTTCTACGGGCAGACGGTGTTGCCGAACATTGTCGTAACATTGGAGTGCTGCGAAGCGTAACAGGGAGGCTGGGATTCCCACGGCCGTAAAACCTGGGTGTCCCGTGGCCGGAAAAGGCCCTCCATGATTCATGGCCGGTGAGACGGCAACCCCGGTGGGCATCTTATCATTTAAAAGACGCCCTACTTTTGGTCGCAATAAAGACTCGGCCTCGTTATAAAGTGAATCGTCGATTCCCTGGGAGTGGGAGTATATACTGCCTGTCAGATTACCCTCCAGGCTGCCAATGATTGCTTTTAATTCCTCGAAATCTCTTGCTCTAACAACAAGACTGCTATTCCCGAAAGTTTCTTTTTGAAAATCTTCAGGCCGCATCAAAAATGAGGTGCCATCGACTTGTAAGAGGGTATTTTCAATACAGAACCCTTTATTTGGATCGTCTATTGCCAGCCCACCTGTGACGGTTTTTGCACCAGCTGTTTCGAGTCCTTGAATGCCTTCGATCAAGGATTTTTGGACTCCCGCACCGAGGAGTACTCCAGGAGGTGTCTTTCCCATACGTAATCCTAGTTCTGAGACAAATATGTCTGAGGCCGGAGACTCTACTAAGATTATGAGGCCAGGGCTGGTACAGAATTGTCCTGTACCTAGTAAAATCGATGATGAAAGATCGTCGATGATCTCATCCTGTCGTTCCTTTAACGCTCCTGGCAGAATTAGGATAGGGTTGATGCTACTCAGTTCGAGATAGATAGGTTTTCCACTACGGTCAGCTGCTGATTTCAGGATCAACCCTGCTTGGCGCGAACCCGTATAACCGGTTGCACCTAGCAAGGGATGGGAAACCAGCCGTTCTCCATCCTGATGACTCGTACGGTACAGTAATTGGACCAATCCCTTGGGCATTTTTGTGTTGTTAGCGGCTTCATTGGCTGCTTTAGCGAAAATTTCTGTCGTTCCTGGGTGCGACGTATTCCCTTTTGCGATAACGGGGTTTCCGGCTGCAATAGCGGCGGCAAAATCGCCCCCTGCAATGCTATTGAAAGCGAAAGGGAAGTTGTTGGGGCCAAAGACACAAACAGGACCGATTGCCCTGTAAATCGAACGGATCTGAAGAGAGGTGTCAATAGTCGGTAGGTTCCAGGAACCGTTTTTGGCGGCACTAGCAGCACTTCGAAGTTGAGATGTTGTTCTAGGAAGTTCGACCGACCGTAGTCTCGGTTCTTCGGGTAAAGCTGTCTCCTGGTTAGCAGTAGCAACTAGGGTATCTTCGCTGTCTTCAATCCTATTGGCATATTCATCTAGGAATTCTGCGATCTGGGAAGGAGATATTTTCTCCAATTCATTAGCTGCCTGATGGGCCGCCTGTAGTGTTTCCTTAATCTCACTCCAGGGACTCACCGGGTACTGGGCTTCCAGGAGTGAACGGGTTTGAGGGTTTGAGGCCTGGAAAGTTGAAGTTCCAGCAGAACTTCTCCACTGGCCGTTGATCAAAACCGGATGTAAAAGATCTGACATACACTCATTTCCTTGTTTTTATTGTCGTTATTAGCTGGCCGGTTACACAATACTATAGGAGAGCTGATTATTAGCACCTAAATCAAGTGGGGTCTGCTATTAACTAGGATTTGATCACTTTGATCGGGGTGTCATTCTGGGGTTTCTTTCGCACAGTATTAATTAAAGGGGCTCCCATACGTTCGAACTCGATTTTTATACGGTCCTTGTCTTTCAACGGTGGGCAGTTACCGAAGGAAAAGCGTGGGGTTCCCAGAAAATGAATGTGTACATCTCCTGGCCGACGGAAAAGTGGGTATTTGAAGTGATGGTCTTCTAGGTTTTCTAAGGAATGAGACATATTCTCCTCTCCAGTGAGAAAGATTCCTGAATCATAAAGCTCATTGCCTGCTCGAAAAATACGGGTACGGCCTTGCAAATTAGAAAAGGATAGACCTATTACTAATTCGGGTCCGATAGAACAAGTCCTAAGCTTCGAAGGGGCTAACCATAAAAAGTTTTGTTTCTCCATCTTATGATCCGACCACTCATTACCGATGGAGAAGCCAACGCGATGTGGGTTTCCTTCGGGGTCGATCATATAGCAGCCTGCTACTTCAGCTTCTTCTCCTCCATCCTGGGCATATGAGGGGAGGTCCAGGCAGTCATTGTAGCCTTTTAGAATGGAGCCATCTCCTTTGTAAAACCACTCCGGTTGGACTCCACGACCTTGTACAGGACGACCTCCTTCAATCCCCCACTGGAACATTTGCTCCGAATCGGTCATTTTCTCCTTGGGCTCTGTGTGCATCTCATCACGTTGGTTTGCACTTCCTAGATGGGTGAGTCCGGTCCCCGAGACGATGCAATGAGAAGGGTCCGGGTGGTCAACAGGAGGTAGGAGTCTGATTCCATCACCGGGATTTGCGTCCAAGAGAGTGGAATAAGGACCGTAATATGGAGCCTGCTTGCTAAGCTCTCTCAACGTTTCCAAAAAAGAAATTCCGGCTCGGCAAGATTCCGTGAAGATCTGGTAGGTAGAACTCAATTCTGGTCGTATGGCAGTGAGGTCCAGGATGTTCTCCCTCGAAACGATACCAACACGACGGGATTTGTCAGGAATCTGGAACTGGATTAATCTAATCATAGAATCGTTTTACTGTTCAGTATGCTTAAACACAATGTTTTTCTGGGTGTACAGAGATGTGTCCGGGAGTATAGTGCAGAGGGTCATTAAGACCGAGTCGAAAGTGAAACATAATGATTCTGGCTAATGAGGCGCTATATGTCGGTGCTCCTTCCAGAACCAAATCTAGGAGAGTGGGAATGAGCTCAACGCATGCAGAACATTACCGGTGGAGCGAAATTCCATGGGAAACGCTAAATGAAAAGATCAATAGACGTTTCATATATGGTGACAAAATAATGTTGACACAGTTGCAACTTAAAGAGGGCGCCGTTGTACCTGAGCATCATCACTGGAATGAGCAAATCAGCTACATTCTGACAGGGTCTTTGAAATTCTGGGTTGGTGAGAATTCTGAAGAGATAATTGTAAAAGAAGGCGAGAGTATCTTCCTTCCGTCCAATGTCTCTCATAAGGTGCTATCCATGAAAGATACGAGGGCACTGGATATTTTCAGTCCACCCCGAGAAGACTGGATCAATAAGACAGACGATTATTTACGAAATGTGTGAACTGGGATGCACAGCGTTGTTATTGGTCATTTGTTGCAGCCTAGGCAACATTTTGGGGGAGTTTGCAATTTGGGGAATGTAGCTTCCATTTGAATTATATTTTCCTAGATTCTTTTTTTCGATGAGCCTGGTTCCCTTTGGGTGATACACCCTAGTATCAGACGCAGTCTAAAGTGCCGTGACTTGACACTGCTATCACTAGATGGGAGTGTACCGTTACGAGGGAGTTTGGACGATGGGTATGCAGGCGGTGATACTGGGGTCTGGTTCCGCTGTTCCTGATCCTGTCCGGGGAAATCCCAGCCAGGCAGTTGTTGTTGGGGAGACAATCCTGCTTTTTGACTGTGGTGAGCGCACCACTGTCAATCTCACCGGTGCAGGTATTAACCCACTCAATGTCGACTACCTCTTCTTTACACATTTACACTGGGATCACATGTGCGACTATGGCTATTTTGTGATGACCACTTGGAATTGTGGTCGGAAAAACCCGGTAAAGGTTTATGGGCCTCCCGGGACACAACATATGTCTGATAGCACCATCTACGGTTCCCACAAGGCGGATGTGGAATATGTGCGTCAGTATATAGAAGCACTCCCCCCGCACATAAAGGATCGTCCCCTTCCATCTCCAGCTATCGAGATACAGGAGATAGAAGAGGGATTTGAATTTCAAGGGGAGGACTTTAAGGTCATAACCGGTCGAGTAGAGCATCATCAGCGAGTAGGTATGCCTTCTGTAGCTTATCGAGTGGAATCTGATCTGGGAGTTGTTGTTATGAGTGGCGACACTGCTCCTTGTGACAGTATGATTGACTTAGCTCGAGGAGCCGATATTTTAATCCATGACACAGCTTTCTTAGACGAAATTATCGAGCAGCGCCAAATGTGGAGTCATTCTGGGCCCTCGGGAGCTGCCAGAGTGGCAGAGGCAGCGGGGGTAGGCAAACTAGTTCTAACCCATTTAGGCCCCTATACTTCTCCGCAGGCTGCAGTAGATATGGCCTCAATGTACTATGGGCAACGGCGGACTCAGAAGATTTGGGATAAGATTATATCCGATGCAGCCCAGTACTACAGTGGACCCATCGTATTAGCTGAGGATTGCATGGTGCTAGATGTTGGATCGTAGTGAGGCTACTTTAGGCCAAAGTAACATTGCACAGGAGATGGGGTTTCTTACTTGAACAGGGGGATCTAAAGACATGAAATCGGGAAATTGGGCGTTTTTTGTAATCATATTCTTCTTGGTTTTTCCGGCCGTAGCTCAGGATAAATCTACGTACTATACAGTGACCCATCCGGATGAGTTTCACATGGATTGGAAAGGCTTCTATGATAATGCAGATCAGTGGACAGCTGTTGCACGTGAAAAACTCCCTCACACACTAGATTTGCCTTATGGTAAGCATCCCAAACAGCAACTGGATATTTATCTGCCAGAAGAGACACCTGTGAAGGCCCCTATATTTCTTTTCTTGCATGGCGGCGGATTTCGTGAGGGCGATAGAGCTCACTATGGGTTTGTTGCCCTCCCACTGGCTAAGGATGGTGTGATCACCGTTGTTGCTAGCTACAGATTAACAACGCAAGATTTCTTCTATCCCTCCCAACCGGAAGATGTGGAAGATGCGATCGCTTGGATTTACGAAAACATTGAAGAATATGGGGGTGATCCACAGAGGATTTATGTCGGAGGACATTCAGCAGGTGCGATCTTGTCGGGGCACGTGGCAGTTAGGAGTGACTGGTTAAAGAAAAAAGGACTTCCAGGAGACCTAATTAAAGGATGTGCTCCCATCAGTGGCCCTTATGATCTAAGAACAGGTTCATATGAGGAGAGGGAAGGTGAAGCCCGTACATATGCCCCTCGGGATAAGGAGGAGGCTGCCAGCCCAGTACTTAATGTTCAGAAAGCTCCTCCCAACTGCGTAGTGGCGGTTGGATCGGTAGAAGAACAGTATATTGACTCTTCCAGCGCTTTCGTAGAGGCGCTTGAAGCCAAGGGAGGATTTGCTCGATTACTGGTCTTGGAAGGAATGGATCACGACCAAACAGGTCTAGCACTTTATGACGGCGAAGGACTGCTAGTGCAGGCTATTCTTGGGGTAATTCAAGGGAGATGAATTCGTCTTTCTGCAGCTGGACTTTTTTCGGAATATTTTCGGTCTATGGATGGTTGTTTTTGATTATGCTGTCCTACTATTTGTCTATGAGAATGCGGATCCGGGGTTATAGTGTCAAAGGTCACTGTTTAATTGAGGGCCCTCTCCTGCAGTAGCCAGCCTCGGTGAGATTGATCCGGGAAACGGGGAACGAACTCCATGAAACAGATACCGAATCTTCGCTGGATCATACTCGCTCTTCTTTTTCTCGCTACACTTATCAGCTACATCGATAGGCATACGCTGTCTGTAGTAGCTCCTGAACTAAGAGATGATCTGGGTATCTCCAATACGGGTTACTCTTATATTCTCGCGAGTTTCCTCCTTGCATACACCATAATGCAGCCCTTAACGGGTAGGCTGATTGATCTAATAGGGATTCGTCGGGGGTTCAGTCTAGTGATGGTTTGGTGGTCCGCTGCAGCATGTCTCCATGCACTAGGAAATGGGATAGCTACGTTTTCAATTCTCCGGTTCTTGTTAGGAGCGGGTCAGGCTGGCAGCTGGGCTGCGAGTGTTAAGGCCGTTGCAACATGGTTTCCAAAAGACCAGAGAGGGATGGCTAATTCTATATGGGGTGCTGCGAGCAGTGCTGGGCTAGTCCTGACCGTTCCATTGGTAGCTAGTTTAACGATATGGTGGGGTTGGGATTGGGCTTTCTTCATCACAGGCATGTTGGGCTTCCTATGGACTATCGTTTGGTGGGGTGTTTTTCGTCTTCCCGAAAAACACCCTCGTATCACAGCCAGTGAGCTTGAGCTACTAAATAGAGATCTCAGAGAGGATGCAGGAAATGAGAAAGTCAAGCCTCCCTCATTTATGACGCTTCTGCGGTGGAGAAATGTTTGGGCAGTGATTTTGGCACGAGCTCTGGCAGACCCGACCACCTGGTTTTACCATTACTGGACGCCTGAATTTCTCAGACGTAGTGCAAATTTCAGTATGGCTGATATCGGTCGCTATGCGTGGATACCTTTTCTAACGCAAACTGTAGGGATTTTACTTGGAGGAACTCTGTCTGATGCATTGTTTCGTAGAGGTATGCAACTAACCCGTGCTCGTCTAACTGTTATGCTGATCGGGATGATTATTATGACAGCAGGGCTCCTCGCTGCTTTCCCTTTCCCGGTTTTTATAGTTTTCAGTGGTATAAGCCTTGCCACTTTCGGTTTTGGATTATGGGCTCCCAATATGATGTCTCTATGCGGGGAGATATTCCCTAAGAATGTGATTGGTTCGGTAACCGGTCTTAGTGGTATGGGGGCAGGCCTAGGTGGCGTTACCGTAATGCTTGCAACGGGATGGATGGTGGACCAATTTGGTTATACGCCAGTATTTGTGACGGTCTCGGCAATGCCTCTGCTCGCGTTCGCAATTCTATACATACTACTAATCCCTGGGACACAGAGGACTAATCATCAGGATCAATCTCACAGATAGGAAACATTTGCTAGTGTGTTTGGGTGAAAGATTAACTGGAGATCATCTGAATTATATTTTGAGGATACTAAAAGACAGATCCAGCTCGTGGTGGAATCGTAGGCTGGGAGACTAAAAAACTGGAGGACAAGGTTATGAAAAAAAGGAATCTCATTGTTTGGCTACTCTTCCTATTGCTAGGAGGGGTCTACTGCGGTCAGCCCTCCTCAGAAATTTCTGAAGAGGTTAGTGCAACACTGATACGAGATGTAGTGCTTATCGATGGAACAGGAAATGCTCCGATAGAAGCGGATATTTTGATTAGAGGAGATCGTATTGACTCGATCGGGAGTAACCTTAGTGTACCGAATGGTGCTCAGGTAGTTGAAGGAGCAGGGAAATATGTAGTTCCGGGGTTGATCGACACACATGTTCACTTAGATGCACCAACGGTTTTCCAGCTGACACCGGAAGAGAAGCAGGTCATGATCAATGACAGTCGTCGTGCCTTCCTCTTCAATGGGGTCACTTCAATCCTGAATGTTGGAGACACGGTTTGGGCTAAAAGTGAATCGCAACGAGAGGGAACAATCATAGCTCCTCGCATTTATGCCACCGGCCAGTCGTTTTCTCCAGATGGTGGTTGGGGAAGCCGGCACGGAGGATCGTTACCGGATGCTGTTGCTGCTCGAGAACGTGCCCAAAGTCATATAGCTGCAGGGACGGATGGGTTCAAGATCGTTATCGAAAATGGTCTAGGAGATTCTGGGACCTATGTAGAGATGCCCGAGGATATGCTGGAGGCGATTACGGAGGTAGCACGTGCTGAGGATGTTCCTATGTATGTGCATGCCATTAACATTGCTGAATATCGTCGAACGGTCGAGAAAATTAAGCCGAGAGCGATTGTTCACGGTTTAGAAGACCGAATCCCAGAAGGGGATCCCATTTTTGAGCAACTGGCGGAAAATCAGATCGCAGTAGTCCCAACAGTGAGTCTGTTCGAAGCCTTCTTGGCACCGGATCCGCATGCAGGAAATCTTGATCACCCTATACTGGAGGCGAGTGTGCCTACATTCCTACTTGAAAGGATGCGAGACCCCGAGTTCGTCAAGGAAGAAAATAGACGATTCAAGGAAGTTGGTCGTATTGACGTCTACGAATGGGCGAGAAAACATAACCCAATTTTCCGAGAGAATATTACCAAAATGCATCAAGCTGGTGTGAAGTTAGCTACAGGAACTGATGCAGGAGGGCCGGTAGGATTTAATTTTCAGGGGTACAATACCCCTTGGGAATTAAAAATCTTTGTCGAAGCTGGGTTAACCCCTCTGGAGGCGATTGTGGCTGCAACTCGTAATGGAGCCGAAGTTATCGGGGTAGCTGATCAGCTTGGAACAATTGAGCAGGGCAAGCTTGCGGACCTACTTATTCTTAGTGCAAATCCTCTGGAGAACATTGAAAACATTCGCCAGATTGAATGGGTTATGCAAGGTGGGATAATGCACCCACGAACCCATTTTGCGTACAAGGTGCCGTAGCAATATCAGAGTGCTCGTTTTGCCGGTCGTAACTGGCTAATTATGGGCTGTTATCTTAGTGAGAAAAGACAACGGTGGCGTTAAGGATAGGAATCGTAGGCTGGGAGACTAAAAAACTGGAGGACAAGGTTATGAAAAAAAGGAATCTCATTGTTTGGCTACTCTTCCTATTGCTAGGAGGGGTCTACTGCGGTCAGCCCTCCTCAGAAATTTCTGAAGAGGTTAGTGCAACACTGATACGAGATGTAGTGCTTATCGATGGAACAGGAAATGCTCCGATAGAAGCGGATATTTTGATTAGAGGAGATCGTATTGACTCGATCGGGAGTAACCTTAGTGTACCGAATGGTGCTCAGGTAGTTGAAGGAGCAGGGAAATATGTAGTTCCGGGGTTGATCGACACACATGTTCACTTAGATGCACCAACGGTTTTCCAGCTGACACCGGAAGAGAAGCAGGTCATGATCAATGACAGTCGTCGTGCCTTCCTCTTCAATGGGGTCACTTCAATCCTGAATGTTGGAGACACGGTTTGGGCTAAAAGTGAATCGCAACGAGAGGGAACAATCATAGCTCCTCGCATTTATGCCACCGGCCAGTCGTTTTCTCCAGATGGTGGTTGGGGAAGCCGGCACGGAGGATCGTTACCGGATGCTGTTGCTGCTCGAGAACGTGCCCAAAGTCATATAGCTGCAGGGACGGATGGGTTCAAGATCGTTATCGAAAATGGTCTAGGAGATTCTGGGACCTATGTAGAGATGCCCGAGGATATGCTGGAGGCGATTACGGAGGTAGCACGTGCTGAGGATGTTCCTATGTATGTGCATGCCATTAACATTGCTGAATATCGTCGAACGGTCGAGAAAATTAAGCCGAGAGCGATTGTTCACGGTTTAGAAGACCGAATCCCAGAAGGGGATCCCATTTTTGAGCAACTGGCGGAAAATCAGATCGCAGTAGTCCCAACAGTGAGTCTGTTCGAAGCCTTCTTGGCACCGGATCCGCATGCAGGAAATCTTGATCACCCTATACTGGAGGCGAGTGTGCCTACATTCCTACTTGAAAGGATGCGAGACCCCGAGTTCGTCAAGGAAGAAAATAGACGATTCAAGGAAGTTGGTCGTATTGACGTCTACGAATGGGCGAGAAAACATAACCCAATTTTCCGAGAGAATATTACCAAAATGCATCAAGCTGGTGTGAAGTTAGCTACAGGAACTGATGCAGGAGGGCCGGTAGGATTTAATTTTCAGGGGTACAATACCCCTTGGGAATTAAAAATCTTTGTCGAAGCTGGGTTAACCCCTCTGGAGGCGATTGTGGCTGCAACTCGTAATGGAGCCGAAGTTATCGGGGTAGCTGATCAGCTTGGAACAATTGAGCAGGGCAAGCTTGCGGACCTACTTATTCTTAGTGCAAATCCTCTGGAGAACATTGAAAACATTCGCCAGATTGAATGGGTTATGCAAGGTGGGATAATGCACCCACGAACCCATTTTGCGTACAAGGTGCCGTAGCAATATCAGAGTGCTCGTTTTGCCGGTCGTAACTGGCTAATTATGGGCTGTTATCTTAGTGAGAAAAGACAACGGTGGCGTTAAGGATAGGAATCGTAGGCTGGGGTGAGATAGCCCAATTCCATGCTCGTTATCTTCGAGAAGCAGGTGCTTGTGTCTCAGGGATTGTTTCACGAAGAAAGCTAGATCTGGGAATTCCTGTTTTCGAAACTCTTTCAGACCTTCTTCCCGAAGTTGATGCTGTGACGATAGCGGTTCCCAATCACCTACACGCTCCTCTGTGTTTCCAGGCCATGACAGCAGGAAAGCCGGTATTTATAGAGAAGCCTTTGTGCATAAATTGGGTGCAGTTAAACCTTCTAGAAAAAGTTCTCCAACCCAATGCGCCTATTTTGAAAATGGGGTATAGGTTGCGCTGGAATCCTGCATTAAAGGAGATGCGGCGCAGGTTGGGAAATGTTCGGTCGGTGCGATGTGTTTATCGCTTGGGTCTAGACAGACTGTCCCGTGGTAAAAATTGGACTAAAGACCCTTTGCAGAGCGGGGGGGGGTGGTTCACTCTTGGAATTCATGCTCTTGACTTGGTTCGTTGGATGACCCATGCCAGGGGTGAGGAACTCGGGGAGCTGGGAGCTGAAATAAAGACAGATGGAGGTGGAGACTTCCCACTTTGTGTTGAATTAAAAGGTAAGCTCCCAAGTGGGATAGAGCTAATAGCCGGAGTCGATCTTCGGGAAGGAAGTACTTTTGAGCTCGATCTGAGAGTGGATCCTTCTGGGAAGAGTATATTAAGGGAGTCTCTGCCCGCTCCTTGGCCTGAGGATTGCCTTTCGGAAGAGATAGAGTATGCTGCCATGATGGAGGATTTTGTAAGGTCTGTACACGATGGGGCTAGTAGTGTTGATGATTTTCCGGAGATCCTCCAGACCCACCGAGATCTGCTGCGAGCTCGGGATTTGACGGACTTGGAGAGATTTTCTAAAAAATAAATTCCTCAGACTGATATACGATCTTGCCACCAACCATGGTTAAGAGAGGTCTGAGATTACGAAACTCCTCTTCTCGGAGATTCATGTAGTCGGGCAGAATGACTAGATCAGCAAGTTTACCCTTCTCTAGGGAGCCTTTAATCTTTTCCTCAAATGTCGAGTATGCGGCCCAGGAGGTGTGAAATCTCAACGCCTCCTCACGTGTCAAGCTTTGAGAAATATCCACGACCTCTCCATCTAGAGATTCCCGTGTCATGCTAACCCACATATAGAAGAACTGATCTGATGGCTCAAGTATCCAGTCCGTCCCCCCAGCAATAGGTATATTGTGCTCTAGGAGAGTTCGATAGGGGTGGCTCATGTTTGCATAGTTACTTCCATAGTTTTCTAGGAAATTTCGGCGAAGGTTGTAGAGGTGCCAAGTCTGAGGGTGCATAACCAGTCCTAGATTTTTAATACGCGGAAAATGTTCGGGTTGCAGTAAGTACCCGTGTTCGATAGACCATCTTTTCCCCGAGATAGAGTTTTCTCTGTGGGCCTCCTCGTAAGCATCTAACACCATATCGATCGCGGCATCCCCCAGAGCATGGATAGCCAAACGGATGTCATAACTATTACACAAGCGTGCAGCTCTAGAGAAGTTTTCAGGGGGCCCTCCAAGCTGTCCTCGAAATCCTGGTCTGTTGGCGTAATCTTCCCGCAAGAACGCGAGGTCAGATCCACCATCAGCGGTCATTTTAACTCCCCATAGATTCAACATTGATGGTTGCCATCCGGAAATAGATTTCAGTTCTTTGAGTTCCCGTTCCAAGTCGGCCTCTGCCTGATTTGGATTAATCCTGACGGTGATACTTGTTCTTAAGGTCAATTCGCCATTCTCTTGGAGTTTCAGGAAAGCCCGCATGACACTGTAAGGAGTGGCTGCGGATCGGACACTTGTGATTCCCGCTGCCGCCAGGCCTTCATAAGATTTCCGGATGGAGCTCATTAGTTCTTCCTCGGTCAATTCCGGAACCGCTTCTCGGGCCAGGTCTATTGCACGTTCGTAAAGGCGACCGGTGAGTCTTCCGTCAGGGTTTCGTTCCAAACTGCCTCCCTCTGGATCAGGGGTCGTGTCATTCATACCTAGTATTTCCAGAGCCTTAGAATTAATAACAGCCAGATGTCCACGTCGAAGGAACACCGGGTTTTCAGGTGAGACGGGATCGAGATCAAAACGTGTCGGATTTCTGTTCTCTCGGAGCTTTGTTTCATTCCAGAATCCACTATTGGTCACCCATGCCCCTGGGGGACTTTGGTTAACCTTTCTAGCAATGATTTGGACAATTTCCTCGACACTTTTGGCCTTTGAAAGATCTGGCCGGAATAAGAAAAGGCCATAATTTTCTGGATGTGAGTGTGAATCGATCAGGCCCGGAATAACCGTAGCTCCCTTCAAGTCTATGAGTTTGGTGGTATCGTCGGCTAAGGATAAAATTTCCTGATTCGTGCCCAATTCCAGGATGCGTCCATCGGAAATGGCCATAGACTGATAACGATCGAAAGACTGATTAACTGATAGGATATCTCCAGAGTGTATGATCATTTCAGGAGAGAGAGTTTCCGAAGACTGAGAGCAGCTGGCAAGAGCCCACAGAATTAAAATCAGACCACGCAGTCGCGTAATACTGCAGTAAGTCAGTCGGGTCAAGTCAGTCGATTGAAATGGGTGAGTCAGAATCAACATAAACAATTCTCCCTCCGAGCATAGTACATAAGGCTTTAATATCCCGAATCGCAGCTTCCGGGATAGTCATAAAATCCTCTGATAGAATAACGAGATCTGCCAACTTCCCGACTTCGATGGACCCTTTTATGGTCTCCTCGAATGTGAGATGGGCATTATTTATTGTCATCACACGCAAGGCTTCTTCTCTTGTAATGGACTGTTCTGGCCCCAGTTTTCCCCAGAGACGGGTATCTCGTGTGACCCAGAAATAGATCATCCAGAAGGGATTTGCAGGAACCAGTGACCAGTCACTACCTCCGCCCACAGTAAGGCCTCCATCTATCCAGTCCCGGAGCCGCATCGTTTGGGCCGCTCTTTTTTCACCCCAGTGTCGTTTCATTGTTCCAGCAGACATATAGGGATGGAATTGGGTTGAAATAAAGATCTGCAAGTCTCGAATAGCGGGAATCTGGTCGAGTCGGGTGTAGTGTGCGTGTTCGATGAGCCAACGTTTCCCAAAAATGGAGTCTATCTTGTGGGCCTGTTTGTAAGTGTCCAACAGCATATCTATTGCTTGATCTCCTACTGCATGAATACTGGGTCGCCACCCAAGAGTATTGGCAGCTTTAATAACTGCAGAGAATTTTTCGGAGTCAATTCTTTGGAGGCCATAAAAGGGACTAGGAGCTTCCGAAAAGAAATAAGGTTGGCTCATCCAAGCAGCTTCGAATCCTCCATCCAGACCGAATTCTCCGATACCATCGAGACGTAGCATGGGATCTCCGAACCTGGTACTCACTCCCCACTGACCCAAGTAATCCGTCAATTCTTGTGCTGAAAGGTGGTGGTCAAGATTAAGATTCATGCTGACGCGAAGTGTCAGCTCCTCTTCCTGCCACAGCCTTTGATATACACGCATATCTTTGGGGTGAAGACCAGGTTCACGAACGCTTGTGATTCCAACTGAGTTTTCTTTTTTCTGGGCTACCCGGAGGGCATCTAACTTTTGGTCGAAGGTAGGTGTAGGGATCAGTCCTCGAGCTAGGAACATGGCGTTATCGATGAGTAATCCTGTAGGTATCCCATCGATATCTCTCCCGATGAATCCGCCTGGAGGATTGGGTGTGTGACGATCGATCCCTGCTAGTTTCAAAGCCTGAGAATTAAGATAGAGAGTGTGTCCACCCTGAACGACCACTGGATTGTCTGGCGAGGCTCTATCAAGTTCCTGACGCGAAGGAGCTCTTTTTTCCCTTAACTGTTCGATCATCCACCCCGAAGTTGTATAAACCACGTCTCCGGGAGGTGTCTTATTAGCTTTTGCGGCGATAGACTCAAGCATTTTTTCCAGGGACTCAGTCAAAGCGATTTCTACCCCCAAATGCTGATCTACTGCTTTGCTCAACATATGGTAATGGTTATCGATTAGTCCTGGAATAACTGTATGACCATTTAGATCTATAATTTTAGTCTCACTCCCCTTCAGGGTCAGGACTTCCTGATTGGATCCAATATGCACGAACTGGCCGGCTCGTATGGCAAGGGCTTGTTCAATGGAAAATTCAGAATCAACAGTCAAAATTTTTCCATTCCAGAGGATGATGTCTGCTTGCGGGGAGGGGGCAGATATTAAGAAAGTCATGAGCCAGTTCAAAGCGAAAAGAGTCGTAATTGTTGTCAATCTGTAGTTTTTAAACAAATTCTACCTGCTCTCATCTTGGATATATTTTTGTGGCATTGGACCTAGCCAGCTTTATAGACGATTATAAGGATGTGGAACGCTAATGACGAATAATGTGTG
This sequence comes from uncultured Acidobacteriota bacterium, assembly GCA_964463145.1. Classification (GTDB taxonomy): domain Bacteria; phylum Acidobacteriota; class UBA6911; order RPQK01; family CBDAPI01; genus CAYXBG01. Next base: position 30,505 of record CAYXBG010000010.1, read on the forward strand.
TTTATTGAGAGAGAACCTTGCTTAGCAGTAAGGGTTTCCTCCGGTGAAAGGAGTATCACGTGTCAGAAAAAGAAAATGAGTCTTCGAAATTCAAGATGAATAGACGAGGGGTTCTCAAAGCGATGGTGGCAGGGTCGGCAGCAGTTACTGGCACGGCGAATACTGTTGCTAAATCGGGTTTAGAGGTATCCCCCGATTACAGCAAAGGAATGTATGCGGTTATAACAGGTTCCGGTTCAGCATTGCCGGATCCACAAAGAGGTAATGCCAGCCAAGCCATTGTCGTGGACGGGACGATTCTGCAATTTGATTGTGGGCGTCGGACTATGGACAATCTGATGCAAGCGGGTATAAATCCATTACACGTGGATTACATACTTTTCACCCATCTACACTTTGATCACATCGCAACATACGATTACTACGTCATAACTTCGTGGATAGCGGGTAGACAAGAACCATACAAGGTATTTGGACCGGAAGGTACGGCTAGTATGTCGGACGGAGCTATCAATCACATGCATCGCATGGATTCAGATTTCGTGAAAGAACTTGTCAGAACATGGCCTAAAGAAGGAACATCTGGTCGGCCTGCACCTGAGGCTCCTGTTGTAGTTAAGGATATAGGACCCGGGACCGTTGTCGAGACAGATGATTTTAAAGTGACTGCTGTGCATACTCCTCATGTGAAATTGTTCCAACTAAAAAGTCTTGGATATAGAGTCGATTCTAAGTATGGGTCAGTCGTGATCAGTGGGGATACGGCACCTTCTAGTGCCTTGGTTAAACTTGCAGAGGGGGCAGATCTTCTGATTCACGAATGCGTGGTGCCAGACTTTGGGATGACACATACAGGTAAATTTAGTCTGCGTAGGGGCATGCAGCGATTGGAAGACGATACTGATAAACCGCGAACAGGGCACACATCTCCCTCAGAACTAGGACGATTAGCCCAAAAGGCAGGAGTGAAGAAGGTTGTGGCCACTCATCTAGCTCCATATACAAGTGTCCAAGCAGCTGTCGACTTTTCGAGCCTCTATTATGGAGAGAGTCCAGGCCCACAGATTTGGAGTGAGTTTGCCGCAGCAATTAAGAGGCATTATGACGGCCCCGTGATTCTCGCAGAAGATGCGATGGTGCTGAAACTGGCCTAGCCAAGCCCACCGCCCACAAAAATTCCAGCTAATAACCAACGACGGTGAGGAAGGGCTGTTGCCCGAGTGCGAGGAGAAAGGTGGGTATAGGCGAGCCGCGCATATGCCCGGCTCGCCTATGGAATGGGTTGTTGCTTAGAAAGAGAGTTTCAGACCAAGCTGGATTTCCCGTCCTGGGAAAGGTCGAATAACCTGGCCAAAGGCACCTCCCTGACAACCTTTAGCATCAACTGTTCCATCACCGTCAGTATCGGAACAGGCACGGTTGACTTCATAAGGGTTAGCCCTATTGAAGAGATTGAAGATCTCGAACATACCGGTGATCTTAGCCTCATCGCCCAGCATAATGTTCTTGGTCATCCGGAAATCGGTTGATAGATAAGGCTCCGTCTGGAATTCGCCTTTCTGAGTGCCTATTAGTCTGTTGTCGAAGATGTTATCTCCGTCTGAATCAGCACCAATTCCAATGGCATTAAAAGGTCTACCCGAAGTAGCTCTTGTCACACCAGATATTACGGTATCCCAGCCAAGCTGATAGAGTCCACTCAAGACGAAGTTATGGACTGGAGTGTTAAGACTCTTTCCGATGTCTTCCTCAGGTCTGTTGTTCCAGAGAAAGCTGACCTCACTAGATGGTGGAGGAACCCTCAGAGTTGAGAAGTTATCTGTAGCTTGGGTGTAGGAGTAGTTGGCCAGGAACGAGTAATTGTTGCTGAACCTTTTGTTAAGGGAAAGCGTGATAGCGTTGCTATCGAGAAATCCCAAGTACTCCATACGTCTTTCGCAGGGACCTTTGTTGACTGTGTTGCCGGAGCAGCTAGCTGAAACAGGAACATCCAGCAAGTTGACTACACGACGGGTCAGAAGGTCACGAGACCTACGAGCGAAGAACTGGACATCTATAGAGATGTCGTTACCCAGTGCCTGCTCAATACCTATATTGAACGAATCAGTATAGGGCGTGGAGGTCGGATTAGACATTGTCTGAATTGAATCAATCTGCAACTCCAACTGACGGAAAAGGAAGATAAGGGGCTCACCCTTGTTAAGACTGTTTACACCAGTCTCATGAAGGTATTTGAATTGATCCCCTCCTGGGTTTGTACATCCTGGAAGTCCGGCAGCGTTGGCTGCTGCACCATAGGTTGTATTTAGCAATGCCACAGCGGATTCAGCGGTGTGTGTTCCGCCCGTCAAAGTCGGTATCGAAGTTTTGTTCAAGACCGGAGGTATTTTCGGGTTGGACACTGAGATTCCCAGCAGATCATAGACGGCCAGCGGTTTACCTTTTCCTGTAAAGGTACAGCCACCAGAACTATGTGTCTTGCTCGTCGGCAAGATATCCTGGAAAAAGAGCGGATTAGCAAGAATCCTCGAGGAGGAGGCTTGTAGAAATCCGTAAGCGCCCATCAATGGATTGTTGTAGAACGAGGCACCGCGGTCAATTGTCTGGATGCTCTGGCTACCTACTTGGATTCCACCGAGAGAGGGTGTATTGCTGACGACTGATAGCATCGTCTGATCGTAGAAACGACCGTAGTTAGCTCGGACAACTGTGGAGCCGTCGTTCGCGAGGTCCCAGGCAAATCCGACACGAGGTGAAAGATTGTCACTATCCTGAGAGAAAAGCGTCGAAGCGTCGTAGCGGACACCGAAGTTGAAGGTGAGCCCTGGACGTACTTGCCATGAATCCTGAGCGTACACACCGATCAAGTTGTCGGAGGCTTCCGCCACCTTGTTATCGCTAACAATCTGAGAACCACCTCTTTGCATCGAGATGCTGTAACCGAGGTCGCCGTACATACTGTCGAGCGCAGAGTTTCCGATGATGATGCTCTGGCGTGGCCTGAACTCGTTACTGAGGTCGTTACGGAGAAGATCTCCACCTATCTTGATGCTATGGTCTCCCTTGATGTAGGACAGGTTTTCGGTCCATTGGAAACGATTCTGCTCACGAGCCGTGGCGTCAACCAAGGGTCCGTTAGAGGCCCAGATGACAAACGGGTTGCTAGTGATAGGGAAGAGCTGCTCTGCTCCTACTGGCTTCTTATCGTTCTCACCGTACACGCTCTTAGAGACTCGTATTGAACTCTCCATGAAAGTGGTGGGGTTCAAGAATCCAGTGTGACGCGCATTGACACTAGTTGTGTCCATGGTGATGTCAGAAGACGTTGAAGGCAGAGAGATTGTTCCCGGAGGAGCTCCAAGAGCCGGTGGGATCAGAGATTTTTCAGCCCTATTAGTGTTGATCGTAAAGAAAATTTGGCTGGTGTCGCTAAAGGAATGATCTCCTTTAAAGAAGTGTGTATGCCTCTTCTCCATGGGAACGTAGTCCCAAGGCTCGCCACCAAGTGAGGGGGTGAAGTAACCTTCATCGATGCTTACCGGTATGATCGAGCGATCGAAGTTTGCCGACCTCTCCTCATTTAGATACTGAAAGGCATAGAAGAAGAAGGTGTCTGACCAGAGTGGCCCACCCAAAGTTCCACCGGTCTCAACTCGATTCAATCCTTCAACTGGTTGGTTAGGAATGTTGGAGGAGTCCAATTGGTCATCCCTCTTAAAGTAGAAGAAGCTTCCGTGTACCTCCTCACCACCTGAGCGCGTGATCACGTTTGTCACAGCACCTTGAGCGCGTCCGAATTCTGCTTGGTAACCGCCCACCAAGACTTGAAATTCTTGAATCGCATCCTGGATGAAGAACTCCGAGAAGTTTCTGTCATAGACGTCATTGTTATCAAGGCCGTCTACGAGGAAGGAGTTAGTGACGGAGCGTTCACCGAAAACGGTGACATCAGAGCCTTGATCAGAGTCAGAAGGACGGAAAGCTACAGCCGGACTGAGTTGCATAAGGTCCACAAAGTTACGACCATTCAAGGGGAGATTCTCGATCTCTCTTGTTCCAATGATCTCTTGCAGATCGGCATCGGTCTTGCGAACCACAATGGTGGATGCGTTGACGGTGATCTCTTGCGTTATGTTGGCTATGCCTAGTGTCACATCCTGAATGACTGTAGTGTTGACGGCAACCTCAATGCCAGTGACGTTGGCTGTTGCAAATCCGTCTAGCTCAGCTCTCAGTGTGTACACACCAGCTTGGACTCCGATAACCCTGTAGTTTCCGGAATCGTCGCTGATAACTGTTGCACTTCCACGAGCAAGGGACGGACTTGCGGCCGTTACCGTAACTCCTGGTAGTACTGCACCTCCACTATCTCTGACAACTCCTGTAAGAGTCGAAGTAGTCTGGCCAAACGACAGTCCAGAAAAACATACGACTAGAAAAAGGAGAAGCCCGGCGGTTACAAGCTTTCTCATAGAGACCTCCACATCCTGTTTGTTTAAATTCCAATAAAAGATAGAACTCTTCCTCAACCGAAAAATACTACTAGCGTCATGGCGTCACCGTCAAGTGGCTTTTTAATAATCCTACTAGTCGGCAACACTCAAAAAAAGCGAGCGAAGCAGTTGGAATCTTCGGTTATTTCAAGAGATTCGTACTCAGGGAGTACTAGCAATTTCTATGCCGGTCGACATTTAATCTGCCGTAATGTGTTGTTGTTAAATGAATTAGAGGGAGTCAGAGGATTGGTTTAAGTGGTTATGGTTTTGATTTTGATCCAAATTCCAGGAGGAAATAGCAAGGTAATGCTCCTAATGTCTTTCTTCTTAATGCTTTATTGATTCCAATAAAATGGATTATTGCAATTGATTGTTGTTTTTGATGCCTAGCTCTCTTGATTCCTAGGATTTGATTTCCTGAGCGATTGGGTTTGTGTTACGTCAATTTCCTCATTGTTGATGTCAACTCCGTAGACTCGTCGAGCTTCTTCTAAGGATACGTAGCCATCGAGTACATCCTGGAGTACTCGACTAGGTGTCCGCTCAAACGGTTCAGAATAGCCACCACCACCAGCAGTTCGATTTATTACTCTGTCTCCATTTTTCACCTGTATGCGATTTGTTCCTACATTTTTCTCCCGCTCGGTCCCGGCAAAGATCACCATCCGATTTGCTGCTGTCGACATTCCCCCTTCTAGAGCCCAGGGCGGGGATTTTGTTTTTTTCATTACGGAGAGGAACTCTCCATCTGACAAGAAACGGATGGATCTATCTAGGCCAAGTCCTCCTCTATATTTGCCCGCTCCTCCGGAATCTTTGCGAAGTTCCATTTTTTCGATCAGCATTTGAGTCTTCATTTCCAGGACTTCGACAGGCGTATTACGGACCAGTGTCTGTGAGAGATGGTTGGTGGCATTGCAGCCGTCACCATTAGAACTTGCCCCCCATCCGATGGGATCGTTGTTACTGACGGCATATAGCCTTTTTGTTCTAGGGTGCTTACCCACCATCATGAAGCCTGGGACATCTCCTCCTGAGGATGCCGCGATTTTTTCTGGTATAGCTTGAGCCAAGGCCTTGAAAAGGAGTTCTAGAGAAACGGTGGCTGACCAGAGAGTGAATGTAGCGGAGGGATAGACCGCATGGAAAAGATTACCTGGTGGGGCAATAACTTGTAAGGGGCGGAAATTCCCACCGTTGGATGGGGTGTGAGGTGCGGTTAGAGCTTTAAGAGCAACTTTGCAAATGGCTTGAGTACGACCAAAGGGGATATTGACTGGACCTAATACGGAATTTGAGGACTCGGAAAAATCGACAGTGAAGGCCGTATCATCAATTGAAACTTGAACTTTTGTTGGGATAGGATCTTCGCTGACACCGTCATCGTCAATAATATCTTCGGCCGTCCAAGAGCCGTGTGGAAGATTTTCCAGTGCCTTACGAGTAATGTTTTCACCCTGGTCCAAAAGGGCGTCTGTGGCTTCTTCGAAACAGTTATTACCAAATTTCCTATTGAGTTGTTTAAGTCGTTGGTGGCCGATTTTCGTAGCTGCAATCTGAGCATTGAGGTCTCCTATAACTAGGTCTGGCATGCGCGAGTTGAAGCGGATTAATTCTAATATTTCCTTTTTAAGCACTCCACGTTCGTAGATTTTGGTTCCGGGAAAAATCAGCCCTTCCTGATGCATGTCCGTTGAATCTAGGACATACCCGGGATCCTTTGCTCCCAGGTCCATCCAGTGAGCACGAATACAGGTATAAGCGAATGGCCGAGTCCCACCATCTTCGAAGACAGGTGCAAATAAGGTGACGTCCAGGGTATGTGCCGAATTCCAATAGGGGTAATTTAAGAGAAGAATGTCTCCCTCGTTTAGAGCATCTTCCCCCACATAATCGACCGCCTTACGGATGGCATAATCGTTAGCGCCCAGGAAAAATGTGAGACTTGGAGCCTCTGCAATTAACTCAAGGTTACGTTCGTAAATGGATATTCCAAAATCAAGGACTTCGTATATGACAGGGTTGAAGGCAGTGCGCACGAGAGTACGACGCATCTCTTCAGCTGCCGATAGGAGATAACTGCCAATCACTTCAGCCTTGGCTCCGTCCATCATGAACCAGATGTTAGTGCGGAATGCCCGTCGAGTCCAAGTCTCGAATCAGGAATCGTCAAATCGAAGTCAGTTTGGCAGTCAGTCAATCCGTCGTTTCATGGTTTTTCGAGGAGTCGGAAAAGCATGTTTACTTTGAGAAAGATTCATTTTGATGAGCATCTCACACATGCGGATTCCCGCCATCCCCGCATCAATGACGGGAACTCCAAGAATGCTTTGAGTGTCTTCCGCCAAACCCATCATTCCAGTGCAGCCAATGATCAGTGTGTCTGCTCCGTCCTCCTCTATTGCTCGTCGCCCCTCTTCTATAGTCCGGTCCCTCACTAGATCACCGCCTTCGTCCATCTCAACAACAGGGACCTCGATCGATCGGAGCTAAGCCAAGCGTTCGGCGTTGCCGGTTCCATGAATCCTATCCAGTATAATCCCATCGCCC
>CAYXBG010000011.1:0-1027 GCA_964463145.1 uncultured Acidobacteriota bacterium
CTCAAAGGTAAAGTTGCACTGGTAACAGGTTCTGCACGTGGACTCGGCCTTCTCGTCGCCCAGGATCTGGCCCGAGAAGGCATGAACATTGCAGGAACCGACTTTCGAGGTGACCAATTAATCGAGGCTATGAGAGAGATCGAGAACGATTTCGGCGTAGAAACTCTCGCTGTTGCAGCAGACGTGGCTAACGAACAAGAAGTCGTCTCCCTAGTCGAAAAAGTAGTAACTAAATGGGGCCGAATTGATGTATTGGTTAACAATGCTGGAATCCGACAAATAGCTCCGGTCTGGGAGACTGACTCCGAGATGTGGAACCGTCTCCATACTGCTAATCTCAGAGGTCAATTTCTCTGTACCCGTGAAACCTTGAAGCAGGATATGCGAGAGCGAAACGAAGGAACTATCATTTGCGTCTCCTCCGGATCGGGAAAAAAAGGAGAGGAAGATGCCTCTGCCTACTGCGCCACCAAGTGGGGGATTATTGGATTCGGTGAGTCTGTAGCAAAAGATCTCAAAGAGACAAAAATCAGAGTAACCGTTATGACGCCAGGAATGATCTGGACACCTATGGCTCAGGAATCCGAGGCGGCAGATTTAGGTCTGGACTGGTTAGACCCCAAATGGGTTTCACAGGCGATTGTTTTCTGTGTAAAACAGGACCCGGATACAATCATCCCAGAGCTCCGTATTTATCATCGAGCTCAGATATAAACAGTGCCTGCTCCTGTAAAACCCCCAATACAAGGTCCCGCTCCGAATGCAACAGCCAACTCCTAGCTTGGGTGCCCAGCCTGCAGAGAAGACCGTCCAGTTCTACGGAGGTACTTTCGGAGCCCTCTTTCCCCTCCTGATTCTGGTTATAGGGATCGTCGTGATTGCACTTTCGGGGGCTCCTGACGAAAAAGGCTTCTGGCCTATCCTATTATGCGGCCTAATTTTAAGCCTCTTTCTCGCCCGAAATAAGACAGACCTTTGTGAAGTCCTAATTCAAGGCATGTCTCAACCAATCGTCATGATTATGGTC
>CAYXBG010000011.1:1037-17345 GCA_964463145.1 uncultured Acidobacteriota bacterium
GGCCTCGGTCATCGGTGTTTTGATGAAGGAGACAGGGTTTATCGAGGCCCTTATCTGGATAGCCAATCAGTTCAACTTAGGCGGCGTCAGCTTTATTGTCGCGACTTTTCTGATCTGTTGCGCGGTGTCAACATCGACAGGTACCAGTTTCGGGACTATCCTGATTTGCGGCCCACTACTATTCCCAGCTGGAGGAATACTGGGCGCAGACCTGCCCACCTTGGCAGGTGCCATTCTTGGAGGTGCAACGTTCGGAGACAACATATCACCTATTTCGGATACAACCATAGCCAGTGCCTTAAGCCAGAAGGCTGATATAGGAGGTGTTGTCCGCAGTCGCCTAAAATACTCGATCCCAGCTGCAAGTTTTGCACTCATCTGCTATGCAATAAGTGGCAGTATATTTTCAAAAGAATCCGTTGTGTCTGCCGTCCAAACACAGGGAGCTATAAAAGGCCTCCCGATGATTCTAGTCCCTGTCTTAATCGTCAGCCTCCTCTTGGGAGGACGTCATCTTTTACAGGGGCTATTTTTCGGGCTTACTTTAGGCATTGTAATTGGCCTCATATTTGGGCTTCTTCCAGTAGATCGCCTATTGGCCTTGGACCGAGAGAATTTCACTGCCACAAGTTTTGTCATCGAGGGCATAAATAGAGGATTAGGAATTAGTGTTTTTACTATCTTCCTGATGGGGCAAGTTGCCGCTCTGAAGGCCAGTGGTGTCCTGAATCGCTTGGTCCAAATTGCTGCCCGCAGTGCCAAGACGGCGGCGGCAGCAGAAGCCTGGATCGTAAGTGTAGTTGGAGGCGCACTGCTATTAACCTGCCACGGTGTTGTGGGAATTCTCACTGCAGCAGATTTCGCACGGGAAACTGGAGAAAGATTCAAGATTCATCCTTACCGGCGAGCCAATCTCCTGGACGTCACAGCCTCGACTGTTGTATTCATCTTGCCCTATTTTCTACCGGTCATCCTAACCGCAAGCATCACTAGTTCTGGTTCTGAGTACGGCCTCCCAACACTTAATCCATTAGAGGTTGGACTACGGAATTTCTACAGCTGGATCTTGTTGTTTATTTTGATGTTTGCACTTGGTACGGGGTACGGTCGTCGATTCGCTGCCGATCGTTAGTGTGCCTCTGTTCGCAGAGGTGATCATTGCCAATTGCAATCGACACAATCTTGGCCTGTAATTATTCTCACCACGCCAGAAACCTGATTTTTTAGAGGATTCACCCCACCCCTCAAACATCAAAATCTCGTGCAAGAGAGCATCTAAACAGCTATCCTAAAAAGGATATCGTTGTACGCAACAAAACTATCCAAGCCTGAAAGGCCCTGAGAATATGTTACAAAAATACTTTATCTTCTGGATTGCCTCCGTCTCCTTTTTCACGACTTGGGGTATGCCGGTTGATTCAAACTCTGCCCTGAACCAGCAACACGAAACAAAGGAAACCGTCCAACTTGCGTTAGTAGGCGGCCGACTGATCGATGGATTCGGGGGACTACCTCTCGAAAACAGTGTCGTACTAATCTCAGGAAACACTATCACCTCTATCGGACAGGTCGGTCAGCTAGAAATCCCCGATTCAGCAAGAGTGATCGACACCAACGGTATGACTGTTCTCCCAGGACTTTGGGAGTCACATGGACATTTGATGCACCTTGCTGAAGGGACACCCACCGATTACCCAAAGAGATACAAGGATAGGGCTATAGAACTAATGGCTATCGCCGCTGAAATCAACCTCAGAGCGGGGGTGACATCTTTTCGTGACACGGGATCGGGCGTGATAGCCGAACAGCTAGTATTACGCGAGGAAATTCGATCTGGTAAAAAACTAGGCCCAAGGTTGTTTTTTGCTGGACCTGTCATTAGACAAGGCAATCGGGGTAAACCAGAAACACCCGGAGACTATAAGGTTTCGTCACCATCTGAAGCGAGATCCGTTACGGAGGAAGTTATTGCTCTTGGAGTCGATCAGATTAAAGTCTATGGTTTTTGGGACCTCGATATACTTAGTGAAATCACTAGCACCGCACATGCAGCGGGGATAGGAGTTGACGCTGATGTGCGCCACATTAGTGCCTACCGTACTGCAATCCGGGCCGGAGTAGATCGTCTCCATCACGTTTTCACAGCTGATCCACTCTCGGACTACAGTGACGAGGATTTCAGACTTATTGTGCGAGGCGAGAGTCCGGTCGGAACAGGCCCATCAGCTAACATCCTGAGAGGTCCCTATATTATTCCAACTCTGGAAATGCGAAAGGCATATGCTCGTGCGTTTAAATTCCCGGAAGTGATTGACCATCCTCGTTTTCGCGAGCAGTTCCCTCCGGACATATATGAATACCTGCAGGAGGGATGGAGCAACATCAATGCTATCCCCTGGGGTATCGGGGCCACAGAGAGAGTTGAATTCGCCAAAAGAAAATTGCAACGATTCATCGAGGCGGGCGGTAGAGAACAGTTGGTTGCTGGCTGTGACACAGGATCACCTCTCAACTTCCATACCCCGCTAACTCGGGAGATTATCAACCTAGCTGAAGCCGGTCTGACACCAATGGAAGCAATACAATCGGCAACACTGCGTCCAGCCCAGATGCAGGGAGTTTCAGAACAAGTAGGTACTGTCTCCGTAGGCAAGTTTGCTGATATGATCGTTGTTGATGGAGACCCGTTAACGGATTTGACCTTGTTGCGACATCGAATCCGGCATGTGGTTAAAGATGGTTTCCTGATTGAGTAATAACTAATGACTATGCCTACCTGCCCAAAGACAATTAAAAGGGGACTTTCTGTGCTTCGGGATGAGAAGATTCTTCTCCATTGCGCAACACTGTTCGCGTTACCCCTAATTCTCGGAGCCTGCACAGAAAAAGATCCCAGTGCCAGCCTGATCGCCCAGGGAGAACATCTCTTCATGAATGAGACCTTTTCCGGGAATGGACGCACTTGCGGCACATGTCACCGATCGGAGGACAACTTTCGGATCACTCCGGCTTTCATAGCAACTTTACCTCCTAACGACCCTTTGTTCGTGGCCGAGTACGATCCTAATCTTAAAGAAAATTTCGAAAAGCCCGCCCTGATGCGTGAATTCGGATTAATACTAATGAATCCCGATGGTCATGAGGATCTGGAAAATAAATTCGTCATGCGGACTGTTCAGTCATTGAGAGCGGTAAAGCTTTCAGTCAACGGTTCAGAATTCGAAGGCTACGAAAATGAAACAAATTTTCAAGGACCACACACAGGTTGGGCTGGTGACGGTGCCCCAGGAGATGGCACTATTCGTTCGTTTGCTTTAGGTGCCATTAAACAACATATGACCCGCTCACTCGCCCGTGTAGAGGGAACCGATTTTCGTCTTCCTAACGATACTGAATTGGACGCCTTGGAGGCCTTTATGCTAAGCCTAGGCCGACAGGAAGAAATAAGCCTCCCCCTACCTCTGACAAATGAGCTGGCTCTTTTGGGACAGGAATTATTCCTGGATGAAAACCACCAGAATGCAAGATGCAGTGTTTGCCATATTAATGCCAGTGCATCTTCCATGAAAGCCACAGCCATTTCCGAAGGTAGAACGATCAATCTTGGCAACGTTCGGCACTCTACAGGTGAAGAATCACTGCCTGGTCGTCCTAATAGTTTGATTCCACTTGACGACGGGTTCGGATTCCCCGGGGATAGAACCTTCAAAACCCCCTCGTTAGTGGAAGCAGCAGATGCCGGTCCTCTATTTCACAACGGTGCTGTCTCTACAGTCGAGGCTGCTGTTGACTTATACAATTTGGATGCCTTTAACGATTCTCAAACAGGTGCGGCATTGAAAGCCAGATTTGGTAAGCCTACCAACCTAACGGCAACAGAAGTTCTGGCTATCGGTGCATTCCTGCGAGTGATCAATGCAGACGACAACATCCGTGAAGCTTTGCACCAACTCGAAAAAAGCCGTAAACAACGCTGGTGGGAATGGCCTCGATCGACGAAGAATTTAAAACAGGCATCATATGAAAACGATGACGCCATGCAAGTTTTGGCAGCAATCAATCTGCATCCCCGAGTTATTGGCCATCTCCAAAAAGCTGCCTCTCTGATCAACCGCGCTACTGGAATACTATCCTTGAGAGATCGAAGAACATCGGACGCGATGTCAGAATTGAGAAAAGCACGCAAATTACTCTTTTCAGATCCGAAGGATCAGATGACAGATCAAGCTCATCTAATCGCTAAAACAAAAAATCATCGCTAAGAACTATCCTTCACTTCGGACTATTAGATCCAAGAATAATAACTCCAATAGGGAGAACGTCATGAGACCTATCCGTTTCAATCATTCATTCTGTTGCCTTGCTATTTTCCTTCTTTTTCTATCCAACACCACTCCGGCGCAAAAGAAAGAAAGCACTATTGCCATACGAGCAGGACAGATCATCGACGGGACTGGAAATGCTCCTATTAAAAATGGTGTTCTCGTAATCCAAGGCTCCAAAATAAAAGCCGTCGGGCAAGAGTCTGAAATCAAGATTCCTAGTGGTGCAGAAATCATCGAAGTGCCTAACGAAACACTTCTGCCAGGACTCATTGATACCCACGGACACCTTAGTCTTCGGTATGGCACAGCGACTTCAGCTGGGGTCCAGGGATTGGAACAACAGTTATCAGAACACGATGGATTGCAAATGACCCGTATGGTTAGAAATAGTCGTGCGGCCCTTCTCAGTGGGGTCACAACAACCCGTATGACTGGTGAAGCAAACTGGAACGATGTGTACTTGAGGCAAGCTATTCAGAGAGGTACTCTTGCCGGGCCACGCCTCATTCTGGGCGGGCAAATTCTCACATCCACGGGTGGACATTTCGTAGCTCCTGATCGTTGGGCAGACGGCCCCTGGGAAATCCGTCGTCGTGTCCGCGAGAACTTTCATCACGGTTCCGAGTGGATCAAAGTCACACTTATTGACCGCTCTCCAGAAGGGACTATGTATACCCTAGAGGAACTAAGGGCATTAGTCGATGAGGCTCATCGACTAGGGATCAAAGTTACAGCTCATGCTACTGGACGTTGGGGTTCTTCGATGAAAACTGCCATCCGGGCTGGAGTTGACAACATCGAACACGCTAGACCGATGACACCTGAAATTATCCAGATGATGGTTGATAGTGGTACCACTGTAAGCTTTACCCCTTTAGTATACGTAGGGTTTAGACCTGACCACTCCACTTGGGATTTTCTCGACAACATAGCTCGGGGGCCCAGAGACTGGATTGAATATGGACGTAAGCACTACTTCAATTTCCGCAAAGAGTTTCCCGAAGTAGAAAATCAGGACCGTCCTTACGAGGATAACGAAACCAATCGGTCAGGTCGGGATTTCTTCCCCTCCATTCAAACTCAGCAGAGCCAGGTCCTAGCTGCCCACCGTGCAGGAGTACCTGTTAGCTTGGGACTCGACACGATCTACTACGGACATTTGGGTAATGTCATCGAATTTATCATCGAGGGCGGATTCCCTCCTATGGATGCTATCCGGGCGGCTACTTCTGTCGCTGCTAAGAATCTCGGGTACGGAGACCGTCTAGGAAGCCTGGAGCCTGGAAAGGTAGCCGACGTGATTTCTCTAAGCGCAGATCCGCTTAATCAAAGATGGGCATGGCATACGGTTCATCTGGTGTTTAAAAACGGCCAGCGGTATGACCAGATGAGCTGGAAATAACCACAAATCACACAGGGCAATACCTCGTCACTATCGATTTCCAAGCCCTACACCATTCTACGTTCAAGCTGAAACCTTCCACCAGATACTTGATCTTAAAGACACACTACAGTGTGTCTTTAAAGTCCTCTTCCCAAAACTCTGTAGTTCCCCTTTTTGAACTGTCTTGTTCAAGACTCTCCAGTTGCCTCAATTCCACCCTTCGAATCTTTCCAGAGATTGTCTTAGGTAGAACACTGAATTCTAACCGTCTAATTCTTTTAAAAGATGATACCTTGGCTTCACAAAACCGAAAAATGTCCAGAGCGATCTCCCTACCAGCCTGGAAATCCAGATTTAGAACTAAAAAGGCTTTGGGGACCGACAACCTTGTTGGATGGGGACTTGGAACAACCGCTGCTTCGGAAACGGCCGGATGCCGGAGCAGTATATTCTCCAACTCAAAGGGGCTGATACGGTAGTCCGCACTCTTGAAAATATCATCGTTTCGGCCAATAAATCGAATATAACCTTCATCATCCATCTCTGCGATATCTCCGGTCAGATAATTCTCCCCGGTCTCTATCGGTCTATCTAGGTATCCATCCATTAGACCGATGGGACGGGAATAGGTGGACACTGCGATCTCCCCTTCCTGAGAAAGATCTCCCTGTAAATCTCTTAAACTGATCTCATATCCAGGCATCGGTCTACCCATAAATCCAGGTTTAATATCTTGTCCTGGTGAATTCCCAATCAGAGCGGAGGTCTCAGTCTGACCAAATCCATCACGAGGAGTAATGCCCCACGCCGACTCAACAGCCTCTATAACAGATGGGTTCAGCGGCTCACCCGCACTAACAACCTCCCGGAGCTTGATCGGATAATTTTCTAAAGGCAATTTGATTAGCATTCTCCAAACAGTCGGTGGAGCACAGAGGGTGGTTACCTCTTTAGAAACAATCGTTTCCATAAGCTTCTCACCGTCAAAACGATCATAACCATACACAAGGACAGTGGACTGTGCGTTCCAAGGAGCGAAGAAGCTACTCCATGCATGCTTGGCCCAGCCAGGAGAACTAATGTTCAGATGTTTATCTCCGGGCCGCAATCCCATCCAATACATTGTTGAGAGATGGCCAACCGGATAGCTCTGGTGGGTGTGGACGACCAGCTTGGGTGCCGCTGTAGTCCCGGATGTGAAGTAAAGGAGCAGTGGATCTTTCGAGTAGGTTACTGAATCTGGTTCAAAGATATCAGCCTCTTCGTTTGCCTCTTCATAAGAAATCCATCCCAAGGCTTTCTCACCCACAACGATGGAAGTCGCAATACCACTTAATGATTGAAACTTCTGGGTCTGATCAGCTTCAGTAACTACACAGCTGATTACTCCGCGGCTCAATCTATCTTGAACTTCTGATTCGGACAACAAGACAGTACTGGGCACAACCACCACACCCAACTTCATACTGGCCAGCATACATTCCCATAGCTCCTGCCTATTGCGAAGCATAAGCAACAACCGATCACCTCGTTTGACACCCCTATGACGGAGGAAATTTGCTACCCGATTGGATCCTTTCGACAAGTCCGAGAAACTCACCTCGGACTCAGTATCAGAATCGCCGGTTATCCACAGGGCGATTTCGTCGTTATTTTCGGAGATTACATCGAACCACTCCAATGCCCAATTAAAGTGTTCCATCCTGGGCCATTCAAACCCCTCGTATGCCAATTGATAATCCGTCCTGTGCCGGAGTAGGAAGTCTCGAGCATGCCTAAACAACTCGGTTCGGCTCACCAATCCTACTCCTGTCCAGCAACAAAAAATCTTAGAGACCTCAGGATTTCATTATCCATTCGAGCTTCTCCAAGGAAATCCTTTTAGTTCCAGGAAAGGGTGTCATATCTATCCCCCCCCTTCATAACGAGATGTATCTTATGTAAGTCCTGTACATTCTGTTCAGGATCACCAACAACGGATATAATATCAGCTAGCTTACCGGACTCTATGGTCCCGACTCTATGGGCTACTCGACTCATTTCAGCTGCCGAACCAGTCGCCATATGGATGGCATCAGACACGGAAATCCCAGCCTCTATCATCCACTCCATAGTAAGGGTAATCCCACCATAGATAGTGTCCAGTCCCAGGGCAATGGGAACTCCCTCACGGTGGGCCTTAAGTACCTGTAATTGCCTGTTCTTGACTGCTGGGAAATGGTCCCTCGTAGCTCGGTTCGATTCGTTATCAGCATAAGGCCTATTTTCGATCTCCCATTGAGGGTGTTCTCTTCGCCAATTCAACATTTCCTCTCGCATAAAATTTATCCACTGGTACGGCTCAGAAACTTCATGATCGAGGAAAGACCACCATTGCTCATTGGGACGGAAACCGATGTAAACCAAGGGAGTTAGGCTGAGAGCAGTTCCTGATTCTTTGAGAAGCTGGATGATATCATCTGTTAGAGGTCTTGCGTGTTCAATCGAGTCAACTCCTGCGTTTACTGCTGTTCGAATGGCAGCCCCCCAATTGCCTGTACAGTGAGCCGTTACAGGGATTCCCGAGGCATGAGCCACGTCGACTACAGCCTTCACCTCCTCGGGCTGCAATTGTGCAGCCTCAGGTGAGAGATCGGTCATAGAAATTTTGATAACTCGTGCACCATGATGGAAGTTGTCTCTGACGATCCGCACAGCCTCCCACGGACCATCGATATGTCCTTCAGAACTCGCACCATGCCCTCCAGTAGATGTAATCAGTTTTCCCGAGGGGATAATACGCGGCCCCGGAACCATTCCCGAGTCAATGGCCTTTTTAATTTCGAAATCTAAATTACGGACCTCACCCGTCATACGCATCGAGGTAATACCGCACAGAAGCTGAGTCCTAGCATTTTTGACAAAGGTCATTCCTTGCCATCCTTCCTTAGCCGTTGCTTGTGCAGCCCGTCCAGCTGCCCCTCCTCCAGCATACCTATAACGGAGATGCCCGTGGGTGTCGAAAAGGCCTGGCATCAGGGTCTGATCTCCTAAATCAATAACCTGCGCCCCATTAGGAATTTCTATCTTCGAAGCTCGACCTACTGCCTCAATAAGCTCCCCTCTGACCACAACAACAGCATCATCTATTGCGACTGCCCCTGTCCCATCATAAAGTCTCGCCGCCTTAAGGACTGTGACTTGGTCACTCTGTGCAAAGCTTTGGCCAAAAATCAGTAGTGCTAAAATGCCTCCCGGAAAAAATTTTTGATGGGCAATCCTTATAAACAAAACATACCTCTCGATCGTTCCTGTGAATTAAACTAACTCTCCCGCAAGGGTAATCATCTTGCCCATAAAGTTGCAATACCGAAAGCATGGACTGCCTGATATTGACTGTTACTTTTGCAGACTTCTGACTCAGAGATAAAAGGAGTCAGGAAACTCATCTAGATCTTATTAACACCTCAAAAAAACCTGCCCCCCCTGATCCGTATTCGTCTACATGTTTGTTAATAAAACAACCTAGAGTACAATGTCGCTTTTGTCGATTCCCCTATCCGAGCTAAAAAAACTAGCCTCAAGAGATCCCTAACTGCTTCATCCAATGATTAGCCTGGCCTTCCAAACCAACAAAAAACTATCTGAATACGGGCCGCTAGCACAAGTTAGCGAAGATTACGGTTTTGATGCAATATCCGTATATAACGACATGCTCTACCAGCCAGCCTGGTTACCTCTCTATGAGATGGCAAAACATACGGAACGCCTCCTCGTGGGGACCTCAGGAGTAAACCCCTACATCGACCATCCAATTTCTATTGCTGGAAATATCACCTTGATCGATGAAATCTCTAAAGGTCGCGCATACCTTGGATTAGTGAGAGGAGCATGGTTGGATTTTGCCGGGATCAAACCAGAAAAATCGGCTTTGAGAATGAAAGAGGCTGTTGAATGTATACATCACCTCATAGCAGGTAAACGAGAACCCTACCAAGGTGAAATCTTCCAGCTCGCCGGAGGCGATTCTCTACGTTGGAGACCGACCAGACCGGAGATTCCCACATTAATAGGTTCATGGGGCCCTATAACTATCCGCAAATGCCTCCCGTCCTCATGGGCCGTGAAGCTTGGCGGTTCAGCCAACCCATTAGCAGTACTTCACTATCGGAAACTGATCGGACAATACTGTCAACAATGTGAGCGGAACCCTGAAGACATATTACTTGCTACCGGAGCAGTCACCGTGGTGGATAATGATGGTGCTGCAGCAGATAAGCTTGCTCGGCGTGAAGTAGCCCTATACTTGCCGGTGATTGAGAAAGTGGACCCGACGCTCAGTATTGACCCTGAGCTAGTTGCGCGAATAAAAAGTGCAGCTGACAGGTTCGATTTTGATGTTGCCGCCAGTTATATATCCGACAAAATACTACGTTTGTTTGCTTTTTCAGGTACTCCAAGCCAAGTTATCGACCAAGCAAGTGCCATGATCGATTCAGGTGCAGATTGGGTCGAATTCGGAACACCCCACGGCGTTAGTGAACAAAGAGGATTGCATCTACTCGGCGAAAAAGTACTACCTGAGATCCGACGACTAGGTTGCGCCAAAGGGAATTGAGGCTTGAGATAGACTCTAACTAAACCCTCAGATAATTAACAAGAGCTAATTGAATCGGGAGATACAATGTCAAAGGAAGCGGATGGAAAAGATCAGTTTAGCCTTTACGACCTGGAAGTGGTCGTGGAGTCGATCGAAGGTAATTGCACCTGTGACATGAGTATTGGGGATTCCTTTCAACTGCAGGGTGGGAAGTTGGTTATACCTGAAAAATCATACTGCTTATACGCACTACAGTCAGCGATTCCACTTCTTCCTGCGAAGCAACGGGTCAACCATCCAGCCGACTGGATTGAAACCGATTCCAGAGTCTGCTGTCCGGATCCCGCCTGTCAACTAGTGATGCGCATTGACCGTGTTGGAAAAACCAACTTTAAGCACGATGACGTGAGTGCCACGCGTTGGACAGACCTAGAAGAGACTTCTGAAAAAAATTCCTGAAATAAGGCCCTAATCATTTCCTCGGAACCAACATCCCCTTTTTGATCACGTGGGCAATCCCATGCCGAAGCAATGTAATGTCATGTAATGGATCTCCATCAACAACGAGAATGTCAGCCACTTTACCAACTGACACAGTACCTACTTTATCCTCAACTCCCTGCATCTGAGCCGCTCTCAGAGTCGCGCTCTGAATGGCTTCCATAGGAGTCAACCCAGCTTCTACGAAATTGGCTATTTCCCTAGGAATCGGACTGTGAAAATTCAAGGGAGACCCAGCATCTGTACCAGGGACGAGCTGCTCTCGCCCTCCTGCCTTAATAAATTCCTCAATTTTTCGTTTCACAACTTCTACACGCTGGCGCGCACCTAATCCCCAGGGAATGGAGGATGGTTGTTCCCAAGTTTCGCGTAGGAATCGGTAAATATCGGGTGGAAACTGCCCTTGGAAACGCGGGTGTTCCAAGCTCTCGGGAAAATCAAATGCTCGAACGTAAGCCCTGCGAATTTCCATAGCCGGAAGAATGTAGGGGCCCCGGAGAATATTTGCTGATGGTCCTGAGGCAAGAGGCCTCTCCCCTCTGACCAGAAGTCGCAACTCTTCACTGCTATATTCAGAAAGCGGATCAGTTGTAAAGACCGTGTGGAGACGATCTACCCCCGCCTGGAGAGCGATACGATAAGCCTTAATATGACGCACTCCTGCATCAACACCAAGGTCTAGCTCATGGGCCTTTTGGGTGATAGCCTGGAGAATATCAAGACTCCAAAATCCATCAACACTGATCAGGTCTACTCCCTGATCAGCCAGTCTCTTTACTGCCTTTCGTCCCTCCTCTTGGTCTCCAATTCTGGAGGCAGAAGGCATATCATTTGAGTCTCTTTGCATTAGCGTCGGACCAGCAATATAGTAAGTTGGGCCGAGTATCTTTCCGGATTCGATATCCGAGCGGATTTCCTTCTGCAATTCAAGCGTTCCGCCCAAATCTCTTAAACTAGTAATCCCTGCCCTAAGTGTGATCTCTGCTACTCGGATCATCACTTCCTTGAATCGGTCGGGAAATTTCTCACGGAATACGTTTGGAGGAAAGCCGGAACCAAAGTTATGTAGATGACCGTGTGACTCCCACAACCCAGGAAGTACAGTCATGCCTTCGGTACTCAGTATCTTACTGGTAGGCGGAATATCCAGTTGTCCTACCTGCCCGACTTGAACAATCTGTCCCCCTTCGATAATTACAACGGAATTTTCGAGAGGGATTCCTCCAAAACCATCAATGAGACGGCCCCCAGTAATAACCAGAGAACCTTCTGCAGACAGGTCGGTGAAGGCTGTCCTTGGCATCGACAACAACACGCTCAACAAAAGGCCTACTTTTAGACATCTACACATCTATGCACCCCCACCTCTCCTGGTAATCCTATCGCGATTGTATTCCTCCTCAACTGCTCTAACAAGCCTACCTGAATACTGGATAGGCTTTCACCAAAATCTGACAACTCGGAACTTTATAGATACACTATTCTCTATCCTTAATCCCATCAAATCTCGATGAACTATCCTACAGCACTGAGCATTTGTTGTTAGGTGTCTATTGCTTTGGTAACATCCAAATACCTTTAGGGACAGCATCCTGGTTTCTGATCAGTAGAAACCCGAAGGCCCCGGACTCAAACGATTGGAATTAACTCGATGTATTACAAACACCAACGAATTGCAATTATTGCCACCCAATCAACCCTGTTGTTTTGCTTGGGGTGGATTTCTCCTCTAGTAGCTACCCAAGGAAATGACGAGCTCATACAGGCACTTCGCTGGCGTAACATTGGTCCATTTGCGGGAGGAAGAGCCTCAGCGGTATCAGGTCTTTCAGAGAATCCCCACACCTTCTTCCAAGGCACATCAGGAGGAGGGCTCTGGCGAACCGAGGATGCAGGAACAAACTGGGTTAATGTCTCAGATGGCCAGATTGGTACTGGTTCTATTGGTTCAATCACTATCGCACCGTCTAATCCAAACATCATCTATATGGGAACTGGGGAAGGACCGGCGCGGGGGCAAGCATCTTCTGATGGTGATGGGATCTACAAATCAATAGATGGAGGTATCACCTGGAAACACACAGGCTTGAGAAAGAGTTTCCGGATACCTCGCATAAGAGTACACCCCACTAACCCTGACATTGTCCTTGTGGCAGTTCAGGGAAATCTCTGGGGTGCCAGCCAAGAACGTGGTGTTTATCGATCAGTTGATGGAGGAGAGAATTGGGAGAACGTGTTGTGGGTCAATGACACTACCGGTGCGGCTGATTTGAGTATGGATCTCAAAAATCCCTCAATCTTATATGCCACCCTGTGGGATCACTTGCGAACTCCTTGGTTTATGAGAAGTGGCGGGCCCGGCAGCGCTATTTATAAAACTACCGATGGAGGAAATACGTGGGGGAAACTTAATACTGGCCTACCCACAGGGACACTTGGAAAAATGGGAATAGCTGTATCTCCGGCTCAATCAAATCGTGTTTTTGCGATTATTGAGGCCAACGAAGGAGGCCTGTACCGCTCCGATGACGCAGGGGAAACTTGGCTTAGAATTAGTAAGGAGAGGCTCCTTTTCTCACGCCCATGGTACTTCATGCGTGTCTACACTGACCCTTCTGACCAGGACACAGTCTATGTCCTGAACATGCAGATGACTAAATCGATCGATGGTGGCAAGACATTTAAAGTCATCCCAACTCCACACGGTGACAACCATGATTTGTGGATTAATCCTGAAAACCCATCCTGGATGATCAATGCCAACGATGGAGGTTCAAATGTATCCTTAACAGGAGGCACCACATGGTCAACACAGGACAATCAGCCCACTGGACAGTTCTATAGGGTCATTACCGATCAGCGCTTCCCCTATCATGTCTACGGAGCTCAGCAAGACAACAACAGTGCACTAGCTCTACCAAGCCGTTCTGATGGGGCCGGAATAGGAGCCAATGATGTCTATGAAGTAGGTGGAGGTGAAAGCGGTTTTGTCGCTTTCGAGGCCAGCAACCCAAGATTTGTCTATGCCGGCGCCAACCTCAATGTAATTACTGAGTTCGACCATCAGACCCGGCAAACCCGAAACATCATGGCTTATCCTGAACAAGGTCTCGGACGAGATGGGAAAGATCTCCGCTACCGCTTTAACTGGAATGCACCAATCCTGGTATCTCCTCATGACCCAGAAATTCTCTACCACGCCTCCAACATCGTTTTGCGCTCCAAAGATCGCGGTCAGAGTTGGGCAGAGATCAGTCCAGATCTAACACGAAACGAGACAAAAAAGCATGGCTCTGGAGGAGGTCCAATCACGGGAGAAGCTGCGGGAGGAGAATACTATAATACTATCCTTTACCTGTCAGAATCCCCTCATGAGAAAGGTGTCTTGTGGGCCGGGACCGATGATGGACTACTTTATCTGACTCGCGATGGAGGCCGACAGTGGCTTGATGTTACACCACCAAATATCGGCGAGGCTCAGATCAATAGCATTGAGATCTCCCCACATAATCCCTCCACTGTTCTCCTCGCCGTGACAGGTTACCGCCGTAATGATCGGAGCCCTGTAGTATTGAGAACGGACAATAATGGTAATACTTGGAAGAAACTGACCAAAGGATTTCGTACCGAAGACTTTATTCGGGCAGTACGTGAGGATCTAAGTCGTCCTGATTTACTCTATGCGGCCAGTCAATCAGGAGTGTATATCTCTCTGAACGGTGGCAACAAGTGGGAAAGCTTGCAGTTGAATCTACCTGTCGTGCCAGTAACTGACATTTCCGTTACTAGAAATGATCTGGTGATCTCGACAGAAGGTCGCGGTTTTTGGATCCTAGACGACCTGACTCCTTTGCGACAATTCAATTCGGAGTTGCAAAAATCCCCAGTCCATCTTTTTTCACCCCGTCCGGCATATCGTGTTCTTGGAAAATCTGGCAACCAACCAGGCCTAGGTGAAAATCCACCCAATGGAGCAATCATTGACTATTATTTTTCCGAACCTCCGAACAGTGAATTCAAAATAGAGATCCTAGATCAGACAGGAGCTGTGGTTCGATCATTTACTAGTTTAGACAGGAAAGCAGTTGATGCACCCTCGGCAAAAAAACCTGTTCAGCTTTCGAGCCGAGCAGGTGCCAACCGTCTAATATGGGATCTTCGTCATGAGCCTATTATTCGCGTACCAGAGGTCTTCCTTGTCGGTGTGTACTTCGGGACTGTAGATGGATACCGAGTGCCCCCCGGTACCTACAAAGTACGCCTGTCGTACAAGGATATCCTCATAACCCGCGATTTAGATGTAGTTCAGGATCCGCGAAGTGCGGCGTCTACAAGGGACTTCCAAAAACAGTCTGCTCTATTGAAAAGCATTACTGATACTCTTAATGCAGTGCACAGCTCTGTGATTAGGTTGAGAATGATTCATAAGCAAGCCACTGAATTACAGCAACGCTTGGCGCATTCTCCGGCTGGATCAAAGCTCGGAATTTTAGCCGAGAGCTTAGTAAAAAAGATCAAACACTGGGAAAAACAACTAATCCAAACTAAACATGAAGCGGTGATGGATGTGGTTAACTTCCCTACAATGCTCAACGAACAGCTACTTTTTGTGAAAGGAGCAGTGGCTAGTGCCGATAGCGAACCAACGACAGGAAGTCTTATGCGTTTCAGGGATTTAACTTCCCATTGGGAGAAACTACACCAAGAAATGATTCACATCTTGGATGTCGATTTGGCTACGCTCAACAGAGAAGCCAAAAAGGCCGACATACCAGAAATCGTCCTGCCCAATCAGAGATAAGGAACTATCAGACACCTCACCTGATCCCTGGCTTTAGCACTAGAAAATCAGTATTTCTTTGAATAAATTTTTCCAGACAACAGATCTACCCACTAACTGGTACAGTGCGAGACGGGAGAAAAAGAAAATACGTCCTGCAATCTATACCAGTACAATCACTTGATTCGTAAATGGTTCTTATGGGAAATTATTGGAGCGGCAATTCCTCGACAAGGAGCCTAAGTTTATGAACTTTATATTATATCCGATCCTGGTCACTGCCTTCCTCTTGACTTCCTCTGGATCACTCCTTGGTCAAAACAAAAGATCTCAACAGGAAGAGGCGCAACGTTATTACAAGAAATGGTTGAATAGAGACGTGGTGTATCTCATTACCGATGCAGAAAGAGAGGTCTTCGAAAATCTATCTACCCCCGAGGAAAAGGAGGTTTTCATAGAACAGTTCTGGCAAATGAGAGATACCGATCGAAGGACCATGATCAACGAGTTCAAAGAAGAACACTATAGACGCATTGCATATGCTAACGAGCATTTTGCAAGTGGAAAAGCTGGTTGGCTCACCGACCGTGGGAGAGTTTATGTGATCCATGGACAGCCCAATGAGATCGAATCCCACCCTAGCGGTGGCTTCTACGCGCGTCCGCAACACGAGGGAGGTGGAGTAACCGTCACATATCCATTTGAGGTCTGGCGTTATCGATTCATCGAAGGCCTAGGC
>CAYXBG010000011.1:17355-36124 GCA_964463145.1 uncultured Acidobacteriota bacterium
ATTTGTGGATAGGAACAGCACCGGTCGTTATAGACTGTCATCAAACTCGGACGACAAAGACGCTCTCTTCGATCTTCCCGTCGGTGGCCTGACCATGGCCGAAGATCTAGGGCTTTCGGATAAGGGCGATCGTCGAGCATTCCGACACAGAAGGATCGATCCTTTAACCACCTACCGGGCAAATGATACTCCCTTCGATCGATATGAGAGGTTTGCCAGAATTACTGCCGCACCCATTCTGAAACTCCCAGAGCTAAAGGAATTCGTCGAAACAGATATCTCTTTTGAGACCTTGCCTATACAAGTAGACGTAGCCTATTTACGACTCAATGAAGACCAGGTCATTGTACCGATGACCATACAGGTTAAAAATCAGGATCTAACCTTCATCCCAGACGACAATCAGGGCAACCGCAACATAGCTCGTATTGGTGTCTACGGATTAGTCCGAGATATGGGCCGAAAAGTAATTACGGAATTCGACGACGAATTGGGAACTCTTTTTTTACCCAATAGAAAGAGTCGTAACGATTCTTCAATCTACCAGAAAATTTTTGTTCTAGATCAGGGGAAACGTTACATAGTAGATTTGGTTGTCAAAGATCTGAACAGCGATCATGCAGGGGTAAAACGTCAAGGGTTAATTGTTCCTAAGTACAGTCAGACAGATCTAGTGTCTAGTACCTTGGTTGTCGCAGATTTCCTTAAACCGCTCCCAGAAGCAGCCGATCCGGATGAAATGTTTGTCCTCGGGAATGCCAAGGTCAGACCAGATGTTGATAGGGCTTTCTCCCCTCAGGAAACAATGGGCATCTACCTCCAGATTTATAATTCCGCTTTTGATCAGACAACCCGCTCGCCTTCATTGAAAACCACCTACCGCATCGTTAAAGGTAACCAAACGACCAGTCAGGTAGTCCATGCCAAGGGAGAATCCATGTTCTTTTTCTCCGATCGTCGAGTCGTTCTGATGCAACCTTTCCGCCTGAAGGATTTAAAGGTCGGTAGTTACCAATTACAAATAGAGGTAGAGGATCTAGTAGGCGGCCAGACACATGTTTCTAAAAGACGCTTTTCAATTATTGAAAAGGATCTTCCCGTTATGTCTATTAACTAAAAATCGTCATCGGAGGCGATGTTTATCTACAAAGT
The DNA here is from genome assembly GCA_964463145.1 of uncultured Acidobacteriota bacterium. Taxonomy (GTDB): domain Bacteria; phylum Acidobacteriota; class UBA6911; order RPQK01; family CBDAPI01; genus CAYXBG01. Next base: position 18,508 of record CAYXBG010000011.1, read on the forward strand.
GGAGGTTGACATGAAAACCAGGTTAACGTTGATTGCCTTGTCTCTGTTTTTTATTCTCGTTGGATCTGTCCAAGCAACTGACCGGCGTCTCTATGGATCCTGGAAAACATCCACCTACACTCTTCAGGGAGTAGACATTCCGATGGATGGGCTAATGATTTTCACGCCTTCCTACTTTTCGGCTAATACCATATGGTCGGGCCAGGATGGCGTAGTCGACGCAAATGCCAACTCGGGGCCTTACTTTGCGGAAGATGGGAAGATCATTTTCTCTCAGTGGATGCAACTGCATGTGCGGCACGGAGATCAAGACGAAAGCTTCCTTAGAACGGGGATTGATGAGCCTTCTACATACCGATTCGAGACAAATGATCGTCTCATAATCCAGTTCCCAACAGGGAATTTCTATTTACTCGACCGTCTGATAGACTCCCCAGAGATGGCAGGTCTCGAGGGTCTTTGGTCATACGAAACTCTAAAAGGCAGTGGTCGTGATCCAGTGGGACTTACTGGTCTCTTTGTCTTCCATCAGGGTCTTTTTGTTCAACAGGCAATTCACCACGGTGATCCCGCCGATCAGCAAATGGGCCAGGCTCATTCTGGCACCTATACCTCGATCGGGAGCAAACTTCACCTGAAAGCTAGCGTTGGCCTAATCACCAATCCTCCAAGTACGCCTCCGCTAACTACCAGAACGAACTCGAGCCATGAATTGGGCATAAAACGGAGTGATGATTCTTTAGTTCTTCAATTCGGAACTGGCACTCTCCAGACCTTTAATAGGGTTCCCCTAGAAGGAAAGGTTTCTATTTTTAAGCTTGACCGTGGATCCCTGGCTCTTCTAGACAACCGCTTTGTCTTGGTTGCTGAAAAGGGCAACCGCTCTGCAAGCGGGTCGGGATATTTTCAACTCAAAGGGGACCGTCTGCATCTGCAAGCTCAACGATGGTGCGCTGCAAATGGAAATGAGGTCGAGTACTTATTCGACGAAGAGATACTGGCACGCTTCGACGGAACAACTCTGGTTTTACCAGGAGATCTGGTTCTGAGAGTCACCGACTGAAAATCTCGCCAGTTCCCTACCACTAACCACCTTGTGGCGTCATCCAATAGTAATCCCCCGACGCCAACTCGATTTGCCAATCTGGGAACACCACAATAGTGGTAGTTGGCTCTTCTATTATTGCCGGCCCTGTCAAAGACTGGCCTACTTTCACATAACGACCATCGTAGACTGGGACTGTTCGAAAATCGCCAAATTCCTCAAAATATGCCTGTCGCTCCGCTAACTCTACCTGTCCTTTTTGCTTACCTGAAGAAAGTACAAGGGGTTTCGTACCACCACCACGCAAACCAACAACAGTGACCTCAAGATTGACCAGCTCTACTTCGTTCTCTGGCTCGCTATAGGTGTAGAGCTCTTCATGCCTCTTATGGAAAAGACTTTTGAGAGAATCTACATCCCCATCGGAAAGTTCATCTTGTATGGGAACAAGTACAGAACACTCATGGACCTGATCCGAATAGCGCATTTCCATCGACCGTTGCACAACAACATTGGCATCTGGGAAACCCTCCTCAGAGAGGGACTTTCGGCCCCTTCCTTCAAGGTCCCTGAAAAGTTCGTTCAAATGGCCTAGATCCAACTCACTCAAGGACGTGATATATGTCGCCAGATAACCGTGTTTCACATCTGCAATAGCTTCTCCAAACGCGCAAAGGCCAGAGGTTACTTTAGGAATCAAGACTTGCTCTACCCTAAGATCTGATGCCAAACCTCCAATGTGGGCACTAGTCGCACCTCCACCAGCTACAAAGACAAAATCTCTGGGGTCATAACCTCGTTCCACCGAAACAGCCCTAATACCCCCTATCATGTTTGAGTTGACGACATTGTAGATACCCAGCGCACCACGCTCCACACTTAAATCCAACGGATCGGCTACTTTTTCCCGGATCACCTTGTGAGAAGCTTGACTATTGATCTTGAATGCCCCCCCAAGAAGATATTCAGGATTCAAGTAACCCAAGGCACAAAGTGCGTCTGTCACAGTTGCCTCGGTCCCACCCCGACCGTAGCATGCTGGACCCGGGATTGCTTCTGCACTCTGAGGGCCTACCCTTAAAATCCCCTGTGCGTCTAGCCCAGCAATACTCCCTCCTCCTGCTCCAATGTTGACCACATTCACGAGAGGAATGCCTAAAACATACCTCTCCACCTCTAAATTTCGTACGACGTCAACCTGTCCTTCCTGGACAATGCTAATATCTGTACTGGTACCGCCCATATCCAAAGTCAGAAGATTATTTCTGTCCGCCAATTTTCCAAAATGGAGACTGGCAGTCGGCCCTGCTGCCGGGCCAGAATTGATAGCATATACAGCTTTCTTAGAGATGAACTCACCTGAAGACACGCCACCGTTACACTGCATGTAGCGGATTTGGTTTTTATATCCCTGCTCTCGAAGCCCGGCCTCAATTACTTGGATAGAATCTTCTAATACCGGTCCCACAAAAGCATTCATAGCAGTTGTGCTGACACGGGTATATTCCCTGATCTGTGGAAGCAAATCGACAGAAAGTGTTAAATACGCCTCTGGATAATACTCCGCTACAATCTCACCAATACGGCGTTCGTGACTGGAATCCATAAACGACCACATTAGACAAACAGCTATGGAGTCGACCTGCGCTTCTCTGAATTTCTCCAACCCTGCAATAACATCTTCTTCATGGAGAGGTATCAGTATTTCACCATTGGGGGTCACCCGTTCCCTAACTGGAATCCTCAAGGAGCGTGGTACCAACATCTGAGCCGGAGGATAGTAAAAGTCGTATCGATGCCCATCCTCTTTGTGAGCGAGTCGGATTTCTAAGGAATCTTGATGTCCTCGGGTACAAAAGAGTCCTACTTTAGCTCCCTTATGTTGGATGACAGAATTGAGAGCAACAGTTGTGCCATATATAATGAGCTCGCATTTTCCTAAGAACTCAACTGTGGTCAACCCAACCCTTTCGGCTATCAGGGTCAGTCCATTGTTGATTGCCTGCGTAGGGTCGTTTGGAGTCGACGGCGTTTTGAATAATTCCCAGGTTGCATCATCTTCTACTAAAACCAAATCAGTGAAGGTTCCTCCAGTATCGATGCCCAATCTATACCCCATGAGAACCTGCTTTCTGAGCGATCTCTGCACGAGCCTGCTTGGTTGCACCTTCGTCCACTTCCATAATATCTGGTTTTATAACGACTCCATATTCGGCTAATGCCCCAGAAATTGAGACCTTCCTATCTATCACATCTTCTAGTACTAGATCTGGACTTCTACGCCAGGCAGGGCCCACGGCCCCACCACCGGCACTGCAGGTTCTGATTCGCTCACCTGGCTCTAGCTTTAGCATTGTATTACCTTCGATCTGCTCGACCGATCCATCACTCCGTATCACTTCTACACTACCGAGCTTACCCTCAATCCAGCTTGGAGCAGCTCCCAGTGCACTCGAGGCAGGATACTTTCTCCCTTCACCCCATACGACCACAGTCATAGTGTGCCCTACAGGTTCTATTTCACAGGTCACCCCACAACCACCACGCCATTCTCCCGGACCTCCCGAGTCCTCTGTGATGGAGTAATCGTGAACGATTAGTGGATAGTGGGCTTCCAATAATTCCTGCTCACCACAGGTGGCCCCTCCAAGTCCTGCCTGAGGACCAATGCAGTGCCATCCATCCATAACACCGCCCAGAGCCCCAGCACCACAAGCCAAAGTCGAAACCATCATATGCACGTACTCCTTGCCTGAAGCCGGATCAATGCCCGAAACATTGATACAAGAACAATGCCCCCAACCGGCTGCTGCCTTGCTTGGGTAAGCTCCTGTCAAAGTGTCCCTGACTGCATCTGTAATAGTTTCTGCAGGACAGGTAGTACTAGCCACATGGGCTGCTGGCTCTACGGAATTGACCATTGTCCCCAGTGGGCCATAGTCAATTTCCACAGGACGATACATTCCCTCATTGTATGGGGGGTCAGGCTTCATAAACATAACAACACCAAGATAAATCGCGCTCGTGGTATTGGCCCTGTAGGAGTTAGTATAGTAGGGCAGCTGAGGAGGTGCATCGAGGCTGATTTTTAATCTGTCCTCTCGGATCTCTATCTGAACTTCGACACGCTTGTCTCCCAGTCCATGCCCGATATCTTCCACCATTGCAGATCCTGTGCTTATACCATCAGGAAGATCAGCGATGAGCTTGCGCATATGCATTTCAGAAAGATCCAGTAGCTCTGAAACACACTCTTTAACTTGGGGCTTACCATACTTTTCAAGTAAAGCTATCAAGTTACGTTCACCGACTCGTAAGGCGCCAAGCTGGGCCCTTAGGTCTCCAGCTATGTTCTCCTGTGTTCGGACATTAGTAACAAGAAGATTAAATAAGTCAGCTCTAAATTCACCTTTGTCATACAGTTTGACAGGAGGAATACGCAATCCCTCTGCATAGATCTCTTCAGCCGTAGGGTTATAACTTCCCGGGACCGGACCACCACCATCTGCCATATGTCCTTTGCTAACAAGCCAAAAAACGATCTCATCCTCAAAAAAAACGGGTTTGTACTGGCACCAATCTAAGATATGGCTACCGTCATAAACTGGATCATTGTGGATGAAAACATCACCTGGATGTATTTCTCCATCAAAATGACTTGCCACCGCTTTCGTAGCCAGGATAAGTGAACCCAAGTGGATAGGAAGATCTTGTCCCTGCACAATCATTTCGGGAGCCCAATTAAAGATGGCATTTGAGAAATCACGGGACACCGTCAGGACACTCGATCGGCCCGTTCGCTCCATCGTCAAAGTCATTTGCCTCTGAGTTGTCTCCAGAGCACCCCGCACTACAGCCAAGGTAATGGGGTCAACTTCGCTTTTTCGCTTTTTCACTTTACGGCCTCTTTTTTCTTTATCTCACCAAGGATTAAGGATCTCCGAGCTGGTTCATAGCTGAACTAGAGTTTTTCCATCCAGTCTCTCCCAGAAGAATTGCCAAGACTGCTCCAACCAACATGACACCTCCTAGCAATCCCAAAACTAATAAAAAATCACTCGCGATGGTAGTTTTGAAGTCCCCCAATACTCTGCCTAGAATAGGGGACGCAAGTATACCGGCTAGGAAACCCAATGAAATGATCAGACCTTCACAGGCTCCGATCTCTTCCTCGGAAACCCCCTCCAATTCCAAAGGTATTGCAAATAGGAGTACCTGTAATACCCCCAGAGAACATCCGATTAGGAAGACAGCTCCCCAGAGCAGAAAACCGAGAGGAAGAAAATAGATCAACAACAGAAGAAATCCTGAAAGGAACCCTCCGGAAAAGAAAAAGGGACGGCGCCGGCCTATTTTGTCAGAAAGCGGTGCTACCACCAGGGCTCCTATCAGAAACCCCACCATAGTGACAGATACGACCGCACCGGCAGTCTGCTCAGTAGCTCCTTTGACGAGCACTAGAAAAGGAAACCCAAAGGCAAACCACGAAAACATCCCTACCTGAGTACACGCACAGATACCAACCAGTATTAATACATCCTTTTGAGAAGCGACTCTTAATAGGGTACTTCCCATATTTCTCAATCCTGTCCTGCTAGTGGTAGCCGACGGATAGACTCTCGATCGACCCAAGATCAGCCAAGCAAGACAGGCTATACTGGCGAGACTGCCAGCAGTCAAGAAAAGCCCTCGCCAATTATTTAAAAAGAGCGCAGGTGCAATTAAAAATACCGCTATAGTTCCTATGGCGGCTCCTGATGTATAAATCCCTATAGCCCGCCCTATTTGTGAAGGCGGGAACCATTCAATTACAGCCTTGGGCATACCACTTAGCATCAAAGCTTGCCCAATGCCAAAGAGAAAAGTCACCACGCATAAAAAAGAAAAACTAGGCGCCCATCCCCTAGCCAATCCGAAGATGGCCATCAAAATCAGACCTACAGCCAGCCCCTTACGGGCGCCAAAATAGTCTATCCCTACGCCTGCGGGGATGGAAAAAAGAGCGATCGCCAGAAGAGGAAGATTGATCCAAGTCGCGATCTGGGCAGCATTCAAACCCATTTCAGAAGCTATCGTTAGTTGAACCGGCGCTCCAGACAATTGAATTACAGCTGAACTAATATTCGTCAGTAATATCAAAGATAGAATTACCCACCGATAGGAGTCACTGGCTGAAACTTGTTGTCTCATAGAGATTAGAGCTGTGCCCGATGCTTAACAATCACTTCAGGAACGATTGTGTCAGGATCTTTTTGAAGAGAAAACAGTACAGTATCCGCAACGACACTAGGGTCTAACCACTGTAACCCCAGATCCCATACTTCCGACTCCCTTGCCATTGGAGTCAATACCATACCAGGCAATATAGTCGTAACACAGATGCGAGTCGATTTGAGGTCTTGCGCCACCGAGGCTGCAAAACCACGAACTCCCCACTTGGATGAAGAGTAGGCACAACCTCCAGGAACACTTCGGATGCCGGCCATAGAGGAAATGAAAACTAAAGTCCCTTCTCCCTGCTCGAGCATTCCTTGTTTCAAAACTTCACGAGCACAGAAAAATTGCCCTCTAAGGTTCGCATCCTGTACCCGGTCCCAGTCCTGAACAGACATTTCCCAAACAGGGGCAACTACACGTATACCTGCATTGCCAATGAGGGCATCGATCCGTCCCCAATTCTCCTGCACTCGTTCTACGGCTGCAATAACCTGTCTTTCATCAGCTAGATCAACTACCAAAGGTAAAACCTCACCTCCAGTCGTTGTCAATTCTCCGGCCTGCTGCTCAAGATCGGAGCTCCGCATATCCAACATAGCGACACGCATACCTTCAGCCGAAAGCACCTTTGCCAACTCCGCCCCAAGACCACGTGCTGCACCGGTGACAATCGCTACTTTACCCTCCAATTGGCTACTCATCTAACTCATTCCCTCAAGCATCCTATTAATTCAGCCCGAAGTCTCTCTAGGACTACAGCCAACCTCTATCTCCATGGCATCCTCTCCCAAAACAATTGGCCCATCATAGAAGCGTGCCGTCTCCCTAATGATCTCCGACCATACCTCCGGACCGCGTCGGTCCCCATAATACATTGATGCCATTTCGACTGCTGCCGCAGAACTATCAAAAGGGCCGAGATGGTTCAGGACTAACTTCTTGACCCCAGCGGCATGAGCAACTCTACCTGCTCCACTAGGGCCACTATGCCCGCGCATTTCGCGAGACGCTATTGTGTCGTCAAGAAATGTGCATTCATAAATAAGCAGATCTACACCTTGAGCCAGATCAACAATTTCCTGACATGGCTCCGTATCTCCACTAAGAGCAACTGTGCCATATTCAGATTCCACCCGAAACCCCCAACAGGAACGCTGGAAACCCAAAAGATCTATATGCCTTACCAAAGCAGCCTTGACTGTGTAACTTTCCGTATCCAAAACTACTCCAGACTCGAGCCGCTTGATATCAAAAACCGGTCCTGCCTGAAAACACTCTTCGACCTGAGCACCCTTGAGGCTATCATTCAATGCTTTTCGAGATCTTAAATCCATGGCGTGGGCCTCCAGCATTGCATCGGTCATTTCCCGAGTGCCCGGAGGACCATAGATGTTAAGAGCTTTCGACCTCCCACAGTACCAGGTAGTCATCAACAGGTAGTTCAGATCAACAATATGATCCCAATGAAGATGGGTCAGAAACAGGTGATTGATGTCGAGCGGGTTGATCCCGGCTGACACAAGATTTACGGTGGTGCGTTCCCCACAATCGAAAAGCAGCGCCTCATCGTCTACAAGAACGGCCTGACTGGGATTACCTCTAACAGGATCTGGCAACGCCGATCCTGCGCCCAGGATTTTCACTCTCATACCGGATTCGTTATTTCTTGGAGTCAACCCGCTCAACAATCTCAAGCTGTTGCCGAATCACCCACTGCCAAAGGACCATCTAGGAGCTGTTGAACCGTGGCCACCCGACCAAAATGGTAGGCCCAGTTGGTGAGAAAAACCTTCTGCAATAGTTCAGGGTCGACCACTCCCCATCCCAGATCAGGTAGGGCTGACCCAGCAGTCCCGTCACTCAACATTACAACATTAAAATCCTTTGCTACTCCATCTCTCGCAGTACATTCCACACAGGCTCCTACTGAGACTCCCGACACAATTAAGTTGGATACACCCAACTCGGTCAACACAGCCTCCAGGCGAGTGTATGGGAAACCCGACTGACGGATTTTATTGACGATAAGATCACCTTGTTGGGGAACAACCGCCTCCCACATCTCAACCCCAGGACTCCCAGACTTAAGGATTTCTCCGTCTCGGATCGCTGGAAATCGATCACCTAAAGTCCCCATGTCGCAGGCCCCTGGTGTATGTACGTGGTTAATATAAATGACGGGAAGATTCAATTCCCGACAACGCTTCAACAAAACAGCCACACGGTCAGCAGCCTCACGGCCACCTGGAAAATCACTACCCTTACCCCATTTCTCTGAGATATTTGGAGCTAGGAAATCACAGCTCATGTCAATCACTAACACTGCACTGTTTTCAGGGGTGATATCCATAAGATCGGTTCGTGGCTTTAGGTTAATCGAACGAGCACACATTGCCGCACCTCATTTCAAATTGGGGGAAAATTCCTTTCGAGAAATATACGAGGCGGGCCAACAAGTCAAGACACAAGAAAAGACATAGCTTGCGAAATCAATATAAATCCAGACTTAGCTTTTGTCTAAATCCTCTCGACTTGGACTATAGAATTAGCTCCTAGTATCCTTGAGGAATCCTATGATTACTGAACAAACAACCTGGATTGAGAATCTAACATTCTCTCAAGTTTTAGAGACCACAGCTCTGAAATACGGATCGCAGGAAGCTCTTATTTTTCCATCTCTGAACTATCGAATAAGTTACCAAGAGCTACACGAGGAAGTCCTTCTCGTAAGCCGAGCCCTTCTGGCCTTGGGTGTTAAACCTGGGGAGCACGTAGGGATTTGGTCTACCAACCGGCCTGAGTGGGTGATCAGTCAGTTTGCTACAGCCCAAATAGGGGCGGCATTGGTGAATATTAATCCAGCCTATAGGACTCACGAGTTGGAATACATCCTGCAACAGGCAAATATCAGCACCCTCATCCTTGCAGATCAGTTCAAAGACAGTAAATACTTCGAAATCCTGGAAGAAGTGTGCCCTCAGGTAACCAAAGTCTCTCCTGGGAAATTAAACACTGAAAAGTTCCCAAAACTACGTCGAGTCATCGGACTTGGAAAAACTGCATTTTCGGCTGTAATGTCGTGGGATCAAATGCGCGAAATGGCCTCTGAAATCCCCCCCCGATCTCTGAAAGATATCAGTGCAGATGTCACCAACCAGGCAGTGGTCAACCTCCAGTACACATCGGGTACGACTGGTTTTCCTAAAGGAGTACAACTAACCCATCGCAACCTGCTGATGAATGCCTATTATGTCGGAAAGCGTATGCGCACGACTCACCTCGATCGAATTTGTATCCCCGTGCCCTTTTACCACTGCTTCGGATGTGTACTGGGCACACTTCTTTGTGTGACCCATGGTGCATCTATGATAATCCCAGCCGAGGTCTTCACTGCGACAGATACTCTCGGGGCGATTCAAGACGAACACTGTACGGCAATCTATGGTGTTCCCACGATGTTCATCGCCCAGCTAGAACACTCTGAATTCCAAGATTATGATCTTTCATCTCTGCGAACAGGAATCATGGCGGGAAGCCCGTGTCCTATCGAAGTCATGCGGAGAGTAGTTCAGGACATGGGTGCCCATGAGATTACAATCGCCTATGGCCTTACAGAAGCCTCCCCCGTAATCACACAAACCCGCACTACAGATCCTCTGGAAATCCGGGTTGGCACGGTTGGCAAACCAATGACAGGACTTGAAGTGAAGACAGTAATTCCAGGAACTGAAGATACCACTGCTCCTGGTGAAATTGGCGAACTCATGGTTCGAGGGCATTGCGTCATGAAAGGATACTACCGAAGAGCCGAAGATACAGCCGAAGCCATCACACCCGACGGATGGCTCCACACTGGCGATTTAGCGGACTGTCGCGACGGCTTTTACCGAATAACAGGACGAATTAAAGACCTGGTGATCCGCGGAGGAGAAAACATATATCCTAGGGAGATTGAGGAATTTCTATTTACACATCCTGCTATAGTCGATGTCCAGGTTGTTGGATTACCTGACCGGAAATATGGAGAGGAACTTTCCGCTTGGATCCAACTCAAGCCTGACCATCACTTAACAGGAGAAGAAGTGACAAGTTTCTGCAAAGGTAAAATCTCACACTTCAAGATACCTGTTCACATTTTTTTCGTCGATTCCTACCCGACTACAGTTACAGGTAAAATCCAAAAATTTAAATTGCGTGAATTAGGCATCGAAAGCTTGAAGGACAAAGGAATCTACTAAAAGAGCCCACTAGGAAATCTGTATTTTTTGTTACAACACACTAAGGATTAACAATGCCGCTAGAAGTTGAATCTCACGGAATCGATGCCGTACCAAGTGCTGACAGAACACAGGGTTGGTTTGGTCTCTTCGCTATGTACGCTGGAGTCAATATTTGCCTGCCGATGATGTTGATGGGAGGCTCTTTTGTTCCCGGGATGTCCTTCTGGCAAATTGTCCTATGCTCGCTTCTTGGAAATGCTATCGGATTTTCACTAACCTGCCTATCCGGATACGCAGGGGTAGATCAGGGACTCCCTGCATCGGTCATAACCCGTGCTCCTCTGGGTTATCCAATAGGAACATGGATACCCTCTGTTGTGCTGGCGATAACCCTAGCAGGCTGGTTCGCTGTACAAACCGAACTGGCAGCTATGGCTGCCGACGGACTCCTACTCTACTTCACCGACACCTCTTACCCTCTACTCACTATCTTTGCCATGGGAGCAACCAACATCTACTTTGCCGTTATGGGCTTTGGTTGGATGCGAAGATTAGCAGCTTTCTCGGTACCAGCTCTGATTGTTCTGGCCATTCTACTAATTGTAGAGATAACAAAGAATTTCCCTGTATTTGAGCTTATTTCCCGCGACGGTGATGGAAGTATTACCTTTATGCAAGCCCTGAACATAATAATATCCGGACAACTAGCAGGTTCTCTGTCCGCTTCTGACATATCCCGTTATGCCCGCAAACATCGATCCCTCTGGGGGGGAGTTGTTGTCGGTGTTACTCCTGTCGCAGCAACAATCACTGCCCTGGGAGCTCTTTCGGCACTCACCAGTGGCAACTGGAACCCAGTGCAAGGGGTTCAGACATTGGGTCTTGGAGTAGGGGCACTCGTCCTCATAATCCTGGCTACTTGGACAACCAATGACAAGAACCTTTATTCCGGAGGCCTGGCCCTAACAAACCTTTTTCCTGCTTGGCCCCGGTGGCAACTGACACTTTTGTTAGGAACAGTCGGCACAATCGCTGCTTGTTTTCGTCTAACTAATCATTTCCTTCAATGGCTTATCGCACTGGGAGTAGTTTTCGCCCCCCTGGGTGGGGTCCTAATCGCAGATTATTTCGTGGTTCGGAAAAGGCAAATCCATATACCAGAACTCTACAAAGACAACGGAAGGTACCGCTTTAAAGGCGGTCTCAATTGGGTGGCATTGGCCGCCATGGCAATAGGCCTAGGCGTCCGCCTATTTGTTTCCGCAGAAGCGCTCCCTACTGTAGCCTCATTTCTCTCTACAGGCCTATCATACGTCCTGTTGATGCGCATTTTTTGGCCTGCACATTTCTCTAAAACCTCAGACTGACTGCCTCCGGAAAATACTGGATAGAAGGCAGTTCCCCAATCAAATTTCGGGCCTTTAACTGGCTTCAGGAAGACCACTTTCAAAGAAATCCAGAAATTGTTCTTCTAGCTCATCCTCCGCAAGATTGCCTGAAACAATTCCCCCTCTTCTTCGCATAGAGTCAACGCTGTTTCATCGTGATCCATGTCATCCAGTACTAACAGTTCGGCCTCTCTACCAAGACCTTGAATCAGTCGGGTTATCTCCTGGTTTTCTCCCATCCAATGATCCTCTTTGGATCCAATAGCTACCAGGGTCCAGGGAGGTGCATTCCGTACATGGTGCAGCGGACTTGCAGCATGTCTGTCCTCTGGTTGAGCCAGGTAACTACCAATGGCCGGATCAGCCGCATCATAAGGACCACTTATGGGCACACTCCCCTTGATCAAATCTTGCGGCAGTCCGCGCTCCTCGAGCCACTCAATCCTAACAGTTAAATCCACTGTCAGGATTCCTCCTGCTGAATGGCCTCCTAAGTAGATCCGCTGAGGATCTCCCCCTAGAGAGCTAATGTTCTTATATACCCACTCCACCACATCCTTGATATCTTCAGGTTGATCCGGGTAGTGAGACTCGGGAGCAAGACGGTAGCTCGGTACTACCGTTACAATACCGTGCCTTGAGAATGGCAAAGCCACTCCTCCATAGTGGGCTCGATCCCCCTCAATAAATCCCCCTCCGTGAACAAAGATAAAAACAGCAGAAGACTCAGTTTCTCCTTCGCTACGATACACATCAAGCTTCTGTTTTTCGGCCGCTCCATAGGAAAGGTCCAATCTTGTAATAAGATCCTGACGGGCTCGAGCCGTTGCAGCATCCAACTGGTCATAGAATGAGACCCAGTCGATGTGAAACTCCCCTGCATGCTGATGTGTGAAGTACTTCGATCGATCAATTGCCATCATAATCCTCCTGTCCCGATCATTAAATATCCCTTTCTATGATGCAAGATTGAAAAGCGTTAATGGTAAGGTATTAGAATGAAGGGGTCTGCATCTGTGATATTCAGAGTGCCCTGTCCTGAATTAAAGTGAAAGAGTTAAGAGTAGCGAATCGAACTCCTGGAATTTAGTTTGCTATACGCATGGAGGAGTTGTCATGAAATTCAAATCAGGAATGCAGGTAGTCATAGTGGGGTCGGGGTCGGCTCTTCCTGACCCAGTGCGAGCGAATCCCAGTCAAGCAGTGGTAATAGACGGAGAAGTATTGTTATTCGATTGTGGTGAGCGCGCTACGGTAAACCTCACACTAGCCGGCATAAATCCAATAGATGTAGATACACTTTTCTTAACACACCTCCACTGGGACCACATGGTCGACTACAACTACCTTCTCATGACCACGTGGAACAGCGGAAAAGACAACACATTAAACGTCTACGGACCTCCAGGAACTCAAGAAATGCATGACGCTTTTCTAAAAGCCCACGCGGTCGATGTTGAGTTTGTGCGAGTATTTGTTGAGAGCCTACCGGACCACATCACAGAGCGTCCAAAACCTGTTCCGGACGTCAAAATCCATGGGCTGCAAGAGGGAGTAGTATTAGAAACAGACAGCTATCGAGTGATCGCTCTAGAAGTTCAACACCTTAATTTACTCGGTTTTGAACATTCGTCATGGGGATTTCGTGTCGAGTCAGACTACGGAACGGTGGCTCTAAGCGGTGATACCGTTCCTTGCGACGCGATTGTGGAACTTGCTAAAGATGTAGACCTACTAGTTCACGAAGCTACTTTTTTGGATGAAATCATTGCTCAGAGGGCACCTGCCTGGACAGGACATAGTGGACCTACAGATGTAGGCCGAACGGCTCAGCTCGCAGGTGCGCGAAAAGTTGTATTAACACACCTCGGCCCCTACGACAGCGTCCCTAAAGCGGTTGAGATGGCGTCCATGTATTATGGCCCCAGACAAGGGCCTCAGATTTGGTCCAAAATCCTAAGCGATACAGCTTCCCAGTATGATGGACCGATTGTAATAGGAGAGGACGCAATGGTTTTTGAGATCGGAGAAAAGAGTTGACTCGGATAAAATCTTCTCGAAACTGCGTCCATGTAATGACTGAAAATTTACTGGAGTAAATCCTTATGGATGAATCAGCTCCTAGCTCTTCCAATCTGGTTTCTGATCAGCACGGCCCAGGATTAAGGCGTGACTTAGGAAGGCTTCAAAGTTACGCAACATTAATAGGTATTTTTATAGGAGCAGGTGCTTTTGTTGTAACAGCGCGTGCTGGATCCGAAGCCGGGCCATCCGTGTTCCTAGCCTATCTACTAATGGGCCCTATACTGTTGGCCACTTCAGTGGCATATATGGTTTTCCTAAGTACGCCACTGGGTGTCCGTCCAGGCGGTGCCTATATACATATCTCTCGCACCTTCGGGTCCTACTACATCGGTTACATCGCCATGTGGATGAAACTAATAGGGTTCCTGGGGGCCCTAGCCGTTCTGGCTATGGCCTTTGGAGAGTATATGACTTTCTTTTTCCCCGATATCAACCAAGCCATGGCAGCCACACTCTGTCTCACGGTTCTGTACAGCGTCAGTATAGTAGGTATCCGCTACTACGGGTGGCTACAGACGGTCATGACCAGCATACTCCTAGTATCCCTGACCATATTGATCATTCCCGGTCTTTTTGCAGTAGAACTCGAACATTACTCACCCTTACTCCCGTATGGATGGGATGGCCTCCTAACTGCCATGGCAACACTGTTCTTCGGCTATGCTGGCTTTGAAACTCTCGCCCAAACTGCAGGCGAGACAAAAGATCCTAGATCGTCACTACCTACAGTATTTTTTAGAGGCATTTGTATCTCCGTTTTTATCTATGTCCTTATGGCTTTTGTGGCTTTTGGAGTAGTCCCCTTTAAAGAGCTGGCGGCTTCGGAAACAGCCATGGCCGATGTGGCCAGTGTTTATCTGCCTTTTGGAGGGCCTACCATCGTAGCAATCGGGGCTCTGATGGCTTTTACCACCTCCATCAACGGTTCAATCCTGGTGCCCTCTCGGATTCTTCTGGTTTTTGCTGAAGACCGAATTCTCCCAGAATTCAAATTCCTCCACTCTGCCGCATCTGCGCTCAAAAATCGAAGTGACTACTCATCAAATGGGCAGGCCAGAGGATTCCTGCGTATTTTGGCCATGGTCTTTTCATGCCTATCAGTGGTTTTAAATTTAACTGCCATCAGTCAGCGATTTCGAACTCCGCACGTTAGCTTGATAATTAGTTTTATTATCTCCGTTACCCTCATCTGGACGGGAACTATCGATTACATGCTTAGCGTTGCCTTACAGGGAGTGTTTATCCTATATGTAATCCATGGAGCAGCAGTCATTGCACTTCCGTTCATCAGGCCCACCCTTTATTCAAAAGCCAAAACAAAATTTAGCCCTGCTCTTATTGTCCTCACTGGACTTTTTTCGATGGCTTCTATCATCTGGTTTTCAAGACAACTATTCATAGGAAATACATCCGCAACACGCTTGATCATCGCATGGGTTTTGATCGGTACTCTGCTCTATGCAATGGCACGCTGGGAGGGAAAGAAGGATGGCCATGACTACGCGAAAAGACTTGTAGAAGAGTGGCAGTAAAGTATCAAAAGTCTGGCTTGAATTTGGACAATGGCCTTCAGCGTTGAGGGTTACGAAATACAGTCGCATTTACCTTGTGACCACAAAACCTCTAGCTTGCTTCACACTGGAGTGTTATCCAGACGGTTCCACTTACTAAGCTCCAATTCTAAGGACAAGGCCATCTGAGGCCAGGATTACTGGGCCACTATAATGCCTTCGCATAGAAGCCAAGAACTCATCCCAAATTTCGGGGCCACGCCTCGGGCCATAGTACTTGTGGGACATGGCAACAGCTCCCGCTGAGCTAGTGTAAGGAGGGAGATGTGTCGCTACCAGTTTTCCAACTCCTGCCTTTTCAGCTATTGCCCCTAGCTGGGCTGGGCTGGTATGCCCTTCTGGTCGACCCTTCTCCTCATCGGTTGCGTTGAACTTGCCCCCTTTTGTCATATTCAGATCTGGGATAACACATTCATGGATGAGCAGATCTGCTCCGCGAGCCAGTTCAGTCAATTCAGATGATGGAGCCGTATCACCGCTGATCACTACGGAACCCCAATCACAATCAACTCGGTAGCCCAGACTCCTCACCCCCATCGATCGATAATGAGGGGTCTCGATCGCAGTCACCCTGAAACGGTCGTTCTCAACAATCAATCCTGCATCACAATCCCGCACATCTACTGGCGGCTGATCAACTGGTGGCTGTGTACCCTCGTCTGGCCAGGATCTAATCAGATGACGTATGAATTTGAGGTCCACCTTGTGCATTCCGAAGATAGCACTTTCCGACATTTCTTGAGTTCCTCTCGGCCCAAAGACCTTAAAGGGCTCGCTTCGACCTGCAATCCAACTGGAAATCACAAAGTAGTCATATGTGGCAATGTGGTCAAAATGAAGATGCGTAAAGAAAAGAAAGTCGACATCCACCGGGTTAATTCCAACTAAGGCCAGATTGTCCATAGCCTTCCTTCCACAGTCAAACTGGATAATCTGGCCATCTACAATCACCGCCTGACTCGCATTGCCTCGATAAGGGTCTATGAGTGCTGACCCCGAACCTGTTATCACTACATGCATCCCTCGGGAGAAATCCTCAATTACTGAATGAGATTCCCTTGCAGGCAAATTATCCGCCACGCTTAGAGCTGCCGCACCCCCAAAAAGAGACCCTAGGAAACCTCTTCGATGCGGATCTCGAAATCCCATCCTTTTAGTAGAGGACTCAATTTTATCGAAATTTCTGAACATCTCTTCCTCCTTGTCCATATTCGGGCAATATGTGTAATGTCCCTGGATTTAATCTTCAGGTTTCCCTTTTGAGTAAGCTCTCTCTATCCCAGCACAATTCGGTCACACCCCGCTCTCTGAGTTCGAACTTGCGGACCCTTCCAAGAGGTGTCTTGGGTAATGACTCCACGACTGCAACATAGCGTGGCAGGGCAAAATCAGCGAGTCTAGGTCTACACCAATCGATGAGCTGTGAAAAATCTATCACCATTCCGGGTCGAATAACTACGCTCACCATGACATCGTCTTCGCCTAACTCAGATGGAACAGCATAGGCAGCACATTCTAGGACCGGGCTATAATCATTTACCACCTGTTCGACCTCGAAACTCGAGACATTTTCACCCCTTCTCCGAATGCAATCCTTAGTTCGATCGACAAAAAATAAGTTCCCCTCCGAATCTCGATATGCTCTATCGCCTGTGCGGAACCAGCCTCCCTTCCAGGCTGCTTTTGTCTCTTCTGGCATCCGAAAATAACCCGACATTACACTCAGGGGATAACGCGGACGTACAACCATCTCACCTGGTCGGCCGGCCGGTACTGGCTGATCAGAACTGCTCAAAATTTCAACTTCGAACTCATCTAACGTCTTCCCCATAGAACCCGGGGGTGTCTTCGAAGAGAAGGATGTTGAAGTCACACAGTTGAGTTCAGTCATTCCATATGCATTGACTACACTCGCTCCGAAACGCTGCTCAAAACTAGATTGCAGGTGACCCTGGATTCCTGGACAGAAAAACTTTCTTACTGCGTGAACCTTGTCATCATCCTGAGGCAACCTCTTTTCGTGGAGAATGTGGGCCATGGTCCCTAACAGACTTGTGATGGTAGCGTTAGACTGTCGTACCCTTTTCCAGT
>CAYXBG010000012.1:0-34231 GCA_964463145.1 uncultured Acidobacteriota bacterium
ATTGGGCAGGATCCACAGTCGGACCTGGCCGTCCTCAAAGTAGATGCAGATGAACCACTACCTTTCGCACAAGTAGGTGACTCTACGGATCTAGAAGTGGGTGACTGGGTATTAGCATTCGGAAGTCCCTTCAGCCTTGAAAAAACCGTTACTTCCGGGATCGTCTCAGCTACGGGCCGTAATGTGGCGGGAACCCGCAGTTTCGGCGACTATATTCAAACCGACGCGGCTATCAATCCTGGCAACAGCGGTGGACCTCTAGTTAACATGCAAGGGGAAGTGGTGGGCATCAACTCCTTCATCCAGACACGGAGTGGTGGATCGAATGGTGTGGGATTTGCCATCCCGTCGACTGTCTTCGTTAACTCTTACAACCAGTTAGTCACCACAGGTAAGATTGAAAGAGGTTTCATCGGGATTTCAATGAACCTTGGAGATCTCACTCCTGAAATGGCACAGTTTTTCGGGGTATCCGGCCAGGACCCTGATGGCATTAAAGACAATGATGGGGTACTGATAACAGAACTAATTGATGAGAAGGGGAATCCATCTGAAACTGGGCCAGCCTACCTGGCTGGAATTCGAAAAGAAGATGTGATCGTCTCTTTCAACGGCCAGGAAGTGGAAAACTCCTGGGATCTTCGTACTGCAGTTGCTAGTACACCCCCTGACCAAGTGGTCCCACTTGTGATCGTACGTAAGGGTGAGGTGAAGCGTCTGAAGGTAACCCTCGTGGAGCGAACACTAGAACAGCAGCAACAGGAGTCTGACGAAGGAATCTCACTGGATAAAACACCTGAACGTGACCGCAAAAAGGAAATCGGGATCGAAGTGCGCCCGGTCTCTCCCCGGGATCATCAGCGACTGGGATTCGATGATGAAGCTGGGATGTTGGTACTAGACGTAACTCCTACCAGCCTAGCCGACGACGCCAATCTCAGGCCCGGTGATGTTATTACACACGTAAACGGGAATGGAGTTTCGACAGCAACCGCTTTCAGAGAAGCTATCCTCTCGCTCCCATCTGGCTCTGGGGTGGTACTACGGGTCGTCAGTTTTGCTGGACAGAAACAGATTAGATATACGTCCTTCAGAAAACCCTGAGGAATCAACCTTCAAGTTAGAAAGATTGGTTTTAGAGAACTTTTACAAATCGTAGACTCTTGCCGTTAAGGAAGTCCTTATAGGTTTCGCTCCTTTTATAGTCTTCCCCACCAGAGGAATACTGTATTCACAACAGTGCTAGCATCTGATGCCAGAATCTACTTCAGTTGAAATTCAGATCAGAATGGACGGTTGCCGGGCCGCCCAATTCAACATGGAAACCGATAAAGACTTACTGGTACACGCAGAAAATTCCAAATCCCTATTCACCTGTATACGACTTTATGGTTGGGAGAATCCCTCTATCACTTTGGGTCGTAATCAAGATCCTTCTTCAGCCCTTGATGAAGCCTTCTGTACCAGTCATGGAATCAGTTGGGCCCACCGTCCAACCGGGGGACGGGCCGTATATCATGACAGAGAACTCACCTACGCAATAGTATCTAACGATGACCGCCTTTTCCCTGTGGGAAAAATCTCGGAAACTTACCGGGTTATAGCAAAAACACTACAGCATGGACTACAGCGACTTGGGATTACCACTACTATGGAAAAGGTTACCCCCAGAACCTTCAGAAAGAGTTATACCCCCGAAGCCTGCTTCACTTCTCCTTCCCGTTACGAGCTCGTGTTTAGAGGACGTAAGCTGGTGGGGAGTGCCCAAAGAATTTTACAACGCAGCTTTCTACAGCATGGGTCAATTCCGATTTGCTTTGACTACGAAACAGCGGCCAGTGCACTGAAATTGAATGTGCTTCATCTCAAAGCCGCCGCTATTACTTTGAATGAAGCACTTCCTCAACACTCTGATCTTGACCAAATCGAGATTGAGATAGCGCAAGTATTCTGGGAAACGATCATGAAACGGTGGATTTAGAAAGCCCAGGTCCGCAAACCTATGAGCTCATACTTCAAGAGAAATACAACAACAACCATCGCCGCAAGTGAAGTTGTCATGCTATAGACCTTTAGAAGCCGCCCACCTTTCAACCACACAACACTTCCAAAAGCCTGCAAAATACTGAGGAGAGCCAAAAAGGTGAAAAAGATCGAGGCTAAAAAAAGTCCGCCGGAATAAATTGTTAACAACCCTAATCTATGAACTGGATCCTGCAACCCCATACAGGTCAATACAAGACCAACGAAAAACCACTTACTCGCTATAAAAGGAAATGCAATCGAACGAGCCTGGATTGAATTCCATAGAGCCCTTTTCTTCAAGAGGCGCCAAACACACCAGATCGAACCATGGACAAAAATAGCTAGCAGAAACCCCAGAACAGCAATAATTCCTAGCCTTTCTATCCACACTCTCCACCAGGTCACTGCTTGATAATTCCCATTAAGATCTCGGCCAAAACTTTCCAAGATAATTTTATCTTCATCCCTTTGGAACTTAGCCGTGGGTATCAAATCCTCTGGGCCACGGAATCTTCGGTCGGTCACTGGTATCAGAAATGTTCCAGTATTAAATCCATTCACCTTTAGCCGATTGTCTTCCAGCTGCAAATAAATCAAACCAAAGAAATCCAATAGAGCCCCCTCTAAATTACTCCGAGGAGTCAAAGGTCGATAGTACCCAGTCAATCCAGCAATTCTCCAAGCTGGTATTTGAGACGGCGCAGGCTGAGGCAATGACACTCCGACCAATAGATACTCTTCCAATAATCCAGCTACTTTTCTCATCACCTCCACCGAATCCGAATTGACAGCAACAACAAAACCTTTCCCTAGTGCTGGCACGTATCGAATCAAGGATTGAGTCCCATCAGCCACACCACTATGTCCCCTCCAGAGCAAGCCACGGTAACTGGTAGAAAAGATACCCAGACCTGGTGCAATTGGAATCCCCGCCCCCGCCCTCCTCGTCGGACTGGGATTTTCCATGCGCTGAATGGATTTTTCCGATAAAATTTTCCGGCCGCGAAAGTGCCCCTTATTCAAAAACATCTCGATCAAATGGCCCATCTCACGGACGGAAGCAATGATGGCACCAGAAGGACGCATAAGGGGACTGCTACGTCGTACTGGGGATCCATTCGAATACCCAGTGGCCAATCCGGAGCTTGTATCGAAGATTACTTCTTGCATCCCAAGTTGTTTCAATAAGCCATTTGTAAGCCAAGGCTCATACCCCTCTCCTGTTACTTTCTCGACTATATAGGCAGCAATCGTAGGGCCCGATCCGCTATGCGAAAAGTACTGCCCCGGAGGCCACTGCGAGATTCGTGATGCGGAACTATATTCCAGTGCTTCACGAAGCCCAACTGGACTTAATGCAGCCCAAGCGGACTCCCTAAAACGAATATCGTCAAAACCCGCGGTGTGCTCCAATAGGTGTACTAGCCGCACAGGATCGGTTTTTCTCCAAGGGTTTCCAAATTCGATCTCGGGAACAAGATCTACCACAGGTTGATCAAGGAGAAGTTTTCCTTCTTCCACAAGTTTCAGAACGGAAAGAGAAACAAAAATCTCGGAAATAGATCCCATCCGAAATGGGGTCGCAGTTGTGATAGGAAGGTGCTCTTTTACATCAGCTACTCCAATGGCAGTAGACCAAATTGGGCCCTCCCTACCGATCAGGGTAATGACCCCTCCGGGCGTATTATTTTCGGCAAGAAGCTGTTGGATATTATTTTCAAGGGCCTGCAGGGCCATCTCATCAACAGAAATACTCGCCTGACTAAAAAGAAATGGTCCTTTAAAAATAATTGCCAGACTCAGTAGAAAACGTCGATACCAGCTCCGGTGCATTGAATTGGCTTCTCCCTAGATACCAAGATGACCAAGACTATACCGGAATATTCATGGCCTAGACAGCCATGGGCAAACACTTGGTAGATTGCAAGGTTGTAGATCCTTATGCTATAAGGGATTTTCAAGACTGAGTCTGCTATCGACGTTTTTCTCGTATGAAAAAGGGTGCACCACTAACAACCCGACAACAATATATTCTCCGTGATCTCATCAAAGATTTCATTCGGACTGGTAAACCTGTCGGGTCAAACCGACTCGCAAAGCTAAACAGAGAAAGGCTAAGCCCAGCGACAATCCGCAGTGCAGTTGCCAACCTTGAAAATCGTGGGTTCGTATCACAACCTCACACTTCTGCCGGAAGGCTACCCACAGCGAAGGGTTATTCGCTCTTCGTCAATTCCTTGATTCGCCTCCGCCACCTCTCCGGAATAGACGTCGATTGGATTCGCACCAGTTTGAAAGCTGAGGCCAATCCTGGCGGCATGTTGGACCGAGCTTGTCAAATATTGTCTAGCTTATCCGACCACGTTGGGATAGTAGTCGCACCAACCATGTCTTTAGCTTCCCTCAAGAGGATTGAATTTGTGAAACTCGCCCGTGGGCGGGTCATGGCCATCTTAGTATCCACAGACGGGATGGTGCAGAAACGTCTAGTCAGACCGCAAGAAAATTTCAGTCAAAGTCAATTGGATGATGCAGCTGAGTACATTTCATCTCGATATGCTAGTCAGACCCTTGCAGAGATCCGTCGCAACTTGCTACAACGAATATCAGAGGATAAAGCTCGCTATGATTTGATGCTACAACGAATTATCGCTCTGGGCTCAGCCGGCCTCATTCAAACATCGGATGAAATCACAGATGAATCTGACGTGTACCTAGGAGGCACAACAAGTGTGATCGAGCATCCAGGAGAATTTGATTTAGACCAACTGACAGTACTCTTTCAAGCTTTTGAAAGAAAGAATCGTCTCGTTAAAATAGTAAATGCATGTATAGACAACGAGAGTTCCGGGACGCGAGTGACTATAGGATTGGAAGATCATTTTCCAGGAGGTCGTGATTTCAGCCTGATCTCGTCCTCATACCATTGTGGTTCTCTGCGTGGCATGTTAGGAGTTCTGGGGCCTCGGCGAATGGAATATGCACGAACCATCAGCGTTGTGGATTGTGTTGCCGGACTTTGCGGCGAACTAATAAAAACAGGAGCTCACAAGGAAGACAGACAATGAGCGGCGATGAAATAACAGAAGAAGAACCCTCAGATGTCGGAGTCACGACACCCGAACATTCCACTGCCAACCCTTTGGAGGATCCCAACCGAGAGATTAACGAGGCAGAGATTCTCCGTCGAGAGCGCGACGATTACCACGATCGCTGGCTCCGAAAAGAGGCTGAATTTCAAAATTACCGTAAAAGAGTTTCCCGGGAAAATGAAACGTTACGGGACGCAGCATATATTTCAGTGTTGCGAGAACTCCTCTCAGTGATCGATTCTTTTGAGCAGGCACTGGAAAAACTGAGCGGCGAGGATGCAAATGCTTCCGTAGAGAGCTACCACGAAGGTTTCAAGCTCCTCTTAAAAGAACAGAAATTCATCCTTTCTCGTTTTGAAGTAGTGGAGATACCAGCTCTGGGAGAGACTTTCGACCCTCAGGTTCACGAAGCGGTTCAGCAGGAAATTTCAGACGACCATCCTGACGGGAAGATCCTTGAGCTTTTCCGTAAGGGCTACACTATAAAAGGCCGCTTGCTGCGCCCTGCCCAAGTCAAGGTGGCAAGCCGTGAGGACTAAATGCCACCTCAGCCCCAAAACATCCTAAGCAACCTTGCAAAATACCATTAATTATCTTATGTCCAGTACGAGTCTGTGCCTTCGAGATGATGAAAGAGGAATGGGGCGTTGAACAAAAAAGATTATTACGAAACCCTCGGTGTTCCCCGAGACGCTTCCAGTTCGGAACTTAAAAAAGCCTATCGGCGTTTAGCTGTCCAGCACCATCCCGACCGGAACCCGGGGAACAAACAGTCGGAAGAGAACTTCAAAGAAGCCGCAGAAGCTTACAGTGTCCTCAGTGACGCTAACCAGCGTGCAAAATACGATCGGTTCGGGCACTCAGCTATGGGGGGGGCGAGTGGGGGCTTCAATCCTGATGCTTTCGCAGATTTCGGCGATATCTTGGGTGATATGTTCGGTTTCAGCGATATCTTTGGTGGACGACAAAGGCAAGGGAACAGGCCTCGCCGAGGACAGGATTTGCGCTACGACCTCGAATTAGATTTTGAGGAGGCTGTGGTTGGTCTCAACACTAAAATCAAGATTCCTAGACAGGATACGTGCAGTGAATGTTCTGGAAGTGGGGCTGCCGCCGGTTCAGGTCAAGCAACTTGCGGCCAATGTGGCGGAAATGGCCAAGCTCGTTACCAGCAAGGATTTTTTACGATTTCAAGGACCTGCTCTACATGCCAGGGAACCGGAAAAGTTATAAAGCACCCTTGCAACGCCTGTAGGGGTATTGGGCGGGTCCCCAAAGAGAAAACCTTGGAATTGTCGATCCCAGCTGGAATCGACCATGGACAACAACTCCGAGTTACAGGCGAGGGTGAGGCTGGCAGTAGAGGCGGACCACGTGGGGATTTATACGTTGTCGTGTCTGTCAACGAACATCCCTTCTTCAAGAGACAAGATCAACACATTTATTGCGAGATCCCTTTGTCCTTTAGCCAGGCTGCGCTTGGAGCAGAAGTGGACGTTCCAACTTTGTCAGGAAAAGAAAAAATCCGGATTCCAGAAGGCACTCAAACCGGAACAACCTTTCGTCTCCGTAATCACGGAGTCCCCAAAATCGGTGAAGGTGGACAAGGCGACCAGTTTATAAAGGTTAACGTAGTAACACCCGCTCATCTCACAGAAGACCAGAAGACTTTGCTCAGAAATCTTGCGGAAATCTCAGGAGACGAGATCCACGAGCGTGGCACTCTTTTTGAGAAGGTCAAGGAGATGTTCGGATAAACAAGTGCCTCCCTTAAACTGGTTTCGGCTACAACTAACAACCCATGTAAATCACAACGAGCCGGTGATCTCCATTCTGTGGGACCTTGGGACCTGCGGATTCGAAGAAACCCAAAGTGGTAACCAGACCACGTTTGTAGCCTATTTCACACCTGAGATACCGATCAGTGACTTCAGGAGACAGTTGAAATTTCATCTCAGACGTCTAGAGATAGCGCCCCACAAATCCAGAGTATCCTTGCTCAGATTTTCACAAGAGGACTCCCTCCGAAAATGGAAAAGGGAATTCACAGGTTTTCCAGTGAACGAAACTTTCTACATCTACCCTAGCTGGGAAACAGCATCCCCAGACCACCCTATACCTATTGCCATTGAGCCAGGGCATGCTTTCGGTTCTGGGACACACGAATCAACGCAGCTAGCATTGTCTCTGCTCACTCAACCTTCCAGAACTGCAGAATCTATTCTAGATCTGGGAACTGGAAGTGGCATCTTACTGATAGCAGCTTCAAAGTTGAGCTCTGCTAACACTCTTGTAGGGCTAGATCTAGATCATCAAGCTATAGACATGGCCAGGCATAATCTATCACTTAATGACGTTAAAGAGGCAGTTCTTATAACTGGGTCGTCCCTCTCGATACGCCCTGGATTCGATCTGGTCTTAGCTAATCTGACGAGTACCCTGATTTGCCAACTAGTCCCTGAACTCTCCCGTCTGACAAAACGCCATATCGTTCTTTCCGGCTTCACGGGAGACGAAAGGCTCAAGATTCTGGATGCATGGGAGAATTATCCTTTTAAAGTCACAGATGAGAAATCTCTCAATGGCTGGCTATCATTTTTAATGAGGCGCGAAAACTGAATGAGCTACAGAGCTATAATCGAAATTGATGAAACGGGGACAACTACCATCTCCGAGACCGAGATCAACCATTTAACCAGAGTCAGACGCGTCAGAGAAGGAAGCGAATTTCTCGGCCTCTCCCTCAAAGAAGGCACTTGGTATCAGTGTAGGCTGATCAGAAAAAATAAGAACTGGGGAGTCAAAAGACTGTCGGCACAACCTGGATCTAGAGAATCCACTCTGCACATTCAACTCGCTTGCGCTCTGCTGAAAAAGGATAAGATGGAATGGGTCATACAAAAGGCTTGTGAATTAGGAGTCAACACGATCGTCCCCATCGTTTCGGAACATGTCGAGCCCGCCGTGTCTCGGCGCTTTCAAAAGAACCAATCACGCCTGAAGAAGATCATTCTGGAAAGTGTCAAACAGTGTGGACGCACTAAGGTGCTATGCCTACACCCTTTAGCCCAATTGGATGATTTCATATCCCAGCCGAGGGGAAACCAAACGATCGTACTGGATGAGGCAGGTGGCAGTTCCTTAGAAACTTGTCTTCAGGATCTCAAAACACAACCTTCCGATGTTACTCTATTAGTCGGTCCTGAGGGTGGGTGGTCCCAACGAGACAGAGAATCTTTTCAGGTTGCTAACGTTGCAAGAGCTAACTTAGGAACCAGAATAATGCGTGCCGAGACAGCCAGCGTAGCAGGAGTCGTCATTCTTCAATACATGCATGGTGATCTCCGTCCCTTGCCCCATTCTTTTTCATTACCCGGCAGTAGTACCTGAGAGACACCTCTTAGCTGCAACCAGAAGTCGCTCCACAAACTGTGCAGACATGACAGTTACCATTGCGTTGCATCAGATTTCCACATCCATGACAAGTCTGGGATTCCGACTTTGATTCGGCCAGAATCTTCTCCGCTGCTTGTTCCTGCAAGACCGGAGGTCCTTCCAAGAAATTAATCTGAACACCATCTCGAACCGACCCATCCGGCTCAGCACTATGGATGCCCAATGCTCCTTGTGCTTCAGGACTCATAAATTTGGTCGCTAGGTAACGAACTACATAGTCGGGTATGGATGTCGCAAAGGGGATCTGTGGGTGATCAGTATACCCAGCTGGTTCGAAGCTCATGTGAGAGAACATTCGCACGTAATCTTCAAGTGGCACTCCCCGTTGCAGTCCCATTGAAATGGCGATTGCCCAAGCCATTGCCATACCCTGCAGTGTCGAACCTTGCTTCGCAAAGTTCACAAAGATCTCCCCAAGTTCGGAATCCTCTGGGTAAAACCCCATTGTTAGAAACCCTTTGAATCCCTGGATACGGAACTCATGCTGATGGGCGGGGTGATCTTTTGGCATGTTCCGATGAATTGGCTTGATCTCATCCAGTCCACCCGCTTGACCAGTGTCTTTATTTGACAAAGGCTGCACCATCTTACATCCATCCCGATAGACAGAAATCGATTTCAGACCGTTCCGCCATCCTTCCACATAAGCATCCCTGATATCTTCAACCGTTGCCTCATTAGGTAGATTGACTGTCTTAGATATCGCCCCGGACAGAAATGGCTGTACTGCTCCGCACATTTTGATGTGACCCATATGGTGAATTGACCGTTCCCCATTAGCTGAGCGGTCTGCACAATCGAAAACAGCCAAATGCTCCTCTTGAAGATCCGGGCCTCCCTCAATGGTCTCCTTCTTCTCAAGATGTTCAGAAATCTTTTTTATCTGGTCCTCACTGTAATTTAAGCGCTGGAGCGCTAGAGGGATTGTGTTGTTGACGATCTTTAAAGTTCCTCCGCCAACTAGTTTTTTAGTTTTGACCAGGGAAAAATCAGGCTCTATTCCGGTGGTGTCGCAATCCATCATAAATGCGATGGTACCGGTCGGGGCAAGAAGCGTCACCTGGGCATTCCGATAACCCGAGTCGGTACCTTTTTCGATGGCCGCATCCCAGGATTCCATCGCGGCATGCAGTAGATCCATGGGCACCAAGGCCGAATCGATTTTGGCAATCGCGTCTCGATGCTTGTACATGACTCCCATCATGGGCACTTTGTTATTTTCAAATCCTTCAAACGAACCCTTGGTTTCAGCGATCTCAGCGCTCGTGTTGTACGCTTCTCCTGTCATAAGGGCCGTTATGACTGCCGCCATATTACGTGCAGCATCGCTATCGTAGGGCAAACTCCGAGACATAAGGTAAGCCCCCAAATTAGCGTATCCCAGGCCTAAAGTTCGGTATTCATGACTCACTTTTTCAATCTCTGGCGTTGGATAGCTGGAGTTGTCTACAATGATCTCCTGCGCCGTAATGAGTGTACGTACCGCATGCCTGAAACCATCAACGTCAAAATTTCCAGCATCGTCAGCAAACTTCATCAGATTGATTGAGGAGAGATTACATGCAGAGTTGTTGAGAAAAACGTACTCGGAACAAGGATTGCAACCGTGTATCGCACCGGTATTAGGGCAAGTATGCCAGTCATTGATAGTGGTGGAAAACTGCAGTCCCGGATCTCCGCACCCCCAAGTGGCTTCTGCAATCCAATCCATCATTTCAGAAGCCTTATAAGTCTCATGTTCATCCCCAGTAGTGACCTCCTTTGTGCTCCATTCCTTATCGTCAACTACAGCCTTCATGAATTCTTCGGTGACACTCACACTGTTGTTGGCATTCTGGAATTGGACACTGCTATAGGCCTCTCCATCGATTGAATCATCGTAGCCAGCAGCAATTAAGGTCCGTGCCTTCTTCTCTTCTCGAGCCTTGCACCAGATGAAATCCTCAATATCCGGATGGTCGGAGTTTAAAATTACCATCTTGGCAGCCCTGCGCGTAGCTCCTCCAGATTTGATAGCCCCAGCAAAGCTGTCATAGCCTCGCATGAAGGAAACAGGGCCGGAGGCAATGCCCCCTACACTGAGTGGCTCTCGTGAAGAACGAATCTTGGAAAGATTGATTCCTGACCCAGAACCTCCTTTGAATATGGTTGCCTCGGTCCTTGCCAGTTTCATGATGGACGCCATAGAGTCGTCTACACTATTGATAAAACAAGCGGAACACTGAGGTTGAGTCCTGATCCCAACGTTGAACTGTACAGGGGAGTTAAAGGCCGCCATCTGATGCAACAAGAGATAACTAAGTTCATGATTGAATGCTTCTGCATCTTCCTTTGATTTAAAGTAATCCTGGTCTTCTCCCCATGTAGCAATTGTATTGACGATCCGGCCAATCATCTGTTTAAGACTATGCTCGCGACTAGAAGAGCCCAGATGCCCCCTGAAATATTTACTAGAAACAATATCGGTAGCTCTCTGCGACCAGAAAGTTGGGAACTCTAAGTCTTCTTGCCGAAATGCTACCTGGCCCGACTTCCAATCTTTAATCTCAGCAACTCGACTCTCCCATTCGACATTTTCGAATGGGTGTTTCCCATCACTGGTAAATCGACGGCTAAACTCCATACCGACGTGATTGGTTTTTTGGGCCAGTTCTTTCATCGTCACTCCTTAATTTCGTCTCTCACTACTGCATTTTCAGCTTAAATACTATGCCACCCTGTGTTCATGGAAAAGTCCGGCCAGTCTAGACCTCATATCTGACAAAACAAACAACTCATCTCTTTTCGACTTTTGACCCATCATGTAGCGCTCGTATACATAACACACACTAGATATGGTGTACGAAACCGGGAAATCCCCGATGCATTTCGATACACAATCCGAATCTTTTTTGTCCGAATCCTATCGTCCCAGATTCTCCTATTCTCCTTCGGGGGCTCTTCTCTGTGCCCTGACACGGAAACAAGGCCTCCCATTTAACAGCATTCGCAATCTATTGTTCATGATCACAGCCAAAGACCGATTGTCTCCTAAAAAATTCAAGGTTTCCGACGCCCAAAAATTGAGGTCCCAACTCGAACCATAGTAGATCCCTCTTCGATGGCAACTTGATAGTCGTGGCTCATGCCCATTGAAAGTTTGCTCAAAGGTTTGCTCCGACCCCGATTTAATTCATCTAGCAGCTCGCGCATTCTTGAATAGTAGATACGACCTCCTTCGGGGTCTGGATTGAAAGGAGGTATGCACATCAACCCCTGCAACTCGAGTCTTGGGTAAGAATCTATCAAGTCAGTTAAAGAAGCAGCCTGTTCTAGGCTGCTGCCATATTTCTGAGGCTCTTCCCCTATGTTGATCTGTAGATAAACCTTTAATGCCTTGGCCTCTTGATTACAAAAACGGCCCAGTCGATTAATTATTTTGGCACGATCAAGAGTTTGAATAACATCGAAAATCTGGACCGCACGAAGAGCCTTATTGGACTGAATGGGCCCTATCAGATGCCACTCCAAATCCACAAATTGAGAAATCTTGCCTTCTGCCTCTTGTATTCTATTTTCACCAAAGGATCTTTGACCGGCATCTGCCGCTTGCCTAATAGGCCCAGGGGGGAACGTCTTGGAAACTGCCAACAACTGAACACTGTCATTCGATCGGCCCAGTCTTTCGGTGATGCGAGAAATATCTAATCGGAGTTTTTTCAGGTTAGTTTCGACTGAGTACACGCAACCAGTATAAACAGGCTTTCCAATTTTTCCCAGGCAAGGAAACCCCTTACTCTTCAACCTACTTTTATCTTGTGCATCGAATGGATAATAATGGTCTGGAAGTGGTCCCCTCGCTAGAAGTGCCAGGCTATTCGGCGAGAAAACAGAAAGGGCTCCAGCCCGGCGATACAAGGTCCATCAGGCAGGGAATAATATTGCAACTATCGGTCCCATGTTTCATTACACTAGAAGGCATAGAGGGATGCGGTAAAACTGCGCAAGCCGCACTTTTAGAACAATATCTCTCCGATATAGAAGTCCCCTATCTCATGACGAAAGAACCTGGGGGAACACCGTTTGGTAATGCGCTTAGGAAAATCCTGTTAAGGAAAGATAATATATTGAGAGAACCTATCTCTGAATTACTTCTTTATCTAGCCGACCGGCGCCAGCACCTAATAGAAGTGATTGAGCCCGCCATGAACGAGGGTAAAGTGGTAATCAGCGATAGATATCACGATGCAACTCTTGCCTACCAAGGATTTGCTCGTGGGGTTGAGGTAGATTTAATTCAAAACCTTGCACACAATTTAGACTTCCGGACACCGGATTTAACCTTATTTTTAGACCTTCCGGTCAGGATAGGACTCCAAAGGGCCAGAGAAAGAAACTCTCTTGAAGGGCAAGCAGAATTCGGGCGATTCGAATCGGAAATGGCAGAGTTTCATGAAAAAGTGCGGCAAGGATATATTCAGTTGATGAATGAAAACCCTCAACGCTTTATCCGCATCGATGCCGGCGGCCAACGACAAGAGGTATTTGAACGGATCAGAAAAACACTTGAGAAAAAAGGGCTGAGCAGTAAATAACGATGAGGTCTGATTTCATCAATCTAGAGCAGTTCACTGGAAACGCCGACGTTGTAAACGTATTGCGCCGTGGCCGCTTTCCAACCTCTTCAATTTTCGAGGGACCAGAAGGTGTTGGAAAAAAGACTTTGGCCATATCTCTTGCCTCCGTTCATTCCTGCGACAATCCAAATGATGATATCTGTGGCCAGTGTTCCTCCTGTACAAAGATTTCCTCAAATAATCATCCTGATGTCCAAATCATCGACCTTGAATGGCTAAAGCGCTACCTGAAGTCCAAAGGGAAACGGGTTAATCCTCAGGTTATTCCAATAGATGCCATGCGTGAATTAATCCGCGAAGTTCAATTTCGCCCCCACCAAGCGGAAAAGCGTTTTTTTATAATTGACAATGCTCACAAACTCAACGAGGCCGCCTCAAACTCAATATTAAAAACTCTAGAGGAACCTCCGGCCGATGTTTACATAGTATTGGTGACTTCATTCCCCAACATGCTCCTTCCAACAATCCGCTCTAGGTGTTCTCATTACCGATTCGGTCCCCTTTCCAGAGAAGATGTGGTCCATCACTTGAGGCTTGGAAACTGTGAGGGGAAGGAGGCTGAACTTAGAGCAGCTTTCTCAGGGGGCAGTATCGGAAAGGCTTCCGATCTTAATCTGGAAGAGACTTTAAAAAGACGAGATATGGCCCTCGAGATACTCCAGGCTTGGCTTCAAAGCCGACGGTTCTCTTCTATTTTCAAACACACAGAGGCTGCCTCATTCCGTCCCATCCTGGCTAAGAGAGATCTCACACTCGGCTTACTCGATGCCTTACAGGGAGTTGTAGAAGATGCATACTATCTGCTAATCGAGAACCCCTCTCGTGTCGTAAGCATCGATAAAATTGACAACATCCGTACCTTGACATCGCGATTGGAACTGGCTCAAACCCAAAGCCTACTTCAGCATATCCAGCTTTCTAAAACGGAAATAGAAGCGTACGTATCCCCTCGCATGTGCTTCGAGACGCTATGGTTAAATAGCCTGGAAGATCAGTGCTGGGAAAATTAATTAGACATAGAACTTTTGATCTTCCTAATCCTGTCCACAAAGACTCCTAGCTGAGAAGAGTCCGGGTTCAATTTCATGAATCTCCTGCAAGTTGCCAGGGCTTCGGATGGTTGCCCCATAATCTCTTGTGTTTTAACAACCCGCAAATGAGGATCAGGGTTCTTGGGGCCGTACTCGACAGCTGTATGATACCTCTTGAGAGCTGCCTTATAGTTCTTTTTTCGGAAATAGAAA
Source organism: uncultured Acidobacteriota bacterium (assembly GCA_964463145.1). Taxonomy (GTDB): domain Bacteria; phylum Acidobacteriota; class UBA6911; order RPQK01; family CBDAPI01; genus CAYXBG01. The sequence continues at coordinate 14,434 of CAYXBG010000012.1, forward strand.
TCGCCGATGCGAATGTTGCGCTTTACCTGAACAGGATCGGGAAGAATAATCTCAGACTCGTCCTTACCGCTGGTCCTATCCGCACGAATCAGAATGGGCTTTTTTTGGGCATAAGGGACTCGATGTCCCCATGAAAACATTGAGAGCTGTCCGGTAAAAATAAAAGCCATAATCACTACAGCAACTCGCCCACAAAATCGCCTCATAATTTCCAGGCTACGACAGGCCTTTTACCTTGTCAAAATTCGAGCTGTCTGGTTAAAATGGCCCTCGCTCTATTTGCAACCCTGCACCCCTTATTTTCCAGCAATATTTATAGGATTTTTTTCCTAAAGTTCATCTGACCCGACGACATCACAGTTGATTTTAGAGGCTATTACAGCATGACAAATCGAAAACTATTCCGTCCATCTTTGACCAAAATTAGAGATCACTTGCCAGAACAGCATTCAGCAAGTCAGAAAAAGCGAGTGCCCCCAGAATCAACCAACGCTGAGCAGTATTATTATCTGAAACAAATGTCAGCCCGTACACCAATCGTCGTCAGGCTAATAGATGGTGAGGAGATTAGAGGTATCATCGAGTGGTACGATAAGGATTGTATCAAGGTAAATCGAAAGGATGGCCCTAACATCCTTCTGCCAAAGCACTCAATCAAGTATATATACAAAGAGGCAAAGGGCTGGTAGCCGATCTTCGGAGCAGGCTTCTCGCCGAAAAGGATATCTCTAATGCTGGAAAGGCGTGTTTTGCTAACGATGGGCGATCCCAATGGGATTGGTCCCGAAGTACTGTTGAAGTCTCTTTCCAGACTCGGCCTCAACTCTCTCTCTCGCTTACTGATAGTGGGAGATCGCAAACATATCGAGGGACTCTCCCAGGACCTTGATATCTCTCTGCCTCCCCTCAAATACCTTCACGTAGATGCCGGTGTGTACCCTCCTTCTTGGGGCCAGATATCTGCAAATGCAGGATCTGTGGCCTGTACTTGCCTAGAAGTGGCTATGGGCCATCTTTGTACGGAACAAGGTAGCGCCTTAGTAACAGCCCCAATCCATAAGAAAGCCGCTCGCATGGCTGGCTTTGAGTTTGCTGGGCAAACTGAGTTTGTATCGTCTTACTTTCCGGCGACTAAGCCAGCGATGGGATTTCTTTCGGACCCCTTAAAAATGGTTCTGGCGACCGTTCATGTGTCACTGAGCGAGGTTCCCTCACTCCTTTCATCTGACAAAATTATAACGTGCTCGGAACTTCTTCGGGACACCCTCATTAATCTAGGAATTTCAGTACCTCGCATCGCCCTTTGTGGGCTCAACCCTCACGCTTCCGATTCTGGTCTTTTCGGTCAGGAAGAAAAGAACGTGATCATCCCTGCTCTGCAGACCCTTCAAAGTCGCCACGGCATCGAGGCTTTCACTGGGCCCCACCCCTCCGACTCACTATTCACCAAAAAGTCTCTTACAAAACAAGATGGTATCGTAGCTATGTACCACGATCAGGGATTGATCCCTTTCAAACTGCTGGCCTTTAACTCTGGAGTAAACACTACACTTGGACTTCCTATCGTCAGGACCTCTCCGATCCACGGCACCGCCTTCGATATCGCAGGACAAGGCACTGCCGATTCATCAAGCATGCAGGCCGCGATCAAATGGGCTATCCATTTGGCGGATATCGACTAGATGACAATACCCCCTTCAGGCTAGGCTTTGAGAGCCTTTTGATAAGAACGTTTGCAGGCTTCTAGATGATATTTCACGAGACCACTAGTGGAAAAACCCAACCCCTCCTCAATTAAATTATCAAGGCTCTCCCGGTCAGCCTCCGAATAGCTGGGCAGGAGATATCCAGCTTTAATCAAAAAGGAATATGAAAAAATGTCTCCAGTGAGACGACTAAGTCGAAGGAAAGGACGGATTTCTAACAACCGTATCTGACCAATTGCCATCTGTTCGATTGGGTGTAGATCCTGATAGCCATCGCTACCGGCCCACTCAAAAAAACGTCTCAAAGCTCTTTCGATCATGGACGGTGGAGTAACTTCGAAGCGCCCAAAGAGTGGCGCTTCCTGAGCACTACGCAGTTGCGGATCCTCACCCGTAAGGTTCTGGTTAACCTTCTTCAGATTTTCTAAAGTAGAACTTTCTTCATTTAATTGGAATACCTCAAAAATGGCATCGAGAAAATTGGACTGGTTAAGGGCCCTCATCTCAGGATTGGATGACTTGTTAATTGCAGACTTGAAAAATTCAACCCCGGATACGAGTTCACGGTTGAGAGCAAGAATATCAACATGCCGGGATAGAAGTCGGCTGTGATATTGACTAAGTGAAGCAGAAGAAGCAGAGCTAATTTGGTCGTCCATGAGTGCCCATCATACGCTCAAGATAAGAGTGTATTGATTGATTCCAGGTTTCGATTCAGTGATGGATAACTTCCCCTTATTCGGGATAAAGGGAGGCATCCGAGGCAATCTCCACTAACGTCCTAACGCCAAACCCCGTCGCACCTTTGACAGCTGACCCCTCTGGATAGAGAGAGACACCGGCTATATCCATGTGGCACCAGGGAATTGCACCTACAAACTCCTCCAGAAACTTGGCTGCAGTAATGGCTCCTCCCCAGCGTCCACCCACATTCTTAATGTCAGCTATATAGCTCCTTAAATCGTGCCTGTATTCAGAATCAAGCGGCAACGGCCATACCTTTTCATCTGCTTTTGAAGCTGCCTCTCGGACTACCGAACAAAGCCGGTCTGAATTACAGAAGATTCCTGCTCTAACCGTGCCAAGCGCGACAACACAGGCACCTGTAAGTGTCGCTATGTCGATGATAAAGGCTGGATCTAACTGCCTTGCATAGTGGATTGCGTCAACCAAAATTAGCCTACCTTCAGCATCAGTGTTGATCACCTCCACAGTCTTGCCACCCATTGAACGAACAACATCACCTGGACGCTGAGCCCGACCACTAGGAAGATTTTCCACAACTGCTAAAAGGCCAACCACATTCTGAGGTACCTGAAGTCGAGAAATCGCTTGCATGGCGGCAAGAACGGCGCACGCCCCTGCCTTATCTGTTCTCATTTCTTCCATATGCAGGGCTGGTTTGATTGAAATCCCTCCACTGTCAAACGTTACTCCTTTACCGATGAGTACCCCTGGCGGACTATCGGAAGATGGTGCTCCTTGGTGTCTAATTATGACAAATCGAGCTGGTTCATCACTCCCTCTAGCAACCCCAAGAAGTGTGTTCATACCTGCTTTTTCTATGCGCTTCTCATCCCATATCTCTATATCCAGTGACGATGAATCCGCTATTTTCTGAGCTTGATCTGCCAGCCGAGATGGACTCATTATATTCCCGGGTTCATTGGTCCACCTACGAGCCTCGTTGGTTGCTGTGGCCATCACACCGGCTTTGCGTTCCAAGTCACTCGCCACGGCCTCGTCCAACTCAGATCTGTCACTTACCAACAGAACACGTTCTACTCCAGCAACAGTGCGTTCAACAGTTTTATATTCGTCTACTGTAGACGCGACACCCAACATTAGCCCTTCCAAGGCACACCGTGCCATTCTCTTCGGGTCTGGAGAACCTACGGAGAGAATGCCTAAAACCGGCAGTCTATAGGCCTTGGTGCTGACCAAAGCGCTCATGAACAAGACACGGTAGTCGACCTCAGGGTATAGATCCTTGGGTCCAGCCCCGATTAGAATTAGACGCCCTATTTTGGTTCCTCTCGGTCTATAGATTGTGGTGTTTTCACCCTGTTTACCTGTCCATCCCCCGTTCTGTTCTAGCTCGGATAAAAGGCCTTCCTGCGAAATGTTGATCTCCTTTGCTAAGCCTTCAGAATCCAATTGATCTTCAAATAAAGGCACTAATAAGGCATCGCATTCGACCTTCGACCACTTCTCATGAATAAGTTCCACTTCCATCTCTAATTTCCCTTCAGTTGAATTTGTATCTCACGCTCAACCACTTTTCGTTTTTTTGCTTCGCGCTTATCATAAAGCTTCTTTCCTTTTGCAATTGCAATCTTTAACTTAGCCTTCCCTCTAGCAAAGTAAATGGAAAGAGGTATAAGCGTGAGTCCTTGACGGGTACTTTTCCCTAGCAGCTTTTTAATCTCACGTTTGTGAAGCAACAGTTTTCTGGATCTCCGGGGCTCGTGATTCTCAAGATTCCCGTGCGTATACGGCCCAATATGGCAATTCTCTAGCCAAACCTCTCCCGTACGTACTCGAGCAAAGCTGTCTCTGAGATTGACCCGGCCTTCACGGATTGCTTTTACTTCCGTTCCAGTCAACACTATCCCAGCTTCAAATTCCTCAAGAATATGATAGTTGTGATAGGCCTTTCGGTTCTTTGCGATCGGTTTACCCGACATTTAATTGCCTCAAAAACGATTTCAGGGCCTCTTCCCAGGAACGCATTTCTGGAAATTTCTCTAATTGCAGGAGGTAATTGTCAAGTACCGAGTAGGGTGGTCTCATAGCAGCTCTTCCTGCATTTCCCGACGCTATTGGTTGGACTTGACAATCGATCTCTAGCAGCGAAACAACCTCTCGAGCCAGATCAAACCATGTTGCTGTGCCAGAATTTGTTACATGATATAGGCCAACTGAATCATGCTCTATCAACTTAAGGCTCATCTCGGCTAAGTCACACATGTAAGTCGGACTTCCACGCTGATCTTCAACAACATAGACCTTTCCTACATTACGAGCCTGCTCGCTTATTTTATTAACAAAGTTACTCTCTCCTTCTCCAAAGAGCCAACTGGTCCGAACAATTAGATACCGTGAGCAGATATTTTGGACCCACTGCTCGCCTTGTAGTTTGGTCAAGCCATAGTGATTGATCGGCTGAGTGGCAGCGTCCTCTCGGTAAGGTGCATCTGCATTCCCGGGGAAAACATAATCAGTACTGAAATAGAGCACTTGAGCCCCAACAGAGTCCGCCACATCTGCTACATTTCGTGTGCCCAGTCCGTTCACATGCATTGCAGTCTCTTTATCTCTTTCAGCCCCATCAACATCGGTATAAGCTGCCGCGTGAACCACCCAGTCGGGTTTGATCATCCGGAAAATAGTATCCACATCGGGCAAGGAAACTACATCCAGGTCCGCATGGGTTAGACCTACTACATCATGTTTCCGGCCAAACACACTGCTGACAACCTTCCCAAGTTGACCGCTGGCACCAGTCAATAAGATTTTCATTCGGATCGCCGATTTTCCAACCGATCCAAAGTTTCTTCGCGCTCTTCGTACATCTTTTTATAGTAACCTCGATATTGACCGCTTTTGACATCATTTACCCAGGATTGGTTCGCTGCATACCATTCCACAGTGTCTCGCAAGCCTTCCATCAAAGGAATGCAAGGCTTCCATCCAACTTCGCAACGCAGTCTGGTTGCATCAACGGCATAACGCCGATCATGCCCTGGTCTATCTCTGACGAATTCAACTAACGAACTAGGTCTTTCCAGGATTCGGAGAATCGAATAAGCCAGATCGAGATTCTTTTCTTCCTGATTGGCTCCGATGTTATATGTCTCGCCAGGAACCCCTTCTGCCAGAATAGCAGCGATGGCACTGCAATGATCTTCAACGTGAATCCAATCCCTAGTATGGAAACCGTCTCCGTAGATAGGAATCGAACGCTCCTCCATTGCATTAATAATTACCAGAGGGACAAATTTCTCTGGAAATTGAAAAGGACCGTAATTATTGCAGCACCGAGTGGTGATTACATCCATGCCATAAGTCCGATGGTAAGCCCGTACCAACATATCTGCCGCCGTCTTGCTAGCAGCATAGGGACTGTTGGGAGATAACGGAGAACTTTCTGTGAATCTGCCCTTCTCCAGAGATCCGTATACTTCATCTGTCGAGACCTGAATAAAACGCTTGATTTTAGTCTGCCTGGAAATTTCCAAAAGAACCTGCGTACCAAGAACATTTGTCCGCACAGACTGAGATGCATCTACAATACTTCGGTCTACGTGAGACTCGGCTGCAAAATTGACCAACCCATCGGCTCCACCACTCAACACTGCCTCAACATCTCCCAAGTTGGTGATGTCACCTCGTACAAATGAGTAGTTTGGATTGCCCTGGACGGACTTCAGATTTTCAAGGTTGCCCGCATATGTCAGAGAATCGAGATTCACAACTTTGCAGTTGGAAAAACGAGCGAGCATATATCGGATGAAAGCAGAGCCAATAAAACCCGCCCCACCCGTCACAATGAGTTTCATTCTCGATTAGCAGTTTATACTGAAAGGATGTTTCTAATCATCAATAGTTTGTGCCTGGCGATGGAATGTTTTGGAAACTTCCTTAATGTCCTTCTTAGCAACTAGCCCTGCAGCTTTGAGGAGAGATTGAACGGTACCAGCATCCGTCCACCAACCGTCCAAGATATCGTAGGCCATGTCTCCCCACTCGATGAACTGGTTGTTCACATCCGTGATTTCCAGCTCCCCTCTCTGCGACGGCTTCAACGACTTGATGATTTCAAAAACTCTTTGATCGTACATATAGACACCCGTGACGGCAAAAGAAGATGAAGGGGTTTCCGGCTTCTCAACGATCCGGACCACTGTTTCATCCTGTAATATCGGAACTCCAAACCGCTCTGGGTCAGGCACTTCTTTCAGAAGGATCCTAGCTCCTCGAGGTTGCATCCGGAATTTTTCTACATAAGGCCGAATCGAATTCTCAAGAATATTGTCTCCTAGTACAACACATACCCGGTCGTTTCCGACAAAATGCTCTGCTAGCCCAAGCGCATCAGCAATCCCACCTTCTCCCTCCTGATAGGCAAAATGGATCTGACTCAATCCAAAATCTTCCCCGTTCCGGAGAAGTCTGAGGAAATCTCCAGCATTATTCCCCCCGGTAACTATCATTACCTCCTGGATACCAGCATCAACCAAAAGTTGCAATGGGTAGTAAATCATCGGCCTGTCGAAAACAGGGAGTAGATGTTTGTTAGTAACACGAGTCAAAGGATCTAGTCGTGTCCCCAGCCCGCCAGCCAATATGACACCCTTCACTACAAAGACCTCCTTCAGAGGAAATTTTATGTTAACCGAACTTCCTCTGAGCCAGCAATTCAAGATACAACTTTTCGAAATCTGCCAACTTTGTCGCCGAAGTAAAATTTCTCTCTATTCGTTGTCGTCCAGCGCTCCCCATTTTGGATATCAAATCCGGAGACCGTAGCAATTTTTCCAAGGCATCAGCCAGAAAAGTTGGCTCGCCAGGCTCGACCAGCAATCCAGTCTTTCCCTCAATTACTAATTCAGGATTACCTCCCACACGAGTTGCGACCACCGGCAGGTGATTCGCCATGGCTTCCATGATCGCAGCGCTAAGGCCCTCAGAAAGAGAGGGCAAGCAAAATACATCGAAGTGGCGCATTATTGCACCGGAGTCACTTCGAAAACCTGTAAAGCGCACTGAATCTTTAAGTCCCAAATCAGAAACCAATTGCCCCAAGCTAGATCTCAGCTCACCATCACCAACGATAATCAGCAGGGTATCCGGTAAGTTCTTTTTTACCGTTTGAAATGCCTTAATCAAGGTTGCCTGATCTTTTTCTGGGCTCAAATAGGACACTGTGCCAACAATCTTTTTACCGTCCGGCAAAGAAAGCTGGGGTGTCTGTGATCGGTCAAGACCTTGCAAATCAACATCCTCATGTATGACACGGATAATGCCAGAGTTAACCTGATCGCTAGTGAGAGTTCGTTTGATACTGAAAGAAACGGTTACGATACTGTCAATTAATAGATTGAACTTCAGTGCGCTTAGTCTAGTAGGCAAAGGAAAGTTAACTCTGCGGGAACAAACCGTTACCGGAGAACCGGCTGCCCGGCTTGCCAGTGTCCCCGCTATTACGGCGCGCTGGGTATTGAAATGTATAATGGAAAATCTGTCTTTCCTCAGTATCTTATACATTCTTGCAAAGGCGAGCAGGCTCAATTCGGCGCGCTGCCGGAAGGGGTAAAAATGGATGCCCTTCTCCAAAATTCTCGTTGCCAAGGGAGCAGATCTAGGGGCTGCCACCGCAACGTGATGTCCTTGATCTCGCATACCAAGGACCAAAGAGAGTAATTGCTCCTGACCGCCGCGCCATACCGATTCAGTATCCACGTAAAGTATCCGCAGGCAGTCAGTCAAAATTTATCCTTCGTCAAATTCTGCAGTTCCCATAGCTTCAGAAACTTAAAAAAAACAGAAACTGCAGCTAAACACGAGACTACCAAACCTGCCACACCGTCCAGAAAACCCCTGCACAAGAAATAATTGCGGGTAAATTCAACAGCTGGATTCAACACTAGATTAGATAAATGGGCACGCCTGCCCTGATCAAAATAGTCTCTTGCGGAAAGGTTAGTAAAGTTCTGAAGTTGGACAAGATATTCAGATATATCTGAATAGGTATAATGATCAATCACATTTTCCATGCGCTGCACAGATCCTACCACGCGTACAGACTCATGGACTCGACCACCCACCCAACTAGCCTTTGATTTTCGAAACAGCCTTAGTTGCCAGTCCGGATACCATGTAGTGTGGTAAATCCACCGCCCCATGAAGAAAGTACGCCGTGGCATAAGATACCCGGAATGCTCTTTCTCAGAGTGCTTCCAGTCTAGAAGCTCAACGAGAAGAGCTGGACTGATCACTTCATCGGCATCAACACTCAGTACCCACTCGTGAGTCACCTGATTAAGTGCAAAGTTCTTTTGATCCCGATAACCAGGCCAGGCCCTTTGCAAAAATCGTTCGGTGTACTTTCTACAAATCTCCTCGGTTTTATCGGTGCTAAAAGAGTCCACCACTACAATCTCATCAGCCAAAGGAGCAATGCTCTTTAGGGCGCGCTCTACTTTAGTCGACTCGTTGAACGTGATTAGAGTCACAGATAATTTCTTCAATGGGTATCGCTTTCTCCATTTTTGTTGTGGAACTGGATTATCTCCTGTTCACTCCTGAACACCTTAATGGGAGCTGTATTATAAAAGTCTTGCAGTAAGTCATGGACTTGAACGTCAGTCCTTTTACAGAGGCGTTTCTCTTTCGCCCTAAGATGTATTACAGCGGGGAAAAGCTTGAGGGCTCCGTAAAAAGACCTGTAAAAAGAAAAATCCAGAACGAACACTCGTGTAATAGAAAACAAGCACAGCATCAATAGGTGTTGGACTAAATACCAGGGAGAGTGCAGATTAATCCAATGGAAAAGGAGTCGATTTCGGAAAGATACTTTTTCAACGTGTTCGCGGTGGTAATGAGCATCTATCGTAGCACTGATCTCATGGGTCGCTCTACTTCTTGGCTCATAGTGAATTTCCCAACCTCTTTTCCAGCCTCGGTAGGAAAGATCTACGTCTTCCCAATGGAAGGGAGAGAGTAATTCATTAAATCCCCCTAACTCCTCTAGTTTCTGACGATCGTATGTAGCAAAACCGCCTATGGCGTAAAGAGAGAGCAAGTCGTGCTGACCAGTCCATTCACCTGCTTCTGCCCCATATATGTCATAGTTGAAATAAACGCTCCAGAAACCTCGCCTGAATCGGCTGAAACGGCCACCCGCAGAAAAAATAGGAGGCCCCCCTTCGAAGACCTTTGCTGTGACGGCGAAAACGTTGGGATCATGGAAATGAGTGTACTGATGGATAAAATATTCCGGCTCCACTTGCACATCATTATTGAGCAACGCTATCACGGCTGCTCGGCAAACACCGAAACCACTATTGCAAGCTTTCGAAAATCCTCCGTTTTTTGCCCGACAAACAAGTCGAGCCGAAGGGAATTCAAGGGGCACTCGATCAACGGTCTCGTCAGTACTGGCATCATCGACGATTATCAGTTCGGAGGACAGATCACAATCCATCAGGAGACGGCGTTGTGCCTCAAGGACAGACGGTAAATTTCGGCGCAAAAGATCAATCCCGTTCCAGGTAGGAATAACAATGCTGAGATCGGGATTTTCCTTACTTGCCAGGTCCTCCATGGTCATGGAACTCCATTAATCAATCGACCATGTATCAGATTTCAATGGACGGGAAACGGGGCAAAATTGCCATTGACCCAACTAACCCGAGCTCATCCTCTATTCTGAGAAGTTGATTGTATTTAGCAACCCGGTCACTGCGGCTGGCGGATCCTGTCTTTATCTGACCAGCACTGATTGCAACTGCGAGATCGGCTATAAAGGTGTCTTCAGTTTCCCCCGAACGGTGTGAAATTACTGTTGTGAAGCCTTCCTCAACTGCAAGCTCTATGGTCTTGATTGTTTCAGTGAGGGTCCCAATCTGATTGAGTTTAATCAAAATTGAGTTTGCAGACTTCTCCTTAATGCCCCTTTTCAAACGTTCTCTATTGGTAACAAAAAGGTCGTCTCCAACCAACTGAAGGCGGGAGCCGAGGACTCTAGTCAAATCCTGCCATCCTGTCCAATCATCTTCTGCAAGACCATCTTCAATCGAATAGATAGGAAACTTATCCGACCAATCCTTGTACATCCCAATTAGGTCAGAAGCATCCATAGGAGGTCTGCTGGACTTTTTAAATTCATAGTGCCCACTCTCCTCATTATAGAGCTCACTCGCGGCCACATCTAACGCCAAAAGAACATCTTCCCCAGGACGGTAACCGGCCCTTTCAATTGCCAGCATAACCGTTTCCAAAGCTTCCGTGTCCGATCTCAGATTAGGTGCATAGCCTCCCTCATCACCCACGCTCGTGATATGTCCTGCATCCTGCAAAATTTCGCCCAAGTTATGAAAGATTTCAACGCCAATCCGTAGTGTTTCTGAGAAAGATACGCCTGAAACTGGCATTACCATGAATTCTTGGATGTCGACATTGTTATTGGCATGGGCCCCACCATTCAGAATGTTCATCATTGGAACCGGCATTTTGCTGGCTTTTCTACCACCCAGATGTCGGTAAAGAGGAGCATTAGAATGGTTGGCGGCCGCACGAGCGCACGCCAAGGATACAGCTAATAAAGCGTTGGCTCCCAAACGAGATTTGGACGGAGTACCATCTAATACCAGAAGAGCATCATCTACAGCAGCCTGTTCTTCAACGGACATCCCTCGCAATTCGGGACCAATCACTTCGTTAATGTTCGAAACGGCCTTAAGAACACCCTTTCCAAGATACCGATTCTTATCGCCGTCCCTTTTCTCTAGAGCCTCATGCTGGCCTGTTGAGGCTCCAGAGGGTACCGCAGCACGTCCCTTGCTACCATCACTAAGCAGTACCTCCGCTTCTACAGTGGGATATCCACGAGAATCTATTATTTCTCTCGCAGCAATTCCATCAATAACCGACACGGTCTTCTACCTCTAGTGCTTGTATAGCAGTCATAACCGTAACGAGAACAATATCCTCAACCGAACAACCACGGCTCAGATCATTCATCGGACGAGACAACCCTTGCAATATCGGACCAATTGCTCGGGCACCGGCCAGACGCTCGACCAGCTTATAAGCTATGTTGCCTGAGTCAAGATTCGGGAAAATCAGTGTATTGGCTTGGCCCCTCAGAACACTCGTCGGTGCCTTGAGACGAGCCACCTCAGGGACTATAGCCGCGTCTAATTGGAGTTCCCCATCGACTTCCAAATATGGTGCCCGGGCCCGAACTGTCTGAGTCGCCTCGCTCACCTTATCCACCAGTCTATGTCGAGCACTCCCGAGAGTCGAAAAGGAAAGGAGTGCCACGCTAGGTTCAGTGTCCAGATAGATCTTGGTGCTTTTCGCCGAAGAAATCGCAATCTCGGCAAGCTGACTAGCTGTGGGTTCAGGAACTACTGCGCAATCGGCAAAAAGCAGCGCTCCTTTCTCTCCCCATTGATCGTCTGCAACTACCATTATAAAGAAACTGGAGAGCAGTGAAGTTCCTTCGGAAAGCCCGATACAATGAAGTGCAGCTTTCACGGTTTCGCCAGTCTTAAAGACGGCACCCGCTACACACCCATCTGCTTGACCGCTCTCTACCATCAGAGCCCCAAAGTACAGGGGATTACGAACATCATCTCGGACTTCAGTCCGAGGAACACCCCGCGCACGTCTCCGTTCATAGAGCTTATCCTCAAAACTGTTGAGATCAGGTGACAGATTTGGATCGATGATCTCCCAATCGGCCGTAATGCCTAGCTCCGTAGCATGATCTCTAATGGATTGACGATCTCCCAGTAAAACTGGATGCACCCACCCTTCGGCACTCAGACGATCGGCGGCACGGATAACACGGTCGTCCATACCCTCTGGAAACACAATTTTGCGAGGGGATTCCGAAGCCCTAAGGCAAAGCTCATCGATAAGAGTCATGACGAGCCATGTTGACATGGACTTTTTTGGCGTGTCAAGAATGTGAGCTTTTCTGTAACTTTTTCATCTCGAGAAAACTATGCTGTGTTGCCCTTTCTCAACAGAAAATCCCAGGACTCTAAAACAGCTGGATCTTAAGCTCTCAGTACTGTTTCCGTTCTTTTCCACAGACACCAATAACTAGACTAGCCTCCTCGACGGAGCCTCTTCTTAATACGCTCAACACTCGACTCGGCATCTACATCCCCCAAAGTTACAGCCTTTTCATAAGCAGCAAGTGACTTATGGAAGTCCTTCCTTTTTTCGTAGAGATACCCCAAACGAGCAAAACTGTCGCCCCCCTCAGGCCGGAGAAGTGTATCCTTCAGAAAAGCTGCCTCTGCTGCAACCAGATTCCCTGAGAAAAGATAGGCCAACCCAAGATTAAACCAAGCCTCTGCATTGCTTGGATTATTTTCAGTATAAGGAGCAATCTTCTCTACTGCTTCAGTATATTTCTGATTCTCAATCAACGATATACCACTTGCATAATTTACCAGGCCAAGAAAGCGCCTAGCCTCAACAGAGGCAGGATCTATAGCTAATACCTGCTTGAGATACTGACCTGCCTTTTCAAGGTTGCCCATGTGATAGTGTGCTAGGCCAAGTTGCAGTAAATCCTTAACCTCCCCTCGCCGGATCTCAAGTGCCCCTTCTAAATCCAAAATCGAGTTTTGATAACGGTTGAGATTGAATGCCGCTATCCCCCGAGTCCTCAATAATTCATAGCGGTGGCTAGGCGACTTGGCATGGGCAGAACTCTGGTCAAGGACAGTTATTGCTGCCTCAAATCGCCTAGCGTTAAAGTAGGCTCTAGCCAAGCCCAGATAGCTTTCAAATAGATCCTCTTTGAGACCTAAGGCTTCCTGGAACGCAGCAATGGCCTGTTGATGCTGCTTCAGATGCAGATAAGAAAAACCCAGCATACGATGGCCAAATTCGTATTGGGGATATTCTTTAACAAGCGCTTCAAACTCGATAATAGCCTTCTCATACCGCTCCTGCTTGAAAAAAGAAACCCCTTTTTGATAGTCCCCCTCCTGTGCCCGAAGAGACAGAAAACTAAAAGCGGTTGTCGTAGATAGAAGTAGCACCTTGCAGACAAGCATTACTTTATTGGAAAAACGTCTTCCATCTCTCTCGCTCAGTCTTGGAGGGAATCGCTATATTTTTCACCTCCAAGCCTCTCATTACATCGAAAACATCAATCATAACGAAGTAGGGCACATCCGGTAATGACTCGATAATGACTGGCTTCTCCGGACTTTGTATCATCTTGTCTTGGACGTACCCGCCTATCTCCTCAAGGGAATAAGCAGGTCGTTTATCAATTTGGAACTGCCCCGCTCCCTCTATCTTGATATGGATAGCTTCCTCGGGTTGTACGTCACGATCATTAGGATCATCCTCAGGGTAAGCAAATTGGATTCCCTTATTTGACGTAAAAACAGCCGTAAGCATGAAAAAAATGATAAGCAGAAAAGCAATATCGGCCATCGATGAGGTCGGGATTTCTGATTCATCACGTCTACGTAGTTGCTTGAATGCCATTTCAGTTCAAACCCTTCAGTGGTCGCGGACGGGTGAGCAAACCTATATTACGCACATTCTTGTTCCGGAGCACATCGAGTACGTCATCGACCGATTCGAAGGGAACATTTCGGTCAGACTTGATTAGAAACTCCCAGCCAGGAGAGATCTGCACCAAGGCTCCTACCAGAGTCCCCAGTTCCTGGAGTGAATCCACCGGGACCGATTCCTCTTCTCCAGTCGTGAATGATATCTCCCCCAATTCAGTGATGGCGACAATGGCTGCTCCTTCAGTTACGCGATCCTGAATCTTAGAGAAAGGAAGTGTTACGTTTGTGCGTTCTGGAGAAAAAGACGTAGTCAACATGAAGAAAATAATCAGTAAAAATGCGATATCCGCCATCGAGGCAGTCGGGACTTTAGGTGAGATCGAGGGGATTCGGTACCGCATATGCTCAGTCTACTGGGACTGCTCAACAGCCGGCAGTTGGGCCTCGGTTTCGACTTCACTGAATGTTTCGAGCAACATAGAGGCACTTGTTTCCATATCGAGTGCGAAGTTGGAGACCTTATTATTGAAATAGTTGTAGGCTGCCTGCACTGGAAGAGCAATAATCAGACCTGTTGCCGTTGTAATAAGAGCTTCCGAAATCCCACTGGCAACCGCCTGCGGATTGCCCATCCCGGCCTCGGCAAGAGCTGCAAAGGAAGATATCATTCCCGTAACCGTGCCTAGAAAACCGAAAAGAGGTGCAACGTTGGCCAGGGTGGCTAATATCCAGAGGCCCTTTTCCAGTTTGGAAATCTCGTGCAACGCCACACTCTCCATCGCCTTTTCTATTTCCTGTGGAGATTTTCCGAGTCTCAATAGTCCTGATTTGAGCGTAGTCGCCACGGGGTGATCAAATTTCTCACAAAACTCGATAGACCGATGGAGATCCGCATTAAGCAAAGATGCTCTCACCTCAGAAAAGATTTCAGCCGTGTGTCCCCTAATACGATAGTAAATTATCGTGCGCTCTATAATAAAAATGAGGCCCACAAGCGAGCAGAGCAACAAGGGGTACATCATAAATCCCCCTTGAGTAACATACTGTAATAATTGTCCGCCTATAATAACCACTCTATGGACCCTCCAAAGAATCCTTTACTTTCAACACGATATTAGACTGAAACTCACCCTCAAAGTCTCACCAATCAAGGCTTTCATGATAGACAGCGGCAAAGTTTGGAGTCAATGGATGAACTCCACTGCTAGTCTTCACTAGTCCCCCGACGGAATCTTTATTTTCATTCTTTTAATCTTTTCATTCAAAGTAGTCGGGTTAACCCCAAGGAGAACTGCAGCCTTTTTCTGATGCCAACGGGTTGTTTGCAAAGCCTTCATAATAATCTCCTTCTCGAAATCTTGAACCATCCCCTTAAGAGTAACATCAGCATCCTCAATCTCCAGGTCCTCAATATCGACGGATCTGTCTTCCAGAACTTCCTTTGGGAAAAGATCCTTTCTGATAACTCTATCGGGAGCTGCCAGAACAACCGCTCTTTCGATAACATTCTCCAGTTCCCTAACGTTCCCAGGCCAATCATATTGCATTAGCACCCTGAGTGCTTCTTTCTCTATACTGCATTGAGAAGATCCAGATTCAAGAGAAAATCTACCTATGAAATGGTCCACCAGGAGCGGAATATCCTCCTTCCGTTCCTTGAGGGGTGGTATCACTAAGTTAATCACGTTCAAGCGGTAGAAAAGATCCTCACGGAATCTTCCCTGTTCTACAAGAATCTTTAGATCAGAGTGGGTAGCTGCAATTATCCGCACATCCACCTTGACGTTGTCGATTCCTCCTACCCTTCGAAACTCACGTTCCTGGATAACTCTTAAAAGTTTGGCTTGGGTTTCAATCGGAATATTTCCTATTTCGTCAAGAAAAATCGTTCCTTGGTCTGCGACCTCAAACAGCCCCTTTTTCTCACTTGTCGCCCCGGTGAAAGCACCTTTAACGTGGCCAAAGAGTTCACTTTCAAGCAAGTCAAAAGGGATAGTGCCACTATTCACTGCCATGAAGGGCCCCTCCGCCCGGGGGCTACAATTGTGGATGGCCTTAGCGATCAGTTCTTTACCCGTGCCACTCTCTCCTGTTACTAGGACCGTACTACGCTGAGGTCCAACCTGAGCCACAAGTCCGAATATCTGCTGCATTGCTTCGCTTTTGCCGATGATCTTTTGGAAACTAGATTGCGCGTGGAGTGTCTTCCTAAGGTGACGGTTTTCCGAGAGTAGGCGCTGCTTCTCCAGGCCATTCTTAATAACAAGCAGCAATTCATCGTTCTTGAAAGGCTTGGTGAGAAAATCGAAGGCTCCCGACTTGGTGGCAGCAACTGCATCCTCGATAGAGGCATAGGCAGTCACCATAATAACTACCGTGTCGGGAGATCCCTGGGTGAATTCCTCAAGAATCATCAAGCCATCTTTGCCAGGCAACATCAGGTCAAGCATTACCAGATCGAATGGCTTTTCCTGGGCAGCCTCTATACCTTCCTCACCTGAGGCCGCTGTAGTGACTGCATAACCTTCGTCTTCTAACAACCGGACCATTACATCCCGGATTATCTCCTCGTCATCAATAACAAGAATGGAAGGTTTGGGTGCCATAATCTGAGACACTTAGTTGAGACGTTTCAGTGGTAGATGGATCGTGAAGGTTGTCCCCTCTCCAGGCCGGCTGTCCACCGCTATTCGGCCAGAATGCTCCTGTACAATTCCATAGGATACTGCTAGTCCAAGTCCCGTGCCTTTGCCGACCGGCTTGGTCGTAAAAAACGGATCATAAATTTGTTTAATTGCCTCGGGGGAAATTCCTTCACCCGTATCACCTATCTCCACGACCAATTGAGAGTTTCTAGTGGCTGTTCGAACAGAAAGACGCCCCCCTTCAGGCATGGCGTCTCTGGCGTTTACAAACAGATTCATGAATACTTGCTGCAAACGACTCCCATTCCCTATTGTAGCCGGCAAAGAAGCATCCAACTCCATATCCACATCGATGTTAGCAGCTTTGAAAGAATGTTCGAGGAGTGAGAATGTTTCGTTCATAAGAGAGTTCAACTTAACGGACTTAACATCGCTTTCGCTAACTCTTGCAAAGTTAAGAAGATTATTAATTATCTCAGAAGCTCTAAAACTTTGCGTTTCAATCTTTCTCAAAATTTCTCGATTCGGTTCACCTTCCCTTGCTTCCTTGAGTAGGATTTGTGCATAGCTTGAGATTCCTGCTAGCGGCGTATTCACTTCGTGGGCAACTCCAGCTGCGAACAATCCGATAGAGCTGAGTTTTTCTGCCTGGAGGAGCTGATTCTCTAATTGGATTTTACGAGTTATGTCTTCAAAAATTAGGAGGGCTCCGGTCATCATATTGGCCGTTGAAACAAATGGGGCCACGATAACGCTTAGCATGCAAGTTTTTCCATCAGCACACTTTAGGTGAGTTTTTTGTAGGCGGGACTGTGCCGCCACAGCCCAATCATCTCCATCTCTCAGATTTTCCAAAACACGAACAAAATTTTCAGGAAACACCTCATTGATTGAACGATCCGACACCTCTGCACTGGACATTCCGTAGAGGCCACTCATCGCGCTGTTCCAAGTTTTCACCAACCCATCTGAATCAACAACACATACTCCAACAGTGATGCTCTCGATTACATTTTCGCTGTGAGCCTTAAGCTCGGACAATTCGGCTGCATTGGATTCCAAGGATTGGTATAAAAGAGCATTATCAAAGGCTATGGCCGCATAATCTGCCAGAGTCTGGACAAGAGACAAATCTGCACTGGATGTCGGTTGACCGTCTTGCCTAGAACCAAAGCAGAGCAGTCCAATAATGCGGTCTCTAATCTTAAGCGGTTGAACGTAAAGCAAGCCCAGTTCATTAAGCATAAGACGATTGGAATCCACTCGACCATCTACACCAATTCGTTCCAACCATCCCGGGTCGCGCTCCAAGGATGCCATCGTTAGATCGTCCAAAATTAACCGAGGGAGGGGCTGAGAACTGACTTCCGAATCCTTGTATAGTTCAAACTCAAGTGCTTCAGTTGTAGTCCGCACAAACACCTCAACAGGCTCCACACCTAGAGTTTTCTGGAGACGTTGGGAAAGCCTCTCGACTAGTACCGGAACAGTGGCGTGAGAGCTTAATTCGCGGCCAAATCTAGTGAGAGAACTTCGGTAATCGTACCTATCACGGTAAAAATATCGATCAATTTGCACCTGAATCGTATTTTTCAGAGGGGCAAATAGAAAAGCAACAACAAGCGCGGCAATTGCAAAAACACCGAACCCTGACTGGCCGGCAACTCCTTCAAATGCCCGCCCTATTAGAAGGGTTGTTCCTACGTAGAGGCCAACTAGAGCAGAACTAGAAAGTGCATAGGCCAAACTCTGTCGAAAAATTAAATCAACATCCATCAGCCGGTAACGGGTAATTGCATAGACGAATGAAAGCGGAATCAATAGCAAGGACAAAATTGACCCTTCCATCCAGCTATTCATTTTTAATCCACCAAGGAAAGGGAGCCCGTAGAAAATCAAAAATGGAAAAACTCCGACAACTGTTCCGTAGGTAATCCATTTCAACTGCTGCCTCTCAGCAGTACTAGCCCAGCGCTGCCGAACTATCAATACTCCTGCTCCCATACACAGAAGAATCATAAAATGCAAAAGATGCATATGGTCAAAAAAGGCCAGCAAGGTATTGTTTCTGGCCAGACCGAACCTATCCAGAGCACCAACAAACCAAAGACCAAAAATGGCCAATAGAAACGTTGCAGGTAGATAGGAAAACCCGATCATCAGGCGGGGTCGTCGGACACCCTGCAATAGGTTTGGGAAAGTGCAGCAGTAGTGCACAAAGAGAGGGGGTAAAAGCAACAGAGCAACTGCGTCGGCCCAGTAGACAAAAACGTCAAAGACATCAGCTCTTCCGGAGTGACGCAAAGAAAGTAATGTGAATGCAGTTAGGCAAATAAAATAAAAATGTAATGCACCGGGTACGTTCCAGCTTCGGACAAAAATAAATAGGCCAGCGATTAAGAATCCAAATGCAACAAAGGATAGCAGCCAATCAACATTGGCCAACCCGGATCCAATGGCCATACGCACATCAACCGTACCCTCATCCCCGCTTGGGTATTGAACAAGATAGCTAGCTGCTCTATCTGGGTCCTGAGCCAGTATTTCTCGGATTTCGGTCAGGTCATCGACCGTCTCAACACGAAGGCCGTTAACCCCAAGCAACACAACTCCAGGTCTAATCTTAGCTCGAGTCTGAGCAGAGGCCCGGGAAAAAACGGTCCTGGCCTCAACTCCTTGCTGTCCCTGAATCCAATCAATCCCGTCAGTTGCTTGCAGCCAAAGATTCCGGTCTACAAGATTCAAAACACCTACATAGAGCGCTACCCCTGACAGCACCATAACCACGAGCGTTTTGATTCTCGGTGAAAACTTCATTTTCTCTT
Source organism: uncultured Acidobacteriota bacterium (assembly GCA_964463145.1). GTDB lineage: Bacteria > Acidobacteriota > UBA6911 > RPQK01 > CBDAPI01 > CAYXBG01. The sequence goes on from CAYXBG010000012.1 coordinate 33,888, forward strand.
CCAGCCCCGGACACCAAAGCAATTCAAGCTAGCCGGGGAACATTTCCCATAACAAAAGCAACTTCCATGCCACCTCTTCTCTTACCCCTAAAGACTTAGTAAATTATTGCATTTAAAAGATATAGGGATGCCATCAACACCGCCCAGGCGGGATCTTCACCCCCTGCAATCCAATAAAATGGATATTAGTCCAATAACTAGGAAGGCAGCGCCAAGAACTGGCTCAAACTCTTTCTCTTGAAATTTTTTGGGAATACTTCAGAAGTTGAGTGCGATACCGCCTCGCACGGATCTAGGCTGTTGGACAAGAACGATGTCACCCTCGGTGCCCTGTACACCTCCTA
>CAYXBG010000013.1:0-30250 GCA_964463145.1 uncultured Acidobacteriota bacterium
AGGCAATCCGATTTTATTGGGGGGTGCAGACGTTTGTTTTGACTGTGTAGGTTCTTCGTCAACCATAGATTTAAGCCTGCGATTTGCGAGCAACCACTCGCGCGTTATTCTTGTAGGCATGCCCGGCCTTCCTAAGGGTGTAGACTGGACCTCAATTTGGTACAAAGAATTGGTCGTAAAGGGGAGCTATACGAGCAGCCCGGCCACTTTTGAAGAGGCCTTGCAGATGATGTTGGGTTTTGAAAAGGTTTTGGAAGGAATGGTAGGAGCGCACTACCCTCTTGAGCGTTTTTCGGACGCCATCCATACAGCCCGGCATTCTGGGCCAAAGGGGATAATGAAAACGGTGTTTGTTCCGTAAGGCTCTCTCCGCAGGTGATTGGCCGCTTAGGTCGCGATATCTAAGAGCAGCGCAGGGTCGATATTGCCCCCGCTAAGAACAGCAACCGTTCCATCAGCCGGAATAGTGCCATCTGCAACGGCAGCTACCGTAATGGCGCCAGAAGGTTCAACAAGCAGCTTTTCGAAGTGCAACAGTGATTTGACCGAGTTCAGTATTGATTCTTCTGAAACAAGCCTAATTTCGTCAACATAGGCTTGAATCATCTTAAAATTCAAGGCTCCGGGGCTATGGGCTCTCAACCCATCGGCGACTGTCTCTGGTTGCTCCAATTCACAAACCTCGCCCTTCTGGCATGATAAGTAGGCGGCATTTGACCCTTCCGGTTGGACTCCCCAGACCCTGGCGTTAGGGGCCACCATTTTCAACCCGTGAGCTATTCCACTGATTAGCCCACCCCCGCTAACGGGCACTATAATATTTTGAATCTGTGGTAACTGGTCAAAGATCTCAAGGCCTAGAGAGGCATTACCCAGAATGGCATTTTGGTGATCAAATGGGTGAATCTCAGTTCGATCAAGCTCACTGACGATCTTATGAACCATCTGTTGTCGGGCCCCTGCATGGCTTTCGCAAAACACTACCTTTGCGCCCCATTTTTTAGTTAAGGCGACCTTATGAGGGTTGCTTTTTCGCTCCATGATTACCGTCAAGGGGATCTCGAGCTGGTGGCAGACAAAAGCTGCGGCTTGGCCGAAATTTCCAGAGCTGGAAGTTACCAATCCCATCGATCTGGAGGCTTGAGACAATGACAGAATCTGGCCGGCCGCTGCCCTGACCTTGAAAGATTGAGTGTGTTGGAGATTCTCAGCTTTTAGGTATAAGCCAGAAGTCAGGCCTGACGGAAGAAGAGGAGTTTGCCGAACATACGGGGTCATCCGTCCACGCATTAGCTGTATACAGTCTAGCTGTGCTTTTTTTGGGCTATTTGATTTCATTGAGTCGATGGTAGAGATCATAGGCTAAGACCAATCAGTCCCATTCTAAGTTCAATGACCGAGAAATTTCCATACGAAAGACGTTTGACGCGCTGTAGGGCCAGGGTATCAGTGCCAACGTATCAGCTGGTAGAGCTAGAGCTTAACTGTACTATTTCTGATCGCAACCAGGTTCTTTTAGTGTCAAAAGAAAGAAATAACCGTGGCTTCTAGTGTGTCTGACGATTGACCCCATCTTTGGACATCTCGTAGAATGGCTCGCCCGCCCAGGCGACTAAGCAAGATGGAGAGGTGCTGGAGTGGTTGAACAGGGCTGCCTGCTAAGCAGTTGTGCCTTAACAGGCACCGAGGGTTCGAATCCCTCCCTCTCCGCCATGGATCGAAAGAGCGCTCATCAGTGTTCTTCAAGCGCCCCGGGCCTGAGACCGGAAAACCTTGTTGCCCATTGCCAAACCTGACCCTGACGTCCCCCCTGACGTCTATATTCAAGACCCCATAAAGTGGGCAGCAGGAAACCGTCGACCGACTGGAATTTTCCGAAAGTTTCAATTAACTCTTCGCGTATTGCTTGCTTGTTTTCCATCCAGGGTGTCGGTTCTCTACGGATGTCTAAAGGCTCAGCGATGCCTCTGTTCAAGGTGACGGTATATGTCGTCTTAACGTGCCTCCATTCTTGGTCGAGATATATTCGGATAACCATGCTGGCGAACTTACTGACCCGGTATCTGATTTCGTGAAGCTTCTGTTTCTTTTTCCAGCCTCTGTACCGGATTTTTCGTTTTCGTTCATGATCAAAAAGAGGCCAATTAGGATTCAGGGACCCGCCGAGAAGGCCTTCTCGAATGATACTCGAACGAACATAGACAAAATTCCCGTAAGGAGAACGTAGGCCGGGGCTGATGAATTCCACGTGCATCTTTTCCCCGTCGTAGGAAAAATGCTCACCTGGAAAATCAGCCCTCGAAACTCGGAAATCTAAATCGAATTGATCTGGGCCAATTTTCAGCTTCAGTCGACCAGAAGCGAGCCCTGCCACACCCGTCAAAGCTTTGAGTTGGCTGACTCCTATGCCATCCATCCTGTGCCAACTCTCGCACGAAACGGAGCAGACATTCTGTCTGTGGATTTCGATGAGCTCTGCCACTGAAATCTTTTGTGCTGAAACCAGAGGAGTAAGGGCGATAAGCAGCGACGGGAAGATACACAAACGCATAGAAAATCCAGTAAATGGGTCCGGCAAGCTCTTGTAATTCAATGTTATACCATCGAACTGGCCAGAGTCAGGCTGTAACAGTCTCGTTGTCGATCTTTCCGTCTTTTAGGAAAATAATTCGGTCAGCGTGCTCGGCGACCGCAAGTTCATGAGTAACCAGAACAACTGTACGGCCATCCCTGTGAAGCTTGTCGAATAGACTCATAATCTCGACTCCAGTTTTAGAGTCAAGATTCCCAGTAGGTTCGTCAGCTAGCAAGAGAGAGGGAAGGGTTACCAGGGCCCTAGCGATTGCCACTCTCTGGCTCTGGCCACCCGAGAGTTCATTGGGGAAATGATCAATGCGGTCCCCCAGTCCCACCATTTCTAGGACTTTTTTAGAAGCCTTCCTGCGCTTTGCCGCTCCTTTGCCGGCATAGATGAGGGGGAGTTCAACGTTCTGGCGAGCAGAGGCTCTTGGGAGAAGGTTAAAGGACTGAAAGACAAACCCTATGTCCTGGTTACGAATATCGGCTAGGGTGTCATCTTGCATGTTACTAACAAGCTGCCCATTGAAGAGATACTGGCCACGAGACGGGGTGTCGAGGCAACCGATTAGGTTCATAAGTGTGGATTTTCCCGATCCTGAAGGTCCCATAATCGCGAGGTATTCGTTTTTGCGAACTTCGAAAGTGACACCATGTAGAGCGTGGATCTTTTCGGAGCCCATGTTGTATGTTTTCCACAGATCGATTGCCTGAAGAAAGGGGGCAGACATCAGCTAATTCCCACCGTTTTTTCTTTGCACAGTTACTGGATCATTGTCTTGCAAATCGCGCAGAATTTTGTAGGGGCCAGTCACTATCTCCATGTCTTCCTTTAGCCCAGAGGTTACCTCCACGATTGTTTGCCCGAATATTCCGATGCTGATAGGCAAAAACTCGACCCTATCATTGGTAACCGCAAGCACTCCCGTAAACTCCTGTAGAGAATCGCTGTTAATCGTTCTGGCATCTGCTGATTTAATAGGTTGGCCGTTTTCGTCAATCGGATATTCTCGAATAACTAGAGACTGGATCGGGATTGTCAGGACATTGGAGCGTCTATCAGTAAGGATTTCTGCGGTGCAGCTAAGCCCAGGACGCAATGCTGCGGGAGGGGAGTCTAGTTGAATGGCCACCCTAAATTCCTTGGCTTGTGAACTGCGGGCTACAATTGCCGAATTCCCGATTTCACTCACTATTCCATGCAAAGGTGATCGAGGCAAGGCATCGACCTGGACAACTGTAGTTTGGTCTAATTTGATTGCAACAATATCAGTTTCGTTGACTTCAACCTCGGCCTCAATCACCGAAAGGTCGGCAATTATCATTATGGTTGCTGCAGGATTGTTGAGAGTTCCGGGTACTGCTCGTTCGCCAGCCTCCACGTTAAGTTGAGTAATTATGCCTGTCAAGGGCGAGCGAATCACAGTTTTGGACAGTGTATCTCTCGCGCTAGCCATGATGGCCTTGTGCTGCTCAACACGACTCTCGGCACTGCGCAGTGAGTTGTGAGTCTGGGACAATATCACCTTGGCTGCCGATAGCGCTCCCTTGGCCTGGTTCGCGCGCGCGCGCGCAGCGAGAATCTCTGATTCCGCACCAATAAACTCGCTCTTGGACACCTCATATGTATTGCGGCTAATGAGATTCTGTTCAAAAAGTTCTTGCTGACGTTTGAAGCTAGCAGTTTTTAGAAGTAATCCCTGTTCCGCCTTTGAGAAATCAGCTTCGGCTGCCTGCAGATTGAATCGCGCCCTTCCAACATTGATTTCCTGCAGATTTATTTGGGCAAGACTATTTGCGGATTCCATTGTTGCTGCTTGCAACAGCGCTTCCCTTGCACGAGTTTCGGATTGATTTTGTGTTGGATCGATTCTGAGAAGAATGTCACCTTTTTCCACAAGATCTCCATCGGTCACCAGTAGCTGAGTGATTACACCACTAATTTCGGACTGTAGCTCCACATACTCTTTGGGTTTGATTTCTCCGTTGGCAGTAACTTTGGCCACGAGTTCGTCTACCAGAAGAACTCGGCCTAGTTGGACTTCGGTGACTTCGCTGCCCAACCGTGAGTAATAGTATGCGCTGACTCCCACGATTAATCCGATTGTGGAGAGAAGAATTATGCGGCGCGCGTTTCGGCCCATACTCCATTCTACTCCGATTTGGAGCTCGCTTGGTATGTATTTCCCGTATATTCCTTTTGTCTCAATAGGATGTTTCGTGAAATGCTATTTGAGCTGGTTATGTTTCAGAAAATTCACTGGAAACTTTGGAGGGATATCGATCAATGAGCTTGCTGTCCTACGAAGAGGCCATTGAGCGCGTCCTGCAAGGCGTGCCTCGCCCCCTTAAAGAATCTTTGCCACTACAGCAAGGCTTGGGTCGAGTTCTAGCGCGGACGATTTCAGCCAACATGCCATTGCCGCCCTTTCGAAAATCTTTTATGGATGGGTACGCTCTACGGACGGCAGATGTCCAAGATTCCCCCTCTCGGCTTAAGGTGGTTTCCACCTCGGCTGCGGGGGCTAGCACCACAGCCAAAGTAGGAAAAGGTGAGGCTGTCCAAATTATGACAGGGGCTCCTGTGCCCGCGGGGGCAGATGCTGTGCAGATGGTGGAAAAAACCCGTGCTGAGGGGCATAGCGTAGTGATTCTTGAGAGTGTTGAGTTGGGGGCTCACATCGCTGAAGCCGGAAGCGAGATACAGCAGAACGAGCACGCCCTTAAGGCCGGTACTGTGATTGGTTCTCAGGAAATTGCCCTTCTGGCTACTTTTGGCCATTCCCAGGTTGAAGTGTATTGCCAGCCCCGGGTAAGTGTGATCGCTACAGGGGACGAATTAGTCGAGATTGATGCTATGCCTGGCTTCGGTAAGATTCGAAACTCCAATGCATACATGCTTTGGGCGCAGTGTCGGGAGCTGGGCATGGACATTGAGGTTCAGCCCATTGTTCGAGATGAACCGAAAAAGATCCGAGATGCCATAATGCATGGGCTGAAATCCGACCTTGTTATTTTGACCGGTGGCGTTTCCATGGGTGAGTTTGACTATGTTCACAGGGTGCTGGCGGAAGAAGAAGTTCAGATTTTTTTCCATAAGGTTGCAATCAAACCCGGCAAACCCGTTCTTGTGGGTGCAAAGGGCAATAAAATGGTGTTCGGATTGCCTGGCAACCCCATTTCTTCCTTCTTAACTTTCGAGCTTTTTGCCAAGCCTGCCATTCTGAAGTGGAGTGGTAAACGCCCGCAGGGGCTATTGAAGGTTGTAGCGGTTTTGGATGCAGAGATTAGGCATAAGCCAGGGCGCCTTTTTTTCAAGCCTGCGTACGTGGTGTCTACGCCGTCAGGATTTTCAGTCACTCCCATTGAAACCCGAGGTTCTGCTGATGTTGTTGGTTTTGCCAAGGCCAATGCGCTAATAACCTTGCCTGCTACTGGCGTGGACCTGGTAAAGGGGGCAGCTTTAGAAGTTCTTTTGTTGCCAGGCCGTGTCCATTACCAATGGTGAGATAGAGATAGGACGGGAAAACACCTTTATGCTTCTCCTTTGGTTTTTTTGACAAGACATATACCTTCTAAAGTCATTGCTGGGTCCACCGCTTTGCACATGTCGTAAAGAGTTAGCCCAGCGATGCTTACGGCTGTCAGGGCTTCCATCTCGACGCCCGTGGATCGATGACAAGTTACCTGCGAACGAATCTCAAAGCCGTTCGACTCGGGCTTAATTGTGACATCGATGTAATCCAAATTTAGACTATGGCAAAGAGGTATCAATGCTGGAGTTTGTTTGGCCGCTTGAATACCAGCTATGCGGGCGATTTCAAAAGGAGAGCCCTTAGGGAGTGCAAGCTGTTCTACTAGGCGGAGGGTCTCGGGGTTAACCCTTAGATGGCCCTCGGCGACAGCCGTTCGATATTGAGTGATTTTGTCACTAACGTCGACCATCCGAACCAGGCCCTGGTCATCAAAATGTGAAAGCTTCACAGGCTTTTCCTTTCCGGTTTTTCTTTAGTTGTATACGAACTCTTGAATAATCGAGATTGCGTTTATTGTCTTGATTCTATGTCAATAGGTGGTAGATGGTGAATAAAAGCGTCGGAGGACATCGGCAAAACGGATGCGCTTTGGTGGCTAACAGGAATTCCGGTCCTCTGGATATGTCAATACAGTGTAATCTGCAGGGTTAGCTATACTGAGGGAGCGTTGTGAGTAATTTTTGGAAAGTTTTCGTAGAACCCATGGTCGTTCTTCTGTTGGTCGCCGGGGCGTCTTATGCGCAGAATCTGGAAGAAGACGACTTCAAGATTGGGGTTTCTGTTAACCAGGTTTTCCTGTCTGTTACCGCCCGCACCCTTGGCGAAGGGGGTTTCTACAAGGGCCTCACTAGGGAGCATTTTCAGGTTTTTGAAGATGGGGTTCAGCAAGAAATCATCAATTTTACCCAAGAAGCCGTACCAGTCAGCGTTGTACTCTTAATCGACGCTAGTGGCAGCACTCGTTACAGTCAATCTTCCATTCGGTTGGCTGCTGTGAGATTTGCCGAGAGTCTTGACCCTGAAGATCAGATTGCAATTGTCACATTTAACGATGCGCCTCGACTCATTCTGGAATGGGGTAACGATCTGGCAAATGTCCGGCACGCCCTGGAGACGATCTATGCCAAAGGGCCCACGGTCATGAATGATGCTCTTTATGTAACCTTTGACGATCTGCTTAAGGATGTCCCTGGCAAAAAAGCTGTTTTGATGCTAACGGATGGAGTGGACACTACGAGCCAGATGAGCATGAATGCTGCTATCGAACTGGCCGGCCGATCAGAGGCCATCGTATATGTTGTATCGAGGCTTGACGAATATTGGGCTGGGGCCATTGGCTTTCGTCAGCAAATCCGAAGTCTCGGGCGTCTTATTCCCAACGAATTAACAGATGCTTACATTCTGGAAGCCAAAAAGGGCCTGCAACGGTTGGCTAACGTCACTGGAGGTCGAGTGCTAGAGGCCGGGAGATTCGGTAGTCTGAGTGAGGTCTATCAGGCCGTGGCAGACGAGCTCAAAAACCAGTACTACTTGTCTTATGAACCCTCCAACGGAGAGCAAGATGGCGGCTGGCGCAGTGTTGAAATTCGAGCCCTGGAATTGGGAGTCTCAGTTACGACACGTCAGGGCTATTTTGCACCGGGGCAAGCCGGGCCGGAATCTGCAAACGATCCGTAGGCGAGTCACCCTCCCCGACAACCTTTGCGCAGTTGACAAACTCCCTACAGCAGCGCCATACTAGGCCTGATACAGTACTAAGACAGTACTATTTTTGGAGAGCCATGTTTCGTATCAACAAAGACACGGATTACGGGGTACTGCTGTTAACCTTGTTCGCTCGGTTCCCGGAGGGAACTAGCTTGAGCTCTCGCGAGCTTGCCAGCAATAGCGGGATTCCCCTTCCTATGGCAAGTAAGATTCTCAAGTTACTGGCACGTGACGGGATTTTGTGTTCACAGAGAGGTCCCAAAGGCGGTTATAGTCTGTCGCGCAGTCCGAGCGAGATCTCAGTGGCAGAGATCATAGATTGCTTGGAAGGCCCACTTTCCCTCACTGAGTGTATTGAGCACCCGGGAGATTGTTTGCAGGAGCCGACCTGTGGGGTGCGTGGTAACTGGGGAGTGATTAATGCCGCGATCAGGGAAGCCCTTGCGCGGGTTTCACTGCTTGAAATGGCTACTCCTATGCCCGACCAGCAATTGGTGCCTCTTGATATGCCAGAGATGCAACAGCACTAAACTTTGCCGATTCCATTAGGAAGGAAAAATGTCTAGCGAAATCCAAGAACTTCAAGAAATAGCCAACCAGGAATATAAATACGGCTTCTATTCAGATATCGAGGCAGACTCGGTTCCACCTGGTTTGAATGAAGATGTGATTCGTCTAATTTCGAGCAAAAAGCAGGAGCCTGCATTTCTACTCGAGTGGCGTCTCAAGGCCTATCACCATTGGCTGAAGATGCAAGAGCCTACGTGGGCTTTTGTGGATTACCCGGCTATAGACTACCAGGATATTATCTATTATTCGGCCCCTAAGAGCCAAGCAGACGCCCCGCAAAGTCTCGATGAAGTAGATCCTGAGCTTATTGAGACCTATAACAAGTTAGGTATTCCATTGGCGGAACAAGGCATACTAGCCGGTGTGGCAGTAGATGCTGTATTTGATAGTGTTTCGGTAGCCACGACTTTCAAAAGCAAACTTGCAGATCTCGGAATAATCTTTTCCTCATTCAGTGAGGCCGTACACGACCACCCAGAATTAATCGAGAAGTATCTTGGGTCGGTCGTACCTCATACAGACAATTTTTTCGCGGCCCTGAACTCGGCTGTGTTTACCGACGGATCATTCTGCTATATCCCTAAGGGAGTACGCTGCCCTATGGAGCTCTCAACATATTTTCGTATCAACGCCGCTAAAACTGGGCAGTTTGAGCGAACCCTTATAATTGCAGATGAGGGGAGTCATGTGAGCTACCTTGAGGGCTGCACAGCACCAATGCGCGACGAGAATCAACTGCACGCAGCAGTTGTTGAGCTAGTAGCACACGATGACGCCACAATTAAGTACTCAACCATTCAGAACTGGTACCCAGGCAATGAAAAGGGTGAAGGTGGTATATACAATTTTGTTACTAAGCGGGGCAAATGCGCTGGGCGGAGATCTAAAATCTCTTGGACGCAAGTGGAAACCGGGTCTGCCATCACCTGGAAGTACCCAAGCTGCATTCTGCAGGGAGATGAATCTATAGGTGAGTTCTACTCAGTAGCGCTCACTAAAATGCGGCAGCAGGCGGACACCGGAACGAAAATGATCCATATAGGGAAAAATACAAGTAGCAATATCGTTTCTAAGGGGATCTCTGCGGGGCAGGGACAAAATACATACCGGGGCCAGGTAAGAATTAATCAAAGTGCGACAGGTGCTCGAAATTACACCCAATGCGATTCCATGTTGATAGGAGATCAGTGCGGTGCCCACACATTCCCATACATCGATGTCAAAAACAGTTCGGCCCAGATGGAACATGAGGCTTCGACCTCGAAGATAGGAGAAGATCAAATCTTCTATTGCCAACAGCGCGGCCTTTCGGCAGAAGATGCTGTCTCGATGATCGTAAACGGTTTTTGCAAAGAGGTATTCAAGGAATTGCCGATGGAATTTGCCGTAGAGGCTCGGAAGCTTCTCAGTGTTAGCCTGGAGGGGAGCGTTGGATAACGTCGGGGAAACCCCGTTTTAACCACAGCCTCACCCCAAAACCAACAATTAAAACAACGGGATGCTAGGAGAAAGAACATGCTAGAGATCAAAGACTTACACGCAAAAGTCGAGGATCAGGCGATATTGAGAGGCCTCAACCTTAAGGTGGGCGCGGGGGAAGTACATTCCATTATGGGGCCTAACGGATCAGGTAAAAGTACCCTCGCTCAAGTTCTTGCCGGCCGGGACACATACGAGGTGACAGGTGGAAAGGTTGACTTCAATGGTTCCGATCTGCTGGATCTAGATCCCGAGGAACGAGCAGGAGAAGGTCTTTTCATGGCATTCCAATACCCGGTTGAGATACCAGGAGTTTCTAATACCTATTTTCTTCGAGCTGCCCTTAATGCAGTGCGCACTTATCGGGGAGAAGAAGAGGTGGATGCGGCGGACTTCCTCGATCTCGTTTCAGAAAAAACAGAGCTGCTGAAAATCGGCAATGATTTACTGCGGCGCCCCGTCAACGAAGGCTTCTCGGGTGGCGAGAAAAAACGCAACGAAATTTTCCAAATGGCAATGCTGGAACCTAAATTAGCTATATTGGATGAGACGGATTCGGGGCTAGACATCGATGCCCTGAAGATTGTATCCGAAGGTGTTAATGCGTTGCGATCACCTGAGCGATCCATGATTATTGTCACTCATTACCAGCGGCTACTCAACTACATTGTTCCGGACCGGGTTCATGTGCTTTCGAAAGGCCGTATTGTCAAGAGCGGCCCTCCCGAACTGGCCCTAGAGCTTGAAGAAAAAGGTTATAGCTGGTTGGATGCAGAGAACTCAGAAAGCCCAACAGCAGCGGAATAAGAGAGGTTAGGACAATGGAGCTCCCGCAGGGGCAAGATTTGTATTCAGCCCACTTTAAATCGATTCAGGGTGCCTTAAGTCAGGAGCCTAGCTGGCTCAGAAGTCTGCGCAGTGCTGGCATGGAATGTTTCTCAAGTCAGGGGTTCCCGTCCTTGGCTGATGAAGCCTGGAGATTCACAAGCCTGCGCGAACTTGCACAAACCCCTTTTGGGCTTGCTGGAGACCTTAATTCAGAATTAGATGCAAATGATCTTTCCGGGCTGCAATTTGCCAGCCTAAATTGTAGAAAGCTGGTTTTTCTGAACGGCTCCTATCAGCCTGCACTGTCCGACATTCTTGAGGTGCCGGGGTTGACGGTCAGCAACCTTAAATCTGCAGTGGTACATTCATCCGAGGCAGTGAAGGCAAACTTGGGGCGATATGCCGATCAACAAGAGAACCCTTTCGTTTCTCTTAACACAGCGTTGTCTCAAGACGGATTTTTTATCAACGTAGATTCTGGAACGCGATTAGAGGAACCGATTCATATTGTTCATTTAACAAGTGACTCCTCCACCCCGATTTGTACACATGTTCGCAACCTGGTAATGGTGGGAGACAGTTGCGAAGTTGATCTTGTGGAGTGCTACCTAGGTATTGGCCAGAATATTACGTTTACAAATCCGGTAACTGAAATATGCGTTGGCAATAACTCTCAAGTTAATCATTACAGGATCCAGAATGAGAGCCCAAATGCTTTCCATATCGGCGTGAATGATGTCCAGCAAGGTCGCGACAGTCACTACCGAGGGCTGGTGATTGACCTGGGCGGCAAACTGGTAAGAAATAATTTGAGATGTGTTCTGTCCGGAGAAGGAGGCCTAGCAGGGATAGATGGCCTCTATCTTTTGAGAGACCATCAACATGTAGACAACTATACGACGCTGGAGCACGCTGTGCCTCATTGTGATAGTAGGGAGCTTTTTAAGGGCATTTTGGACGACCGCGCTTCTGGAGTGTTCCGCGGCCGCATTATTGTTCATAAGGATGCCCAGAAAACAGACTCGAAGCAAACTAGCAGTAATCTTCTTTTGACCGATCGGGCGCGAGTCAACACCAAGCCGCAGTTGGAGATTTATGCAGACGATGTCAAATGCACCCATGGCGCTACTATAGGCCAGCTTGATACAAACGCGCTTTTCTACCTCCGGTCACGCGGAATTCCTCTGCAAGCTGCGAAAGGAATTCTCATCTTTGCCTTTGCCAGTGAGTTATTTGGAGGAGTAACAGTGCAATCACTGGGCCAACAATTATCGAGATATCTAGCGGCGTGGCTTCCGTCAGGCAAATTGACTGAAGGAATTTATCAGCAATGACTCGTTTGGAACGCACTGCCCCTCCTGCCCAGAGTGCCAACCCATCAGCCGGTCTCAATGTAGACCTTATTCGATCCGAATTCCCCGTTCTAGCGAGGAAAGTCCGCGGGGAACCACTGGTTTACCTGGATAATGCGGCTAGTACTCAGAAGCCTCGGCAAGTGATTGAAGCCATTTCAGATTATTATAGCCAGCACCACTCGAACGTACACCGGGGTGTACATACCCTGAGCCAGGAAGCCACTGATTTGTATGAAGGAGCACGAGGAAAGGTTGGGCAATTTATTGGCGCACAAGACACTCGGGAAATTATTTTTGTGCGGGGAGCTACTGAAGCTATCAACCTTGTTGCTCACAGTTTTGTAAGGCCTCTCCTGCAGCCGGGGGATGAAATTGCTATTTCCGGCCTTGAGCACCATTCTAATATCGTGCCATGGCAGTTGCTATGTGAAGAAAAAGGATCCCAATTAGCAGTGATTCCAGTGACAGATGATGGCGAAATAGATATCCAGGAAATGCAAAAAATTCTGGCCAGAAAGCCTAGGGTTTTGGCTATTAATCATGTCTCTAATGCTCTGGGCACCTTGAACCCGCTCCGTGAAATTGTGGCAGCTGCCCACAGTGAAGGAGTGCCGGTTGTGGTCGATGGGGCCCAGGCGATGCCACACCTTGCTGTTGATATGCAGGAACTCGGCTGTGACTTCTATTGTTTTTCTGGACACAAAATGTTCGGGCCGACGGGTATTGGGGTTTTGTATGGTCGACTGGATGCGCTGGAAAGCTTGTTGCCCTATCAAGGCGGTGGCGACATGATATTGTCTGTTAGTTTTGAGGGCACAGTATTTAATGAATTGCCCTATCGCCTGGAAGCGGGAACACCGAATGTCGCTGGAGTAGTGGGATTGGGGGCTGCTGTCGACTACCTGACTGGGATCCAAATGGCTGAAATTCAAGATTATGAAGAAACTCTATGTAGCTATGCCTTGGAAAGGGTTGAGGCAATCCCCGAGGTGCGAATTATCGGGAAGGCTCGGCGCAGGGCTGGAGTCATATCATTCATTGTGGGAAGTGTTCATCCTCACGATGTTGGGACGATCTTGGATCAGAAAGGCATAGCCGTGAGGACGGGTCATCATTGCGCACAGCCGGTAATGGAACGTTTTGGTGTCCCCGCCACAGTTCGGGCATCGTTTGCCTTTTATAACACTCGCCAGGAAGTGGATGCTCTATGCGAAGCACTTGAAGATGTCGCGCAGTATTTCAATTGATATGTCTGAACTTACCGAGCTTTACCAAGAAGTTATTTTAGATCACAATCGAAAGCCTCGTAACTGTGGCGAGATGGAAGGCTTTTCCAGGCAGGCAGACGGATACAATCCTTTGTGCGGTGACCGGATCAAGGTCTTTCTAAGGTTGGACGGGGACCATATCATCGATATAAAATTTCAAGGTACTGGTTGTGCCATTTCCCAAGCTTCGGCCTCACTCATGACAGAGGCCGTAAAAGGTAAAAGCTTAGATGAGAGCAGTAGGCTATTTGAAGCCTTTCGAGGCCTTGTGACCGGAAATGCGCCTGACGTGGCATCGAAGGCTCTGGGTAAACTGATTGTATTCGGTGGAGTCAGTGAATATCCAGTACGTGTCAAATGCGCAACTTTAGCCTGGCACACTTTGCAGGCTGCCCTAGAGGACCAAGGGCAATGTACAACGGAGAAGTCAAATGAATGAGATCCCGACTGATCAAACAGAACTAGAAAGCCAGCCCTCCGCCACTTCTGAGGTTGAGTCGGCAACTGACTTGCGTGAAGGCGTAGTGGAGGCCTTGAAAACGGTTTACGATCCTGAAATTCCCGTGAACATATATGAACTAGGCCTAGTTTATAAGATCGATATAACAGAAGAAGATCACGTTCTAGTTGAGATGACGTTGACATCTCCTGCATGTCCGGTGGCGGGCACCTTGCCCGGGGAAGTTGAGTCCAAGGTTCGCTCCGTATCCGGAGTCCAGGAAGCAACGGTAGAGCTGGTCTGGGACCCCCCTTGGGATACCGAGAAAATGTCTGAAGCTGCTCGGCTTCAACTAGGCATCGATTACTGACTCGTAGAGGGCAAGCAAGGCTGAAAGGAAATCAACAGATGCCCGCGTCAGAAAAGGAATCGACACAAATACAAATTCCTGACAAGGTTCGCAGAATAGAACTGTCGGGCCGTGAAATTTTTTTAGTTCCTACAGCACACGTCTCGCTCCAAAGTGTTGAAGATGTCCGCAAAACCATACAGGCAATCTGTCCTGATGTGGTCTGCATAGAATTATGTGAACCGCGTTTCAAAAATTTGGTTAATCGTGAAATTTGGAAACAGACTAATCTTGTGCAGGTAATTCGCCAAGGCAATGCCATGCTTCTACTGGCATCACTAGTCATGGCATCATTCCAGAAAAGAATTGGACAAAGACTGGGAGTTAAGCCAGGCGCAGAGATGGAAGAAGGCATCCGGCAAGCCAAGGAAGTAGGGGCCGATTTGGTTCTGGCCGATCGAGATATTCAGATCACTTTGAAGCGTACCTGGCACAAACTTAAGTTCCGACATCGAATTAGAATGGTTTTGGAGTTGGTAACAACTCTTTTTGTCGGAGAGGAAATAAGTGCAGAGAGCATTGAGGAACTCAAGGAAGAAAAAAAACTCGGAGATGTTCTAAAGCTGTTGGCCGAGGAGTTCCCCAATCTTAAAAGTACACTGATTGACGAGCGAGACCAATTTCTGGCTCAGAAGATACGTGACGCCGCCGGCAAAAGAGTGGTGGCAGTTGTAGGTGCCGGTCATGTTCCAGGTATTGTGGCTAAGATAAGCCAGCCAGCAGATCTGAAAGCCCTTGAAGAGATTCCCGCTCCCTCACATCTCCCCCAGCTCTTTAAGTGGGGACTTCCCATGGTAATCCTCGGTTTGTTTGTATACGGATTTCAGCAGGGCGGGGCCGAGGAGTCGCTCGGGTCGCTTTATATCTGGATATTGATTAATGGTGCATTAGCAGCACTCGGGGCCTCGATCGCTCTGGGCCACCCACTCACAATTGTTAGTGCTTTTTTGGCTGCACCTTTAACGAGCCTCAACCCCATGGTAGCAGCGGGCTGGGTGGCCGGCCTGGTTCAATGTTTTGCCAAGAAACCCACAGTGAGAGACTTAGAGAGCCTCCCTGATGAGATAGGCTCTGTTAAAGGGTTCTGGATGAACCCAGTGAGTCGGATTCTGTTGGTGGTAGTTCTCTCTAATGTGGGCAGTTCTCTAGGAACGTTCATATCGGGAGGCTGGATAGCGGCCCGTGTATTGAGCTGAAGACCTTTTTAGAACCTGAGAGGCTCCAGCCCGTTTCACTAGACGCAGAAAGACGTGCTTGCCCTCCCGCTTTTTGCCTAATGGGATTGAGGCTATATGCATAGCCCTGAGACGCTAGGGGGCCATTCCCCGGATACTCACGTTTCTGTAGAATGACTTCATCCGCCAGCTAGAAACCTCCAAAATTGCAGCCATAAATGTGTAGTCTCCTGGAGGTGCCAGTAGTCGGTTGTTGTAGATGATGGCTCTGCCATCCCTGATCTCCCGCGCACTCAGGCCAACCCGAAAAATCTCCCTCAATCGCACAATCTCGTTACCGTGTGGATCTAGTAAAAGACCCAGCACTCCTAATTGTGTGTATACCCCTCTACCGTAAGCCCCGCGAAAGGAGAACGGGTTCACTTTGATACGAAATGAGAGCCCCATAGGCCGTTCACTAGAGCCCCCGCTCTGCTTAAGGATGTCAATGTCGGCGCCAATGTCGTTGAAATGTTCTGCTAGAAACGGCTTAATTGATTTCTTGCCTGTGGTGTCAAAGAAGACTTGCAGAACAGATCTCTTTGCGTCGAAATGTCTAGGTATTTTTTTGAAAGCAGACGCTACCCGGAGTTTTGGGTCGGTGGTACGAACGAAAATACTATTCTCCAGTCTGGCTGGTTCAGGAGACTGGCTATAGTAACCAATAGAGTAAAGATTCCCAAACAGGTGATCGTTAATTTCAGCCAGAGTTTCATCGAAATCCAGGATTGTTTCAAATCCACTGAAGGCCAGTCCTTCTGTTTGCCGGGAAAGGCCACGGAAAGCAGCAATTTTTTGTTCTTCGAATGAGGCTCCATTGGATTGTATTGCAGGATCTTGGTTGTTTGAGTCGCCACCTACATAAATTTGTGCTGACGATGGGACCTGAATCGTGTAAATCACGGTTCCTAGCTCTCTCGCCAAGGAAGTTGAGCTTGTCAATCTATTGTAGGCGTCATCCAAACCATCTGAAATTACGATGACCGCTTTTCTAGCTTCCGGATCGGCTACGTCTTGCATCAGTCGTAACAGCGAATTGAGAGAAGTGTAGATGGCTGTCTGTCCCAGGTGCTTGCGGGCTTGTCGCATGGCTGCCAAAACCAGTGAACGATCAGATGTAAATCCCTGAAAAGGGATCAATTGGTCGGTGAATCCATAAACACCTAGGCGGGTTGGCAGGGTTACGTTGTCCAAAAAAGTCTGAGCAGCGATAATCTCTTCGCTTCGGGTCGCAAAAGTACTACCGCTAACATCTATCAAGAAGGCCAGCCAAAGTTTTCGGGGACGACGGTCCCGATTTCTAGGTTTATTGAACACGGCGATTTGCTGTTCAGCCCCGTTTTCTAGCACGGTGAAGCGGTCTTGCGGAAGGTTGCTAACAAAATCCCCTCGTGAGTCAGTTACCATAAAGCGCAGGGTTACCAGATTGACTCCTACCTTGAATGGGTCCCCCTGGGAAGTTCCATCTTGTTGAGCTGATAGAGGTGTGCTGGTAAACATCCAGGCCCACAGCACTGCGGCACAAGGTATAATCCACCTCCTGTGCGGTGGTTGTCTCATTTGGATCAAGATCGGAGTCCTACCAGGCTGAGAAATTCACTTCGAGAACGAGAGTCTTCCCTGAAGTGTCCGAGCATCGAGGAGGTGATCATTCCGGTGGTTTGTTTCTCGACGCCTCGCATCATCATGCAAAGGTGCTGAGCCTCCATAACTACGGCGACTCCTCGTGGATTAATCGCTTCCTGGATAGTCTCGGCGATTTGCTGAGTTAGTCGTTCTTGGACTTGGAGTCTGCGAGAGAATACCTCAACAATACGAGGGATTTTGCTCAGTCCGATAACTTTGTTGGAGGGCAGGTATCCGACATGGCACTTTCCGAAAAACGGTAAAAGGTGATGCTCGCAGAGACTATACAACTGGATGTCTTTGACAATTACCATTTCGTCGTAAGGCACTGAAAACAAGGCACCGTTAAGCACCTTCTCGAGGTCCTCATGGTATCCCTTGGTTAAAAACCTCAAGGCTTTTTCAACTCGTCGGGGGGTGTTAACTAGGCCTTCACGGTCAGGGTTTTCTCCAAGTGAGGCCAGAATTTCTCGAATGTGTTCTTCCACGATTCTACTTTGCTCCCTTTTCGGTAGTGGATTTTCAGAATGAACTATCAGTACCTATTGTACAGAATGGTGTTGGTAGGTGCTCTAATCTAATTTTGTAGAGGAAGTCCTAGGTCTTCATTTGGAATAGTGCTACCCGTTGCCATCCAGCAAGATCGTTATGTACTGACTTCACTTCCCACCCATGGTTGCTTGCAAGTGCACTGACCTCATTGAAATTGTCAAAGGAGAGTTCTACGACCAGTGAAGCAGAGGGGGCAATTAAATTTTTGCCGTACTCGAAGAGCTCTCGGTACACTGCAAGTCCTGACTGCCCGGCGAGTAAGGCTTCACGCGGTTCAAACTCTAATACTCCTGGCTGGACATTGGTTGTGTTTGCAGATCCTATATAGGGGGGATTGGAAATCACCAGATCGAACGGACGATGTGGCAAATCTTTCAGATACCCACACACCAGATTTACACGATTAGCACACTTGTGGAGCAGAGCGTTCTGGCGTGCGATTTGGAGAGCTCCCGGAGATGGGTCGAGAGCTACAACGTGGGAGAGGCTATTTTCGCAGGCGATGGTTACTGCTATGCACCCCGAGCCTGTTCCAACGTCCAATACACGAATGGGACGCCCCGGCAAGGTTTTGATTGTATGCAGCCCCACCTCGACCAGAATTTCGGTTTCCGGCCGAGGGATCAGGACGGCCGGTGCGACTTTGAAGTCTCGACCATAAAATTCCTGCCTTCCAGACATGTATTGCAGAGGGAAGTGGGCTTCCCGAAGTCGCAGCAACTCTTCAAAAGTCTCTTGTTGTCTTGGCGAAAGGGTTGAGCGTTGATTAGCTAACACGTCCAGTCGACCTGACTCCAAAACAACCCCGAGAATATATAAAGCGTCCTCGGCAGGCTGGAGATGTCCGGTTGCCGATAAACGTTTCCGGGCTAGGCGACTTGCTTCGCATACTTTCAAAAGGTGCCTCGATTATGCCGGATATAAAAGATGATAGGCCTCGCTCAATCTGAGTCGGGAGACTGAAGAGACTCACTTTCTAGGTGGGTTGCTAGAGCATCTATGATTTCATCGAGCTCACCTTCCAACACTTGTTCAAGGCGATGTGTGGTCAACCCGATCCGATGATCGGTTACTCTGTTCTGAGGGAAATTGTAGGTTCGTATTTTTTCACTTCTATCCCCGCTTCCTACCATTGCTCGGCGGCTCTCGGCAATTTCGGCTTGCTGCTCGAGCTGTGCCCGTTCATAGAGCCTTGAACGCAACACTTTCATGGCCTTTGCCTTGTTTTTGTGCCAAGATTTCTCGTCCTGGCACGTGACAACTTCGCCTGTTGGCTCGTGAGTAATACGTATTGCTGAGTAGGTCGTATTGACGGATTGTCCGCCTGGCCCCGAGGAACAGAAGGTATCGATACGTAGATCGTTGTCATCTATTTCTACTTCAAGCTCGTCGACCTCAGGTAGCACAGCGACAGTGATAGCAGAGGTGTGAACTCGTCCTTGTGTTTCTGTTTCCGGTACGCGTTGCACCCTGTGGACGCCGCTTTCAAATTTGAGTCGACTGTAAACTCCTTTCCCGTCGATGGAAACAATGCTTTCCTTTGTGCCACCAACCCCAGAAAGAGTTGCCGAAACAAGGTCTACTTTCCATCTCTTTGCTTCGGCATAGCGTGAATACATCCTTAGCGCCTCCTGAGCGAACAGCGTTGCCTCTGCACCTCCAGTACCAGCACGGATCTCCAAAATTACAGCTTTTTCGTCATTTGGGTCTTTGGGCAGCAGGAGTCTCTTGAGTTGTTCTTCTGATGTCGAGTGCTGTTTTTGTAAGTCCGAGAGCTCTTCACGGGCCATCTCTAGTAGATCCGCGTCGCTTTCCTCTGCCAGAAGGGTCTGTATTTCTCTTATTTTTTCAGATGTTGTTTTGAAGCAGTGGTACTCCTCGACTATCTGCCCAAGATCTGAGTGTGCACGAGCTGTCTCTCTATATTTTTCGGGCTGCGCAAAGAGGGTTGTATCTGTGAGCTCTTCAGACAAAGACTCAAATCTGGCCTCTATTTCTTCAAGTTTATCGATCATTAGGCGCCTTGTATCTTCAGACTTGGTTCGCCCTTCTCCTGTACAAGTCCTGATGCATTGAGTAAATGCCAAGCAAAACCGGAGAGAGGTTGTCCTTGAAAGTGTAGCAAAATTTGGGGTTTATGGGGTGATCAGGTTGCTTGACAAGAAGAAGAACTCCGGGTTATAACCAGACTTCAAATTCGACCAAGGACCCTCCGCATTTGCCTCACCCCCAAAACATTTATTGGACAGGTAGATTTGCTCGCCACATAGGCGTTGGCGAAAAACGTCGCGAAAAGGTTCTCTATTTAACGAAAGGGAAGCATTCATGGCTGTAACAACTAAAGACCCCGACAATAAGGAAGGAGAAAAAGTAAATTTGAGTCAAGCGGCGACAGGAAAGCCTCAGCTCCCTGAAATCATCGAAAAAACCGATATGGGCTATGAGCAGATGGACGAAGCTTATGCAAAAAGTTTCAAAAACATCACAGAGGGCGAGGTTGTGAAAGGTACGATTCTGAAGGTAACCGATGACAATGTGGTTATTGATGTAGGTTTCAAATCAGAAGGAGTGGTCTCCATCCAAGAGTTCCGAGGAAAAGATGGGGTTGAATCGTTGCAGCCAGGTGGAACGGTAGAAGTTCTGTTGGAGAGAGCTGAGGGGAAAGATGGTCATGTGATTCTTTCACGGGAAAAAGCGGAGAGAATGAAGATCTGGGATACGATTGAGGTCGCCTATCAGGACCAAAGCATTGTTAAGGGTCGTGTCATCGAGAGAATCAAGGGGGGATTGGCTGTCGATATAGGAGTACGCGCCTTTTTACCTGGGTCTCAAGTGGATTTGCACCCTGTGCGCAATCTAGACAGCCTGCGAGGTGAAGAGCTCGAGATGCGAGTGATAAAAGTGAACAAGCGCCGGGGAAACATTGTCCTTTCTCGCAAAGCGGTACTGGAGGAAGTCTACTTCAAGCAGAAGGAGGAAACCTTAAAACGCTTGGAAGAAGGGCTGATTGTTGCCGGGAGTGTCAAGAATATCACCGACTATGGTGCAGTTGGGGATCTGGGAGGAATTGATGGGCTTCTGCACATCACGGATATGTCCTGGGGGCGTGTTAATCATCCGTCCGACATGTTTAATGTAGCGGACGAAGTGAATGTCAAGATTCTCAAGTTTGACCGTGTAGAAGAGAAAGTGTCGCTTGGATACAAGCAGCTGGCCGAGGATCCTTGGATAAGTGCTGCCAAGCGTTACCCTAAATCGGCTCGAGCGGAGGCTAAGGTTGTAAGCTTAACTGATTATGGTGCTTTTGTTGAACTCGAAGAGGGCGTGGAGGGGCTCATCCACATCTCCGAGATGACCTGGAATAAGAGGATCAAACACCCGTCCCAGTTGTTAAAGGTGGGAGAGACAGTACAAGCTGAGGTTTTGGAACTAGATACTGGCGCTCGCCGTATTTCTCTTGGCTTGAAACAGACAGAGCCTAATCCTTGGGACGCAATCGAAGCCAAATATGCGGTCAACGCGGTTGTTTCTGGGGCAGTCCGTAACATGACAGATTTCGGTGCCTTTATCGAGGTAGAGGACGGGGTCGATGGCCTGGTACATGTGTCGGATATGAGTTGGACGAAAAAGATTAAACATCCTTCCGAGGTTCTGGAAAAAGGAGAAGAAGTGACGGCGATAGTGCTAAGTGTGGACGCTGGCAATCAGCGTTTGTCTCTGGGCATCAAGCAACTTGAGCCTGATAAATGGGAAGAATTTTTCTCGGAAAAGCAGGTAGGTGAGGTAGTTTCAGGGAAAATTGTCCGGATAGCAAATTTTGGTATCTTTGGTGAATTGGGAGAAGGAATAGAAGGCCTTTGCCATGTTTCGGAACTATCCAAAGATCGCATTGAAAACGCCGAAGACCACTTTTCGGTTGACCAGGAGCTGGACTTCAAGATCATCAAGTTGAATCTTTTAGAAAGGAAGATTGGGCTTTCAGTGCGTGCTCTGCAGGAGCCAGATCGTGAATTCAATGATCAGATGGACTCAAAATCTTCTTGGTCCTACACGCCTGAGGTGGCCACCGCCTCCATTGGAGAGATTGCGGGAGACCAGCTTGACGAACTGAAAAAACGAGCGGAGAGTACAAAGGAAAAGGAGGAGGGTGAGGATGACGAAAGCTGAACTTGTAGATGAGGTTTCTCAAAACTCTGACCTGAACAAAAAGGATGCGGAGGTGATTGTTCAAACAGTTCTTGACAGTATTACGGATTCTCTCAAGGCAGGTGAAAAAGTCGAACTACGTGGTTTTGGTAGCTTTCGATTGCGAGACCGAGCCCCCCGCCTAGGGCGGAACCCAAAAACTGGAGAGCAGGTTCATGTACCAGCCAAAAGGGTCCCGTATTTTAAGCCAGGCAAGGATTTGAAATCCCTGATTAATTCCTGATCTGGGTTCTTTGAATAGAGCGAAGTAGGCGAAGTGGCCAGATTTGCCAAGGTCGTACACTTTTCTGGTGATTGCGATAGGCTCCTCTCGAGGTATCAACCACGCCTCAAAACAGCCAAATCGACAAAAACACTAAATATAGACACCCCGATTACTGTCTTCACTGGCAGCTGATTCCGCGAGAGGCGAGAATCAGCAACTGGCGATTGGGTAAAGCATCCATCTGTTCAAATAAAACCTTCAAGGATGCCCTCCAAATACCTATCAAAGAATAAAAGTATACGCCTGTTTTCAGGTAGTGAATCTTTTTCTTTGAAAAGCATTGAATGGCCTTGAAATGCGTGGTAGCTTGGGTTCCGTTTTGCTCCAAACTGGCGGGGGTTCTTATTTTCCACAACCTGTGGAAAATACTGTGGAAACCGAGGGGGGGTCTAGCCCAGCATGACTTGAGTGCTGGATCCTTCCTGAGTAGAAAAGCAACAACAAAACTTCGTAGTTTAGCTGGAAATTTATATGCAGCTTTGGGATCTTGTTCTGTCTTCGCTCCGTGAAAAAGTGTCGAAGCAAAATTTCGATATTTGGTTCCGTCCAACGGCTGCCGTCTCCACCAGCAGTGATCAAAAGAACCTTTTGGTTCGTGTTCCGAACGAACATTTTCAGTACTGGCTAACTGAGAATTACTCTGACTTGATTCGGCTTGCCCTAGAGGAGCAGGGCTATGGCGAATGGACCTGCACTTTTTCTGTGCGCGGAAAGCAGGAGCAGCCGGAACTTGAAATGCGGAGAGCGGGTGTTGATGAGGTTAACCCTTGCGCCCAGGCCGAAGAGTGTAATCTGAGCTCTAGGTACACTTTCGGCCGTTTTGTCGTTGGCGCTAGCAATCAATTTGCTCATGCAGCCGCATTGGCGGTTGCCGAGCAACCCTCTAAGGCCTATAACCCTCTTTTCATTTACGGAGGTGTTGGGCTCGGCAAGACTCATCTAATGCATGCAGTTGGGCATTACATGAAGATACAACAGCCCAAAATACGATTGACGTATATGTCTTCCGAGCATTTTATGAACGAGTTGATCAACTCGATTCGATACGACAGGACCATCCAGTTTCGCGACAAATATCGTAATATTGATGTGCTTCTAATGGATGATATCCAATTCCTTGCGGGTAAAGAGAGGACTCAGGAGGAGTTTTTTCACACGTTTAATGCTCTTTACGATGCACAGAAGCAGATCATTATTTCTAGTGACTGTGCCCCCAAAGAAATCCCGACGCTAGAGGAGAGACTTCACAGTCGTTTCGAGTGGGGATTGATTGCCGATATCCAGCCCCCTGACCTCGAAACAAAAATTGCTATCCTGCGGAAGAAAGCTGAACTTGAAAGAGTAGATCTTCCGGATGAGGTGGTTTTTTTTATCGCACAGAATATCCGCTCGAATGTTCGCGAACTAGAGGGATCGTTGATCAGGCTGGCTGCATACAGCAGTCTGACGGGGGAGACGATTACACTGTCTCTGGCGGAGAGAGTTCTTAAGAATATCGCGGAGCAGACTACGAGGATTACGACTGTAAGTGACATTCAGGAAATAGTGGCCCGGCATTTCTCACTCAACCCTGCCGATTTACGGGCAAAAGGTAATGCTCGGAGAATTGCAGAGCCCAGACAGATAGCGATGTATCTGGCTAGAGATTTGACGGAGAGCTCACTGCCACAAATTGGTAAGGCATTCGGGGGGAAACACCACACGACGGTTCTCCATTCGGTAAGAAAAGTTGCAAAGATGGCTGAGCAAGATCCAGGCACTCGAGCCTTGCTCAAGCGTCTCAGCGATTCGATTCATTAGTCATGGAGGAAGTGAGATTCGTTAATACAGGTTCGGGCGTGATGATGCCTGTTCCGGGGAGAGAGGACAATGGAATTTGTTGTTGAGAAAAAAGCGCTCCTGAAGGAGCTTCAATGCGTCCAAGGGGTAGTTGAAAAAAGAACAACCGTTCCCATTCTCTCTAACCTGCTTCTGGAAACAACCGGGACAACTCTTGCGGTAACGGGCACAGATTTGGATGTCACAATTAGGTGTAGCTGTCCAGCTGCTATCAAGGTTGCTGGGTCTCTTACCGTTTCAGCGCGAAAATTGTTTGACATCGTGAGGTTATTACCAGAAGCGGAGATCCACTTCAAAATGGCGACCGGAGACAACTGGGTGAACGTAACCTGTGAACGGTCACGCTTCAAAATACCGAGTCTATCCAAGGACAATTTCCCTGACGTGCCTTCGGTGGACGGGCCTCAGCAGGTATTGCCGGCATCGGCTATACGCCACATGATTTCGAGGACGATTTTTGCGATTACCCAAGAAGAATCGAGGTTTGCCCTCAACGGGGCTCTTCTGATCCTGAAGCCTAACAAAATGACCCTGGTTACAACAGATGGGCATCGGTTAGCATTAATCTCCCAAAATGCTGATCTGGCTGGCGTGGAGGGCGAGATGAAAAGCTTAATTCCCAAGAAAACCTTGGTTGAGCTTGTGAAATTGGCGGCATCTGGTCATGAAACCATTGAGTTTTCCAAGGACTCGAATCATCTGTTGTTCCAGGTTGGCGAGCGCACTTTGATATCGCGGATGTTGAGCGGGCAGTTTCCAAATTATGAAATGGTTGTGCCTTCAGAAAATGACCAGATTGGCTATGTCGATTCAGTGGAATTAGGCGACAATTTAAGGCGTGTCGCAATTATGGCAGATGAGCAGTCGAAGGCTGTCAAATTCGATCTAAGTTCCGGTCAGCTCGATATCTCTTCTCACAATGCCGATATGGGGGAGGCAGCGGGTTCTATGTCAGCTGAATTCGATGGAGCTTCGATCTCCATTTGTTTCAATGCAAGCTACCTGCTTGATTTCTTATCTGCTTTGGATGCGGAGAAAGTGAAAATGGAGCTGAAAGACGGAGAGACTCAGGGTCTTTTCGGGCCTGCCGGGGAAGATGAATATTCCTATCAGTATGTAGTCATGCCGATGCAGCTCTAGCCGAGCAGGGGTATTTTTTGTTTGTCTAGAGATCGTGCCAACCGAATGTGCGTCTCGCTAATGCTTTGAAGTTAGGTGGATTTTTCAAAGCCATTGAGTTGAAAGCGCCTTGTGCGTGTCTATGCAACGAAGGGCTCTAAGCCTTTTTAGATCGATTTTGTGTCCCATATCAAGGCGCAACCCCCCTGCCCGGTTACTGTGTCCACGAACAGACCCTCATCCCTCCCAGTTGACCAGTTGGAGAAATCGGCAGAAAGTATTATTTTCTTAGACATTTACGGCGTTTTCAAGGGCTCTGCTTTGGCCCAAAATCAGACGGAGTGGTGTGGTAAAATATCTGTTGGTTAGAGATAGAAAAACATAGCAAAGGGAATGTGGCTAGAAAGGATTCACTCAGAGCCGTTTCTAGCACAAAAATGACTCCTTATACCGCAGACAAGATCAAAGTTCTTGAGGGCCTAGAAGCCGTCCGGAAACGGCCTGCAATGTACATTGGCTCTACCGGCCAGCCTGGCCTGCATCACCTTGTTTACGAGGTGATCGATAATGCCGTCGATGAGTCGCTTGCGGGGCACTGCAACGCCATCTCCGTCACCATCCACATCGACAACTCCGTGACCGTTCGCGACAACGGTAGGGGGATTCCTGTAGAAGCCCACCCCGAGAAGAAAATCTCTGCCGCAGAGGTGGTGATGACTATTTTGCATGCGGGAGGTAAGTTTGATAATGACAGCTACAAGGTTTCTGGTGGTTTACATGGTGTTGGTGTTTCGGTTGTAAATGCACTTTCTGAAGAATTGTGTCTTGAGATCCAACGGGACGGCAAACTCTTTCAGCAAAATTATGTCCGGGGTATTCCTGTGGACAAGTTCCGTAAGATAGGGACTACGGATGGGCGAGGGACAACAATCACGTTCCTGCCTGACCCCGAAATCTTTGAAACAGTAGAATTTAATTTTGAGACTCTCGCGCAGCGCATGCGTGAGCTAGCGTTTTTAAACTCGGGTTTAGAGATAGCTATCGAAGACTTGCGCTCGGGAGAAAAACACACATTTTGCTACGAAGGCGGTGTTGTCGATTTTGTGCGTTACCTGAACCGGAACAGGCAAGTTTTGCATCCAGACCCAATCTATGTTGAGGACAGCCGTGGCGATCTGACACTAGAGGCAGCAATCCAGTATAACGACAGTTATAACGAGCGTCTTTACTCCTTTGCCAACACGATTAACACTGTTGAAGGAGGAACCCACCTGGTCGGGTGCAAGGCTGCTCTAACGCGTACTCTCAATGCGTATGCAGCCGAGAACGGTCTAGTCAAGGGCCTGGACGGTAAGCTCAGTGGCGAAGATGTTAGGGAGGGAATGTCCTTAGTAATCAGCGTTAAGCTTGCCGACCCACAATTTGAGGGCCAGACCAAAGCAAAGCTTGGCAACAGCGACGTCAAAGGTGCTGTGGAGACGATGTGCAATGAACAGCTCTCAATATTTTTGGAGCAGAACCCGGATGTTGGCAAACGGATTGTCGAGAAAGCAGCAGATGCCGCACGGGCCAGGGACGCCGCACGAAAAGCTAGGGATCTAACCCGACGCAAGAGCGCTCTGGATAATCTGGCCCTTCCCGGGAAACTTGCGGATTGCCAAGAGAAGGACCCGACGCTGTCCGAAATATTTATTGTTGAAGGTGATTCGGCGGGCGGGTCGGCCAAGCAGGGGCGAGACAGAAAATTCCAGGCCATTTTGCCTATCAAAGGGAAAATATTAAATGTGGAGAAGGCGCGTTTTGACAAAATGCTGAGTAATGATGAGATCACCATCATGATTGCAGCGATTGGGGCCGGTGTTGGAGCGCAGGATTTTGATCTCGCTAGACTCCGTTACCATAGAATTATCATCATGACGGATGCCGATGTGGACGGAAGCCACATCCGAACCCTTCTTCTGACCTTCTTTTATCGACAGATGACGGAATTGATCACTCATGGCCATATCTATATTGCGCAACCCCCTCTGTATGGTGTTCGAAAAGGTAAGAGAGAGGCCTATCTGACAGACGATAAAGCACTAACGCAGTATTTGATCACTCGGTCGACAGAGGGTACTAATTGGACTGTCAAAAAAACTGGCGATAAATATCAGGGCAAGAAATTGACTGCTGCCATGCAGGACTTGCTGGATTACAGTGAAATAATCGATCGGCTGAAGCGTACAATGACTTTTGAGAAGTTGGATGCCCTGGTAGATTTCTTTGAGGGCGGGAAGTCTAACGGTGCCCTGAGTTCTTTGCTTAAGGGTCAAAAGGGGATTTCCAGCCGGGCTCTGCGAGCTTTCTTTAAAGACCGCAAGAAGGTGGTTAAGTTGTCTAGGGCCATGGGTGGTAAGGCTGATTGTGTGTCGCCCGACGGTGAAAA
This sequence comes from uncultured Acidobacteriota bacterium, assembly GCA_964463145.1. GTDB lineage: Bacteria > Acidobacteriota > UBA6911 > RPQK01 > CBDAPI01 > CAYXBG01. The sequence continues at coordinate 27,418 of CAYXBG010000013.1, forward strand.
CGGCCTATTCGAGGTTCGGTTAGGTAAAAAAGACGGCAGAATTAACCTGGAATTGATCCGGTCTTCTGACTTCCAGTTGCTTTTTCGGCGTGCCCGCCGGGTAGCTGGGTTTCGTAAATCGGCCGTTATTCTTAAAAAAGGCGATGATGAAATAGAACTCAGGGATTGGCAGGAACTAGTCGCTCGAGTTTTGGCCGACGGCCGAAAACAGTTGACGATTCAACGCTATAAAGGTTTGGGTGAAATGGACCCTGAACAGTTGTGGGAAACCACCATGAACCCTGACACAAGAACTTTGCTCAAGGTGAAGATCGAAGACCTTCTGCAAGCCGACGAAATCTTTACGATTCTGATGGGGGACCAGGTGGAGCCGAGGCGTAATTTTATCGAAACTAATGCATTGCACGCCAAGAACTTGGATATCTAACACGGTCTTCCTTGAAGGCCATGAAATACCGACCCAAATGATTGCCGGGTCGGATTAGGAGGCTGCTCATGCCCGAACCTTTAGGTAACGAGCTACCGGTAAGCATCGAAGATGAAATGCGATCGTCCTATCTGGACTATGCCATGTCCGTCATCATCGGTCGTGCCTTACCGGATGTTCGCGATGGGTTGAAGCCAGTGCATCGTCGCGTGCTCTACTCGATGCATGAACTTTCCAATACCTACAATAGAGCACACAAAAAATCGGCCCGTATCGTCGGTGATGTAATTGGAAAATACCATCCGCATGGCGATTCTGCAGTCTATGACACCATTGTTCGGATGGCGCAAAACTTTTCGATGCGCGAAGTCCTGGTCGATGGCCAGGGCAACTTTGGATCGATTGATGGCGACTCGGCTGCAGCCATGCGTTATACCGAGATCAGAATGTCACGAATTGCCTCGGAGTTGTTGGCTGATCTCGACAAGAAAACCGTCGACTACGTTCCTAATTATGACGAGACACAGCAGGAGCCTGTGGTCCTGCCAGGCAAGTTTCCGAATCTTCTGGTCAACGGAGCTTCGGGGATTGCTGTTGGCATGGCGACGAACATCCCCCCCCACAATCTGAATGAGGTCATCGAATCAGCTCTTCTTATACTTGATGATCCGGAGGCATCTTTGAATGAGTTGATGGCATTGGTGCCGGGGCCGGACTTCCCTACGGGGGCATTTATCTATGGCAGAAAAGGGATCTACGATGCCTACGGTACGGGTCGCGGGATAATTCATCTGAGGGCTAGGACAGAAGTTGAGGAAGTCCGAAAAGGCCGGCTGGCTATTATAATTTATGAACTTCCATACCAGGTGAATAAGGCTCGCCTGATCGAGAAAATCGCTGACCACGTTCGGCAAAAACGGATAACCGGAATAAGTGACCTTCGAGATGAGAGCGATCGCAAGGGTATGCGAGTCGTTATTGAGCTGAAGAGAGGGGAGCAGCCCCAGATTGTTCTAAATACCCTTTTTAAGCTCACTTCCATGCAGTCCTCTTTCGGGATTAACCTTCTCGCTATAGTTGATGGTCAGCCAAGGGTTTTGCCTCTTAGAAAGGTCATATCACTTTTCCTAAAGCATCGCAGAGAAGTGGTTCGGCGGCGTACGCAATTCGACCTCGAAAAAGCCCAAATGCGCGCCCACATCCTGGAAGGGCTGCAGAAGGCGCTCGATCATCTGGGGGCCATTATCAAGCTCATCCGAGGCTCAGCTGACCCAGAAGAGGCTAGACGGGGGCTAATAAGTGGGTTCGAGTTCACTGAACGGCAGGCCCAGGCAATTTTAGACATGAGATTGCAGCGATTGACAGGTCTCGAAAGAGACAAAATAGCCACTGAGTACAATCAACTGCAGAAAACTATCAAGAATTTAGAGAAGATTCTCAATGAAGAAGAGGAATTAAAGAGGGTCATCAGAGAAGAACTCCTTAAAATCCAATCCAGCTACGCAACCCCGAGACGCACAGAGATCGTCGATACGGAAGTGGATCTTTCCATAGAGGATTTGATTGCAGAGGAACAGATGGTCATTACGGCCAGCAGAAATGGGTATATCAAGCGGACTTCATTGAGCACCTACAGAAACCAGCATAGAGGCGGCAAGGGGCGGATCGGGATGTCAACTCGAACAGAAGAAGATTTGATTGATTATTTGTTCGTGGCCTCTACGCATGCCTATATTTTGGTTTTTACTACTAAGGGTAAGTTGCATTGGCTGAAAGTCTGGCGTATTCCAGAGGTCGCTACGACAGGCAAGGGTAAGCCGATTATCAATATGATTCAGATTGATAAAGATGACCGGGTGGCTGGCATAATTGCCGTCCATGACTTTGACACCTCTGACCACGTCGTCATGGCTTCCAGGATGGGATATATTAAGAAAACCCCTTTGAACGCTTTCTCTCGCCCCCGGTCCAATGGGATTATCGCCTGCACTGTCGGGGACGACGACGAGCTGATGAGTGTGATGCTGGATAGGGACGACCAGGACATCATACTTTTCTCTTTAATGGGTAAGGCGATCCGCTTTACTGAAAATCAGGTCAGGTCCATGGGGCGTGTAGCTCGAGGCGTCAGAGGAATACGTCTCAAGAAGAAGGACGAATTGATTGGCATGGCCGCGGTGGATTTGGAAAAAGTGCAATTGTTAACAGTCACACGGAAAGGTTATGGGAAGCGGACACCAGTATCGGAGTATCGGGCTCAGGGGAGAGGCGGTCAGGGAGTAATTAATATTAATACGAGTGAGAGAAATGGAAACGTTGTCAAATCTCTCCTTGTGAGTGATGATTCCGAGATTATTATAATTTCCGAGAGCGGCAAGTTCATCCGCATGGGTGTTGACCAGATAA
>CAYXBG010000014.1:0-29087 GCA_964463145.1 uncultured Acidobacteriota bacterium
AAAGTGCTTCATGAGTAAGCTGCGTAGATGCGAGAACGCCGACCCTGGTTTTAGCAGTACCAGGATTGGTATTGTTCTCTTGCTCTGAACTTGCGAGCATGGTCGCTATTTCCGTAAGCGCCTGATCCCAGTTGGCACCGTTTGAGGGTCCGCGTACGATTTCCAAGCGATCCTTATCCATCCAGTCGAATCCGTAGCGCCCCTCATCACACATCCACCACTGATTGACGTTCTGATTAAGGCGCGGTTTTACACGCACAATCCGAGATCCATCATTAAGATGGGGCCGATCCAGCAGAAAATGAAGATCGATATTACAACCCTGACTGCAACCATTGCAGACGGTAGAAGCCCCAGAGAGGTACCAAACTCTACTTTTGAAACGGAAGTCTTTTTCGGTCAAAGCTCCTACAGGGCATATATCCACTACATTGGCTGAATAGGGGTTGTCGAGAGTTTCCCCAGGAACTAGTCCAAGTTCGGCGCTGTCACCCCGATTGAAGATTCCGAACTCTCCTGTATCAGTGATCTCATCTGTGAAACGCACACAGCGGGAGCAGAGAATACAGCGTTCTTGGTCGAGCATTACATGGGGGCCCAGTTGAAGAGCTTTTCTTTTTTTGACTTTATGTTCTTGAAAACGTGGGTTGTAGAGGCCGAAATCCATATAAAAGTTCTGCAAATCGCACTCCCCGGATTGATCACAAACTGGGCAATCCAGAGGGTGGTTGGCGAGTAGGAATTCAAGAACTGATTTCCGTCCAGCTTCAGCCTTATCATTCTGTGTGTGTACCACCATGCCATCAGTAACGGGAAGGTTGCACGCGATTTGGAGTTTTGGAGAGTTCTCTACATCGACAAGACAGATACGACAGTTCCCAGCAATGGAAAGCCCCGGATGATAGCAGTAACGAGGAATGTAAATACCTGCTTCCTCGGCCGCCTGAATAACCGTTGTACCCTTTTCGACATTGATTTCACGGTCGTCAATGGTTAGGCTGAGCATACACCGATCTCCTCTCCCTTATTGCCCCGGCCACTGGTTATATACTCCTCAAACTCGTCTCGGAATTTCATTATGTAGGACTGGACCGGCCAGGCAGCTGCATCCGCAAAGACGCAGATGGTTTTCCCTTCCATGTCACCTGCTATGGCGAGCAGATCGTCCAGATCCTGAAGATTTCCCTTGCCTTTTATAATGCGCTGGACAATTCGGTGGATCCAGCCGGTTCCTTCACGGCATGGAGAGCATTGCCCGCACGATTCATCAGCGAAAAACCTTGCCGCTGAATCTAGAGTTTCGACCATGCAGGTTGTTTCATCCAACACAACCACACCTCCTGAGCCTGCCATGCTTCCAGCTGCTAGAAGCGAGTCGAAATCCATGCCCACATCAATTTCGTCAGCCTTCAGAATTTTAGCTGAAATACCTCCTGGTATGACGGCTTTGAGCTTGTTGCCATTCCGGACACCACCTGCTTTTTCTATGAGTTCTCGGAGAGATATGCCGACGGGTTCTTCGTAGACTCCGGGTCGGACCACATGGCCACTCACACAGAACAACCGTGTACCTCCCTGCTTTTCTGTGCCTATCATGGAGAAGCGTTGAGCACCATTGCGGATAATGAAAGGTACACATGAGAGTGTCTCGACATTGTTTACTATAGTCGGGCAAGAAAAGAGGCCTGAGATAGCAGGGAATGGGGGTTTCAGTTTCGGGAAACCCTTTCCCCCTTCGAGAGAGGTCAGGAGTGCAGTCTCTTCCCCGCAGATATAAGCGCCTGCTCCACGGTGAATGACTATATCCAGATCAAATCCACTTCCCTGGATATTCTTGCCTAGCCAACCCTGATCGGAGGCCTCTTCCAAGGCTCGCTGAAGGCGTTTGGCTGACCGAAAGTATTCACCACGAATATAAACATAGGCTTTGTGACTGTCGATTGCATAGGCAGCAATGATCATGCCTTCGATCAGGGCGTGGGGATCTCGTTCCATTATATAGCGGTCTTTGAACGTCCCAGGCTCGCCTTCATCGGCATTAACGACCAGGAACACAGGCTGTTTTGTATTCTTGGGGACGAAGGACCATTTTTTGCCAGCTGGGAATCCTGCCCCTCCCAGTCCGCGCAAGTTAGGCTGAGAAACCTCTTCGATGACTTCCTGAGGGGTCATTGTAGTGAGAGCCTTTTTTGCTGCCATGTAACCACCATCTGCAACGTATTCTTCTAGCCAAGTCCCTCCAGGATTTCCAAAACGTGAGGAGAGTACGGGTCCGTTACTAGAGATGAATGGGTTGGGTTCAGGTAATGCTTCTGCTTCGCGAGGATCCTCTACTGCGGCATTGAGGACTGTATCTAACTGAGACCCTTCTAAAGGTCCAATGAAAGTTTCATCGAGTTGTCCCATTGGAGCCATTTCACAGGCACATAGACACTCGACTTCCGTCAGAGTTACCTTCCCGTCGAGGGTGGTCTCTCCAGGAGAAATATCTAGACGTTGCTGTATTTCCCCTATTACCTTTCCAGCACCGCGTAAAAGACAGGGCAGGCTAGTACATACACGAAGTTCACGTCGGCCAACTGGTTTTGTATGGAACATGTTGTAGAAGGAAACTGCCTCACGAACCTTAGAATTGGCCACTCCCAAAACACCAGCTACCCAAACCTCGGCCTCACTCGAAATGTAGCCCTGGTTCTCCTGAACTAACCACAGAATAGGTAGCATTGCCGCTTTGGGATGCTCGTAGAATTGCAAGATCTTTTCTGCTTGCGGTTCAAGTTCAGAAAGGGTCATCGATCGAGCTCTCCACCGATCATGTTGACGGACCCAAAAGTGGGGACCATATCAGCGAGCATGTCACCTTCCAGAAGCTTGGGAAGAGCCGACATAATGGCGAAGCAGGGAGGTCGGACTCGGACTCGGTAGGGGTTCCCGGCTCCGTCACTTACTACATAGAAGCCTAGCTCCCCGTTGGCTCCCTCTACAGGGAAATAGACCTCTCCCTTAGGGGGGCGGACCCCATGCCCCTCCATGACTAGCTTGAAGTGATTCATAAGCCCTTCAATGTTGCCGTACGTATCTTCCTTAGGGGGGAGAAAAGCCCTTTTTTCATCTGTGGAAATGGAGGGAGAGTTGAGCCGTCCAGATCCCTCTAGAGTGGGTCCAGTCAATGCTATCCCGTCCGAGATAGCATTGATATCCCCCACTTTTCCTAGGTCTACCATTTTTGCGGCTGGAATGGGTCGTCCTGTTTCAATATCCACTTGAACGGGCCCCGATGGCATGTCCTGTAATGCCGTTTCTACGATGCGCATGGACTGTTCCATCTCTTCCATGCGCACCAGGTACCGATCCATGTTGTCTCCGCGTGTTCCGATAGGAACATCAAAAGGTATTTGGTCGTAAACGGCGTATGGAGAATCCTTCCGAACATCGAACTCGACACCGCTGGCACGCAGAAAAGGACCGGTTATACCATAGGAAATCGCGTCTTCTGCTGAGATTATACCTGTCCCATTCATTCTGTCCGTGAAAATGCGATTGCGAGTTAGTAGTGCATTCGTTTCAGTTAAGACTTTACGAGTTTCTTCGAGGGCTTTCTTGCAAGGCTCAGCAAAATCGTCAGGGAGGTCAGCTTTGATGCCACCTATCCGACAGTAACTTACGGTTAGACGGGCTCCGGTTACCATTTCCACTAATTCCCACAGGTATTCCCGAGCTTTGATCATGTAGAGGAAGACGCTGAATGCTCCCATTTCCATAGCGGTGGCGCCGACACAGGTCAGGTGATCCGTTATTCGGGCTATCTCCGAAACGATTACTCTCACATACTGACAGCGTTCCGGGACCGAGATTCCCAGGAGTTTTTCGACAGCCATACAGTAGCCGACATTATTGATTAGTGAGGACACATAATTTAGCCGGTCGGTGTAGGGAATAACACCGTTATAGTCCACTACCTCAGACATCTTCTCGAAGCCTCGGTGTAGATACCCTATCTCCACTTCTGCTTGCCGAATCTGTTCTCCGTCGAGATTGGCGATTATTCTGATAATACCGTGCATAGCCGGGTGGGCAGGGCCAATGTTAAGCATCATATCGCGTGTTTCGAGATCCCTGCCGGCGTTCTCGGAGTGCTCTCTAGGCGAGTTTGATTCGGGTGTCATTGATTCTCCAAAGGGGGCAATAGATCATAGATGAATTCTGGGATAGGGTCTTCGAGATCTGAGCTTCTATCAATTGACTGGCCCTATCAGAGGCTGACGCCTGTTGACTGGGTAATCTTTTCGAAGGGGGTGACCTTCGAATTCTTCGTACATGAGGATACGTTTGAGATCGGGATGTCCCTGAAAGCGGATGCCAAACATATCCCATACCTCGCGCTCTAACCAATTTGCTCCAGCCCAAAGGTCGGTTAAAGAGTCTACTTCTAGGTCAGGATCCTGTAGGGGTACCACGACTCTCAATCGATGTCGGTGTTGTATAGAATAAAAATGGTAGACGACTGCAAAGCGGGTTTCAGGTACTGGTCCGGGCCAAGATTCCTCATCTCGCATGTTAGCCTGAGGCCTTACCTTATTCCCAGAAGACGCAAAAAAAGCTCGTGAGGGAGCCTCTCCATAGGTGGAGTAGTCGACAGCACTCAAGTCCATCAGAAGATCCATCAGCAGGTTTGTATCTTTTTTGAGGAAGCGCGCGACCTCGATTAAAGACTCTGGCTTCAACACTATGGTGGCGTCTCCTCTATAGGAGTGGGAAGAAATGACAGAGTCCGGGAAATGGTTCGTTATAGCTGCAATCAACGAAATAGTGTTCATACGTCAAATATATCTGGGCGGGGTTCAGGGGTATCCCTAAGGCCAGTGTTGTGTTGATTTTGTATTTTCTCTTGTAGCTTGATTAACCCATCGATCACGTTTTCCGGCCGCGGGGGGCATCCAGGGATGTAGACGTCAACCGGTATTATGGTATCAATACCCATAACTGTTGCGTAGTTGTCATAAAAGCCACCAGTACAGGTACATACTCCAAAAGCTACTACCCACTTTGGCTCGGCCATCTGCTCCCATATGCGTTTCATAATGGGAGCCATCTTGTGGCTAATCGTTCCTACAACAAAAAGAACATCTGCCTGGCGTGGCGAGAATCTAGGGAATCCTGCACCGAAGCGGTCGACGTCATAGTGAGAGCAGGCGGTCGCCATGTATTCCATCCCGCAGCAGGCTGTGACGAACGGATATTGAAATATTGAGAACTTGCGAGCCCAGCCAAGGGCTTCATCAACTCTAGTGGTTAGAAAGTTTTGTTCGTTTAACATATCATTGCCATTCTAGAGCGCCATTGTCCCAGGCATAGACGAAGCCTGCAATCAAGATTCCCAGAAAGACACCCATTTCTACAAGCCCGGTTAGGCCTATAGTGCGATAGATGACAGCCCAGGGATATAAAAAGACTAGTTCGATATCGAACAGCACGAAAAGTATTGCTGTCAGGTAGAATTTAACAGCCAGTTTCCCTCCTGGCAAAGAGAAGGGGGTTTTGCCGCACTCGAACGGTGCTAGCTTGACTTCGGATGGTTTTCTCTCTCCGAGCCAGGAGGCCAGAAAGACCATCGCTCCTGCTATTCCTCCGGCCAGAATAAAACTGACCACGATGCCTATATATTCTTTCATAATCGGGCCATTTCGCTCCAATTATACACAGGGCAGCGACAACACAAAGCCTGGTTATCTGATGAGATTTTTGCCGGCGAGAGCATCCTGGTTTCAATCATTAGGGTACCGCTCCCCAGAAATTGAGGACACTAGGTAGGATTCCCCCGATTACCGTAACCAGGGCAGACAAGAGGAGTACTGTAGATATCGTTAGTGGACAGCTTGGGACCTCATCCATCTGCGGTTCTTTCATATACATGAGTACGGCCACCCGCAGGTAGACAAAGGCTGAGACGACACTACAGGCAACAGCCAGGACCGCCAGTGTGAAATAGCCCGCATTCAGAGCGCTCAGAATGACCACGAACTTGGCTATAAAGCCCCCTGTGGGTGGAATTCCGGTCAAGGCCAAGAGGAATATCAGCATTAGTAGGGCAGTTACTGGCTGTTGTCGTGCCAATCCCTCGTAGCCATCGATTCGCTCGCCACGCCGGCCCAGAGCGGTGACAACTCCAAAGGCTCCTAATGTCATGAACACATAGATGAAGACATAGGTCATTGTTGCTGAAACCCCTTCTGCAGTTCCGGGAAGGAGTCCGAGGAGTGCGTAACCCGCATGAGAAATTGAAGAATAGGCGAGAAGACGTTTTATATTGGTTTGGGATATAGCAATGATGCTCCCAACAATAATGGAGAGAGCGGCCATAGTAGCCAGGATCAAAGATAGGAGATAAGATTCCTCGGAGAATGCGGATATGCAAATCCGTCCCAGTACAGCAAGGCCTGCTGCCTTGGAGGCCGTAGCTAGAAATGCAGCAATAGGCGCACTGGCTCCTTCATAAGCGTCTGGTGCCCATGAGTGAAAGGGTACAGCTGCAATTTTGAAAGCGAGCCCTGCCACTACCAGGCCAATAGCCGTCAGGATTAGTTTGTTGTTCTCTCCTTCTGTGCTCGATAAAAAAGATGCTACAGCGTCGAAACTTGTAGAACCAGCCATCCCGTAAATAAGGGCTATGCCATAAAGAAGTAGCGCGGATGTAAAGGCCGAGAGAAGGAAGTATTTTGTTGCTGCTTCATTAGAGGTTCGCCTCTCAACCGTGGTCCCAACAAGGATATAGGAACAAATGGTGGTCAGTTCCAGTCCCAGGTAAAGGGGGATAAGATCTGTAGAGGAAACAGCCAGCATCATACCGATCGAAGCCAGTAGGAGCAGAGCATAGTATTCTCCTGCCCGAACATTATCGGTTTCTACACGTCTGGTAGAGAGAAGTACGATCAAAATCAGTGCAGAAGCTATCAACACCTTAAAGAATTGTGAGTAGTTATCGACAATGATCATGTCTCCAAAGCCTGCACGAGCTCCTTCAACAAGAGGCCATCTGTAAACCAAGATAGAGGCGAGTCCAGCAACTAAAGTCGCAGTAGAAGCTTTCAACCCTTTTCGGATACGGCTCGCTGATAGGATCAGTCCTAGTGACATTGTCAACAGTATCAGCTCTGGCCAAAGCAACTTGACGTCCGCCAAATCTGGTCCGATCATTGCGTTACCCCTGCCGTTGTTAGAAGTTCAGTTACAGGAGCATGAAGGTAGGAAAGCACCAGATCGGGTTGAAGTCCAAGGTATAGAACAAGCAACACGAGTGGCGCTAGAGTGGCTATCTCGCGAGCATTGAGTTCTAGGTTCATGCCTTCTATTTTTGCATTTGTCTTACCCATCACGACTCGGTAGTACAGCCAAACGATATAAGCCGTGCCGAGTGCGACCCCCCAAATGGCCATCGCTCCCAACCACATTTCGGTCTCATAGGCTCCGCTAATTATTAGAAACTCGCCAATGAAAGAATTCATGCCTGGGAAGCCGGCAGCAGCCAAACAAAAGATGGCTAGTAGGACCGAGTAAATTGGCGCCAATTTACCAACCCCACCATAGTCTTTGATCTCTCGAGTATGTGTGCGCTCATAAATCATCCCGACACAAAGGAAAAGTGCTGCTGAAATAATCCCATGGTTAATCATCTGCAGAATGGCCCCTTCAACTCCACTTTGATTAAGAGTGAAAATGCCCAGGGTCACAAACCCCATATGGCTGATACTCGAGAAGGCTATCAGGCGCTTAAGGTCGGTCTGTACCAGAGTTACATAGGCGCCGTATACGATGGCCACCACAGAAACGATCAGCATAGGCTTTAGGAAAATTTGTAAGGCTTCATCAAGTATAGGTATTGAGATTCGCAAGAATCCATAAGCTCCCATTTTCAGTAGGATGCCGGCTAAGATAACGCTCCCGGCGGTAGGAGCTTCTGTATGTGCGTCGGGAAGCCAGGTGTGGACTGGAAACATGGGCACCTTCACTGAGAAGGCGGCCAAGAAGGCTATGAAAATCCATACTTGGAATTCCGTCTGGAATTGAGTAATTGTCAATTCCTTGAAATTAAGTGTGCCAGACACTTGGTAAAGGGCAATCATACCCACCAGCATCAAGACGCTGCCGGATAAAGTGAAAATCAGAAACTTAATAGATGCATAAATGCGTTTAGGCCCACCCCAGACCCCTATGATAAGAAAAAGTGGGATGATCATTAGCTCCCAGAAAACATAGAAGAGAAATAGATTGGTGGCGGCGAAAAGCCCGATCATCGCTGTTTCTGCAATAAGAAGAGCTGCGTAGAATTCTTTCGCTCTGGTGTCGATGGCGGTCCATGACCCACTGACACATAAGATGCTCAGAATCGCTGCGAGGAGGACGAAAGGAAGGCTGATCCCATCCAACCCCAATCCATACGAAACACCCCAGGCAGGTATCCACTCCACAGACTCAACAAACTGTAGGTTGCTGGATGATTTGTCGAAATTCCAGTAGAGAGGAGCCGTGGCACTGAGCGTAGCAATTGTGGTCAGAAGGGCAATCCATCGGGCAGATCGTTGATTGCTGAAAAGGAGTACTAAAATTGCTCCCAGAAAAGGTAGAAATGTCGTTACAGTTAGAAGTGGGTATGTTGTCATGTGGATATCACCAATGCCATGACAGTGAGTGCCAAAATTGTGGCAGCCATCAGCAGGCCGTAGTGTTGAGCGTTGCCGCTGACGGTAATTCTCAAAAGCTGGCTCAGCTTTTGAGTTAGCCACCCCAATGCTACCAATGCTGCATCGATGACCCGGACATCGAAATTGCGGAGCAAGCTGCCGAAACCCAGTACCGGGCGTCGTATTACAAATTCATAGAATTCACCAATGAAATCGGATTCTAATCGTGTTAGTGGCCCGTGCACAACAGTCATCCAAGAGCCGGAAATCTTTCTGTAAAACCAGTCCGTGTCCAAGCTAATTTTGGTTTCCGGATCGAGGTGTCTTAGCAGGAGAAAGAACCCAAATGCTGTGAAACCCAGCATCCCAAGAGTGCTGGTGATATGTTGCAGGGTATAAGGGACGTAGTCCACTGGATAGGGGAGGTGTGAGTACAAGAGGCCTGGAAAGATCCCTATCAGTAAGCAACCGATTGCAGCTATCCCCATGGCGACCAGCATATTGGTAGGGGGTTCACGACTCTGCAGTCCTTTATCCTGTCCAAAGAACATGTAATAAGGGAGCTTAAGCCCTGTGTGCAGGAATGTGCCTGCAGATGCCAGGGTGAGCATTAGAAATACCAAGGCCATGTGAGATTCACCAGCAGCTGAAACGACCATAGATTTACTCACGAAGCCACTAAAGAGGGGCACTGCAGAGATGGCGAAGGCACCAATCATGTAGAAGGCGAGTGTGATAGGCATGGTTTTATAGAGACCCCCCATATCACTCAATTTTCGCAGTCTTGTTACTTCGAGAACAGCGCCCGCCCCCATGAAGAGAAGGGATTTGTAAAGGATGTGCGCGAAGGCATGGGCCGTGGCACCATTGAGGGCTAGAGTAGTCCCGATTCCAACCCCACAAACCATATAACCGACTTGGCTGATAATGTGGTAGGCCAATAAACGGCGAGCATCATTTTCGAGTACAGCGTAGACTACACCGTAAATGGCCATTATGGCTCCCAGCCATATGAGTATCTCGGTTCCCGCAAATCCACGGATGAGTGCATAGACCGCCGACTTGGTAGTGAAGGCAGTCATGAAAATTGCACCCGTTACGGTAGCCTCGGGGTAGGCGTCAGGCAGCCAGGCTCCTAAGGGGGGGGCAGCTGCATTAATAAGAAAAGCGAGAAGAATTAATGTCCAAGCCATGCTGCCAGAGAAAGCCCCCATATCACCAAAGGCTACTGATCCTGTCTGGGAGACTTGCATCACTACCCCTGCCAACAGAACGAGACCTCCCAAGACATGGACCAGAAGATAACGGAAGCCGGCGGATACAGCAGCAGGTTTATGGCGTTGCCAAACTAACAGGACAGAGGAGAGGGCCATCAACTCCCAGAAAACGAGTAGAGAGATAAAGTCCCCAGCAAATGTGACTCCCAGGGCACCTCCTACATAGGTCAAGGATGCTACATGCTGACTCGTGGTTTTGACGTGGAGAGCGTAGATCACTCCGATTACGGCCATAATGGAAAAGACATAGGAGAAAATTAGACTCAGCTGATCTACCCGGCCGAAGACCAGGTCCAGTCCCAGGAAACGTACCTTTCCGTATGTCCCTGAAGACATGCTCAGGCAGGAAGCCAATGCTCCAACAGGCAATAGTAGGATAATGAGGTTCCGGGCCCTGCCTTTAAAGAAGAAAGCCACCCAGGCACCCAGTATGAGCAGTAGGCCAGGATGTACCCACTCAAGCATCATAGTGGTCCTCCCCACGTGATAGCCAGATTTTCCCGATAAGCTTGGACACAACAATGATGACTACACAGGAGATGAGCCCATATATTGATCCCCAGGCGGGTATACCTTCGAAGGCAAAATGATGATGACTCTCTCCGGCCACCCACGGCAATATGATTTCTGATCCGGCAATTAATATCAGACCCAGATAGGAGAGTTGCTTGAGCTTGTTACGCCGAGATGGATTCTCAAGGCATTTTTCTAGGAAGTTCATGGCAGTACCCTCCCAGCCAATTCAAGTACTGGTGCTGGATAGATTCCCAAAAGTAAGCTCAGGCCCGCGCTAATCGTGAGGGGTACTACCATCCAGGGTACTTCATGTACTTCCTCAAGAGGCTCCGAGCTTTTTTCAAAGTAGGCTTTGTATATGATCGGTCCTAGATAGGCCGCATTCAGTAATGAACTGGTGAGTAAAACAGCTAGCAACCAAGGATTCTGAAGTTCTATTGAACCAAGTGCCAGAAACCATTTGGAAATAAACCCAGAGGTGCCAGGTATACCGACTACGCTTAAAGAGGCAATGGTGAATGCCGCCATTGTCCAGGGCATGCGCCTAGAGAGACCAGATAACTGGCTGATTTTGGTTTTATGGGTAGAGGCGTAAATGGATCCTGCGCATAAAAAGAGCGTGATCTTTGAAAAGGCGTGATTGGTGATGTGGGCTACCCCGCCCAAAATCCCAGAATGGTTCAAAAGGGCTCCCCCCAGGATGATATAGGAGAGCTGGCTTATGGTAGAAAAGGCCAGGCGGGCCTTGAGGTTGTCCTGTCCTAAGGCAAGGAGTGAGCCGACTAAAATAGTAACTGAGGCGGCTATCATGGCAAGTTTGTCGGACCCTATGTGCCTTATCGCATCTGAACCGAAAATGAACAGAAATACCCGTAGTGTAGAAAAAACACCAGTTTTAACCACTGCAACAGCGTGCAACAGAGCGCTCACGGGTGTGGGTGCTACCATGGCTGCCGGCAACCAACTATGCATGGGCATGAGCGCGTTCTTGGCGAATCCGAATAGGAAGAGCGCAAAGATCAGGTATAGCAGAAGAGGTTGTTCTGTCGCCTGTTCTAGTGTCAGTACTCCTCCTTGGCGGAAGTCGAGTGTCCCTGTCAGGTTGTAGGTCAAAATAATTGCGGCTACCAGTAATACTTTGGCAGCTCCCAGAAGGTAGATGACGTACTTACGAGCACCCGCCTTTGCTTCGGATGTTCCCTTATGACCTACCAGTGGGTAGGTGATTAGCGTCAGAGCTTCGTAAAATAAGAAAAGAGTGAAGAGGTTTGCCGAGAACGCCACTCCCATGGTCGCTGCAAGGGCAAGGGCAAAGCAGGAAAAGTAGCGTGTCTGTGCATGCTCTTTCAGTGAGCGCACGTAACCGATCGAATAAAATGATGTCAATATCCAGAGCAAGGATGCACCGGAAGCGAAGAGGAGCCCGAATGCATCTGCGCGGAAAGCAAACTCAATACCGGGGAGAATCCGAAACAGCACCAGTCCGGGTTTTTCACCTGCCAGAACATCTGGGACCAGGCTCACCGTAAGCCCGAACATTATAACGCCAGCTGCAACTGACCAGAGCTCTCTTAGGTTTGAACGTCTCGAGCCAGTGAAAGCAATCAGGATGGCCGCTAGTGTCGAGGTGAGTACGGTGAGGAAAGGGGTGATCGAAGTCAAGGGGCTGCCTCCAACATTTTCACCACTTAAGTTCCGTGAGATCTGTCACGCTTGCTCCAGGTTTGTTTCGATGCAAAGCAATGACTAACCCCAATCCGACACCCGCCTCTGCGGCTGCGACGGCGATCACTAATAGAGCGAGGACTTGTCCGCGGGGGTCGTTGAGGAACTGACTGAAACCTGCCAAGCTGAGGTTTACGGCATTTAGCATTATCTCTACAGAGACCAGCATAAGAATCAGATTGCGCCGGGCCAGAAAGCCGAAAAGACCAACCCCGAAAAGAAGGGCGCTCAGGATGAGAACCGTATCAATAGGAATGATCATGATGCGGTTCTACTCCTGACTAACATGACCGCCCCTATGATGGCTGCTAGGAGAATTAGTGAAGCCATTTCGAAAGGTAAGGCGAAAGTCCCGAACAATGCCAGGCCTACTTCGGCGATGTTGCCTGGGGAGCCTGTCGCGATAGCCCCATCAGCGTTAGCCGCTTTCGTTAAGTAGATTTTCTCCGGCCTAGCCAGCCAAATCATGGCCAAAAAACCAAAACCTCCGGCGGCGGCTAGTACCCAGTGAGGGGCAAATCGGGGTCCTGCCGCCTCACCCGGTAAGTCAAGGAGCATTAGGAAAAAGAGGTAGAAAACCAGAATGGCCCCAGCGTAAACGATGACCTGAACAGCTGCTAAGAACTCTGCTCGCAGTAGTAAAAAGATGCCTGCTACATGTAGGAAGAGAGAGAGTACCCATAGCATGCTATGCACGGGATTTCTGCGAGTAACTGCCAAAAGCGCGCTAGCTATACTGGCAGCCGCCATGTAATAGAAAGCGGCTTGGGCTGCAACAATGGACATGAATTATACGGTGTCCTCGTGCTGGATCATTAAGCGAGAGATTTCATAGTAATAATAGACCCCATAATCTCATGGAACACTGATGATGCCCAAACCAAAACAGCGATTTAGGCGAAGCTTTCGAAGATAAAATACCGAGGTGAGTGGTTCGAGGTCTAATATACGAAGAGGAGAGGTTTGCAGTGTGCTTAGTTGCAACTTTTCGGGAAGATTCAATCCTCACTTCGTACTGGAGGTGTTGGTGTCAACTAATATCAGGAAATGTAGAGTTTACTAGTTCTAAACAAGGAGAGTTTTGCAGACTGTCTAGGATTCGATCTCTAGAATAATTTTCCCTGTGCTTTCCCGGCTCTCCAATATCTCGTGAGCTATTTTTGCATCCTGAAGTGGGAAGTTGTGGTGGACGTGTGCTTGTATTTTTCTTTCTCGATAAAGAGTAGCCAAAGTTTCCCAGGAATTTTGGATTAAGTGATTAGAGTGGGCGAATAAAACACTCAAGTTTAGGGCTCCCCAAGTAATTGATTTTTCGAGAAGCTGGAACGGAGAGACCGAGCGGGGTTGACGTCCGGATATTCCAAAGAGAATCAGGCGTCCCAGAGGCGCCATTCCAGCCAAAACCTGGTCGAATACTTTGCCGCCAACCGACTCCAGGGCGAGGTTGACGCCGCCTCCCTCTGTGATCGAGATGACCTGATCAATGAGATCGGAGTCTTCATAATTAATCTGATGCTGAATCCCAAGTTTATCCAAAACCGTTCTTTTTTTGTCAGAACCTACGCATCCGATCATTCTTAGTCCTTGGATTTTTGCCAACTGGGAAATAGCCATACCCACTCCACCTGCAGCGGCAGTAATTAGTAGCCAATCCCTTTGTTGGGCTTTTCCTAGAGTTAGCAAAGCGTGGTAGGCCGTTAGGGATGTGTGAGTGAAGGCAGCTCCTTCCCGGAAGGACATGTCGCCTGGAAGAGGTAGGGCGTACATTTCGGGGATAGTGATCAACTCGGCATAGGTGCCTCCCCAGGGTGAATAAACGACTACTCGGTCGCCCTCGTTGTACCTTTGACAGCCTTTTCCCTTAGCTACAACTGTTCCGCTTGCCTCGCAACCTGGAATCAGAGGGGGGGGCAGCATACCTGGGTGTTCCGATCTTCGGCACATGATGTCTGCGAAATTGACCCCGGAGGAGTGGATTTTTACGAGGATTTGTCCGGGCTCCGGTACGGGCTGCGGTATTTCAACTAAATGGAGTTTGTTAGGTCCTCCCGGGGAGTCGACCCTGATTGCCTTCATAGTGCTCCTCTCCTCACCCGCGGGCTTCTCTCACTTGCTACCCGCTACTTGCCCTTTTGAGAATTGCCTGATCAACTACTCCTTGGGGTGAATCTCGGTTTCTAAAGTTGAATAAATCAATATTTGGCTCCGTGTTGGCCGTGATTCGAAGCCGACACCCATAAATTGGTAAGGCCCGACTTCATACATTTCTGTATCAGCAGATCGTAAAGGATACCAAAATGTATGAAAAGTATCTAAGTTTAATTTAATCAATATCTTAGAGTTTTTTTATTTGTGTATTTCCAAGCAAATATCTTCTCTGGGGCGAACTAGAGGCATATTTTCTAAGGTATCAGGAAGCCTACGTAAATGTAGGCTTCTTATGTAGATCCGACAAGGGTGTCGGTTCCGCACACCTGAGAAAGGCGAGCTCGGTTTGATGCTAAAATTCTGGAAATCCTCTCATCCCATTACTTTAGTGGGAATTAGCCGCAAAGTCATCCTTTCCAATTGTCCACTGGCACCATAAATGCAAGTAACCTTTCTGGTTTTTTGTCTTATCCGAGATTGTGCTTCGGATGGTTCGCAGTAAGTGATCATTTTTAGCTGATTTCGGTTTGTACGATGTTCAAATCTAATATGGAATTTATAAGGAGTGATCTCATGTACTCAGTTCGATTGCTGAGGGCCGCGTTGTTAGTTACGTTACCGTTTATTCTCTTAAACAAATCGACCCTTCTGTTGGCCCAGGATGACGATCTGTTGACTGCTGCAGCCGACGGGGCCTTTGTCAGTAAATACATCTGGCGTGGGCAGCGTCTTACTGACGACCTTAGTTTTCAAACGTCCGGAACAATTGGATTCGGCGCTTTCTCGGTTAATGTCTGGGGTAATATGGATCTGGCAGCTGTAAATGCTGGAGATGCTCTTTTCATCAAAGAAGATCCTAAAGCACCAGTAGGGGTGCACAATGGGTTACAAGGGAAATTTTCAGAAGTTGACTATACCTTTGCTTTTTCAAAGTCCCTGGCAGCAGTAACCGTCGACGTTGGAACGATTTTTTATACGTTTCCTGAGAGATCTGCCTCTCTTGCATCCACAGCCGAGATCTATGCGGGGGTTACTCTGGACGCAGTTCCTTTCACCCCGAGCATAACTGCTTATTTTGATGTGGACGAAACTCAAGGCAATTCAAGTAGTGCGACTGGAGTCTATATTCAGGTGGCCGGAGGTCATTCTCTGCCCCTACCACCCAATACGGTCTTCGAAGCTCTTGAGGTTTCGGGATCATTTAGCATTGTGAACGGTGGTTTCTCTGAATTCTATTACAGTACCAGTGGCGCTGGTTTACACGATATTAATATTGGCGTCGCATTGCCAGTTGCAATATCAAGGGTTCTTTCTGGGAGTATCTTTGTCAATTGTAGTGCTTTAGCTGGAGACTTCCGGGATCAACAATTTGTTGATCCTAGGCAGACAGCACTGGGCATAGCTGGTCCACCTTCTGATTCTGCCACCACCATTTGGGGTGGTTTTGGTCTTAGTCTGGCATTCTAGCTTTATCAGGAAAGTTTGGGAGCTATCCCTCGTTGAAGCTTAAGGATCCCCTGAGGATTGGTCATATCCTCGGGGGATCCTCTAAGGTCTTGCAAATTGAGAGTGTGCCATATGCCAATTTTAAACTGGTAAGATTGCTTGACTTAGAGGCCCTTTACCGCATACTCTGTGCGAGCTTCACCTGTTTGAGGTTTTTCCTGGTGGGGTTAGATTTTAGATGAAGTAAGAAAGACCCCAACGAAATCTCACCTCGAGAAACAACACCCCAAGAAACCGTGCTAAAGCTGTTGCGTATTATCCGTTTCATGTTCGGCTGGGTTTTATTAGGTCGAAATCTCGTTGTGATGTTAGAAAATCTCCTAGGAGGGGAATATGAACACCAGTAGACTGTATGTAGGGGGATTACCCTACGCAACGACAGAAGATGAGTTAGAAGAGCTTTTTGCAGCACATGGATCGATAGAGTCTGTACGGATAATCACAGACCGAATGACCGGTCGTTCAAAGGGTTTTGGTTTTGTAGAAATGAGTACCACTGAAGAAGCCGAAGCCGCTGTGGAAAACCTAAACAATACTGACTTGGAGGGAAGAACCCTGGTCGTGAACGAAGCCCGGCCGCGTGAAAAGCGTGGTGGCGGTGGCGGTGGTTACGGCGGTGGCGGTGGCGGCGGTCCACGGGGAGGGCGTACTCGCTGGTAGATGGCGGGAAAGTTTCCTCAGGGACAGGCTTTGAAAACTTGTTCCTACTTTTACTTGATCGAAGGATCAGTGGACTAATGTACAGTACTGAGAGGCTGTAGCTCTGATCCTTCTTTTTTTTGTCAATTTGAGACGATTGATAGAACCTGAGGTGTTTCTTACCCCTTGAAAAAAGTTACCTTTCCAGCACGCATTGGATTTCGCCGTGAATTACATAGGCGAGTCGACCGCTATTTTGAGGAGAGCAATCTCAACAAGACGGGTGACTGGCGGATGTTTCTCAAAACCACCGTTATTTTGACACTGGTGGTTATTCTGTATACGGTGCTTCTCTTTCTTCCTCATACTCTACTTACCGCGGGTCTCGTATCCTTCCTACTGGCACAGGCATTTGTTTTGGTGGGCTTTAATGTCATGCACGATGGTGGGCATGGGAGTTATTCTCCGGATGGCCGAATCAATAAGGTGACCGGATGGATGGCCGATTTTCTAGGTGGCAGTCAACTGCTCTGGACCCAGAAGCATAATATCCTTCATCATACCTACACCAACATTGAAGGATTAGATGATGATATCAATACTTTTGGGTTGATTCGTATGAGCCCCAATCAGACTTGGTATCCTTGGCATCGGTTTCAGCACCTATACGCTTTCCCGGTGTATAGCCTCCTGACTCTTACCTGGGTAACCTACAGTGATTATCAAAAATTTTTTTCAGGGCGCATTGGGGACTATCAGCTCAAGAAACCTAATGCCGGAGAGACGACCTTCTTTTTCTCAGCCAAACTGTTCTACTACAGTTATATGCTAATTATTCCTCTATTTTTTCACCCTCTTGTTCACGTATTAGTAGTTTTCTTATTTGTACACTTGATCATGGGACTTACCTTTTCTGTAGTGTTTCAGTTGGCTCACGTCGTTGAAGGGAACGAATTCCCCGAGCCTCAAAAAGGAACGGGAGTAGTTGAAAATGAGTGGGCCATACATCAAGTTGAGACTACAGCCAATTTCGCACCAAAAAATTGGTTCGCCACCTGGTATCTAGGGGGACTGAATTTTCAGATTGAACATCATCTATTCCCAAAGATTTGCCACGTGCATTATCCTGATTTAAGCCGTATTGTCCGAGAGACCTGCAAGAAATTCGAAATACGCTATATCTCCTGTCCGTCGGTGTGTTCAGCGGTCGCTATGCACTATCGGTTTCTTAAGAGATTAGGGCAAAAAAAAGCGTCTCCACTGGAGTCTAGTACTGCCTTGAGCTCTACCTGATAATTGACCGGTGAACTTTGCATGCGAAAGTGGCGGAATTGGCAGACGCGCCAGATTTAGGATCTGGTGTCCTTACGGACGTGGGGGTTCGAGTCCCCCCTTTCGCACGCCAACTTACTCAATCCTTGCCGTCAAGTAGCTGGTACATACGGACCACTTCTAATCTTCGCGCCTCTGGCCGTCCTAGTTGGAAAGGTGCATAGTTCTCGTATCCCGACATATCGAATCGTGCAGTAGCTTCATCGATAGAAAGCCCCTTAGCATGGGATGTCTTCACACTTTCCCAATACTTTCGTATGTAGTTTTGTGTGAAGTCTATATGAGAAAGATCTCGAATCACCGGCCCGTGTCCGGGAAGAATTGTATCGAAATCGAGACTTCTAAGTTTTTCCAGTGTCTCGATAAATTCTTCCGGCCAGGAATCTCCGAGATATGGCGCCGTGGCAGGCAGAAGATCACCAGTGAATACAACCTTCTCAGCTGGTAGAAAAACAATCACATCCCCGCCTGTGTGGCCTCTCCCCAGGTGATGCATTTGAATTTCACGTTCGCCGCGATAAAGAGTTAATTTCCGTTTGAGAGTAGTATTGGGAGGGGTTGGCGCCAATTCGCTTAAGGCAGCAGTATGGCGTTTAAGAGTAGTAAGCTGACTTTCCAGGGATGTCTTTTTATCACCCTCAGCTTCAGCAACCTGTTTTTCCAATATTGCAATCTGGGTTTTCTCGTACTGTGCACTTGCGATAGTTACAAAAGTAGGTTCCGTCAGGACATCTCTCAGAAGACGCTCTCGAGTGTACTCGTGGCCAATGATTTCAACGCCTTCTGGGAACACTTGATTGCCGTGGGCATGATCGTGATGAAAGTGTGTATTCACCAAGTAATGGATAGGTTTGTCAGTCAGTGTCTTCACGGACTTTATCAGTTCTCGGGCAGCATCGGGTGTGATGTGGGAATCGACAAGTACCACATCGTTTTGATTCACAACCACCATGGCGTTACTTCCGACATTTACCGGGCCTTTACCAGTCGCAAGGTAAACACCAGGGGCCACTTCTTCAAAGTTGTGTGTTGATGATCCGTTTGGAACCTCATTAGTCTTGTTTTGTGAACTCTCCGTATCGTATCCGCAACTAAGTACCCCTAGTAGCAGTATAAGTGTTATTTTTCGCAACTTTCCCATTTAAGTACTCCTTTAACTCTCACCTCGCAGTGATCTCGTCTCTCGACCTGATTTGCAGCCTATCACACTTGGCATATCTTGGCTGGAGCAACTCTCTGATTCTCTGGGCTATAACCTATTTTCGGTGTTTAAGGTGAATATCTGCTTTTCGGCGGGAGATCCTCACAAGGCTATGCTGTCTTCGTTTTCTTGAAGATATGCCTAGGAGAGTCTATGGTGTGATCTCAGACTCCCTTTTTTTAGACAGGAGCTACAGTAGAAGGAGTATCAAGGTAGTTAAAAAAAACACTATGCTTCCGAAAAGTATAAAAATTGAACAGTCTCTGCAACGATACTGGCGCCACAACATCAAAATCACTATTGCATTACTTTTTGTTTGGGCCATAGTTGGATTGGGCTGCGGAATTCTTTTTGCAGATTTCTTAAACGAATTCAAAGTGAGCGGTTATCCTCTCGGTTTCTGGTTTGCCCAACAAGGGGCCATCATCTTTTTTGTGCTGATCATCCTAATCTATGCTGTTCTCCTGAATGCTTTGGATGACCGGCACTCCAGAGAAATACAAAATCTTACGGAGAGGAATCCTAAGGTATGAGCGTTCGAGAGTGGACGTTTTTGTTTGTGGCTCTTAGCTTTGGACTATACCTTCTCATAGCTTGGTATAGTCGAGTCCGTGACACTAAGGGTTTCTATGTTGCGGGTCGGGGAGTACCTGCGGCGGCCAATGGTATGGCAACGGCTGCAGATTGGATGAGTGCTGCCTCCTTTATATCCATGGCGGGGCTGATTAGTTTCATGGGGTACTCGGGTGCCATCTACCTTTTGGGATGGACCGGAGGGTATGTTTTGTTGGCATTGCTCCTAGCTCCTTATCTCCGTAAATTCGGACACTTCACTGTGCCTGATTTTATTGGTGACAGATATGATTCTAATTTAGCCCGTCTAGTAGGAGTCGTGGCGGCCCTTTTCGTGAGTTTCACATACGTAGCCGGTCAGATGCGAGGTGTAGGTGTCGTTTTCTCCCGTTTTCTGGAAGTAGACATAAGCATCGGTGTAATGATTGGAATGGTTATTGTGTTCATATATGCCACCTTGGGTGGGATGAAAGGGATTACCTGGACGCAAGTAGCTCAGTACTGGGTCCTCATAACGGCTTTTCTAATACCGGCCATTGCCATCAGCATTCGTTTGACAGGTCAGCCTCTGCCGCAATTTGGACTGGGCGCTCCTTTATTGGAAGGCGGTTATTTACTTGAGAAACTGGATCTGATTCATGCCGATCTAGGGTTTTCAAGTTATACGGCTCCATTCCAGGGGGCCTGGGACAAGGCGAACGTTTTCCTTGTAACCCTCGCTCTTATGGCGGGTACGGCTGGATTACCTCATGTGATCGTCCGATTCTATACTGTCAAAAACGTTCGTGCTGCGCGTTGGTCTGCCTTTTGGGCACTATTTTTTATTTCACTCCTTTATCTCACCGCCCCGGCCTCTGCGGCATTCGCACGCTATTACATGATCGACTCGGTTCAGAATAAGACCGTAGAGGAACTTCCTGAATGGTTTAACAACTGGGAGAAAACGGGTCTTATCATGTGGCTTGACGATGGTGATGGTCGGGTTCGTTACTCTGCTAGAGAGGATAACGAGATTTTCAGTTACAAGGCTGGGGCGGTAGCTGTGAAGGGATCTCCTGTAACTTTAGATCAGATAAGGTTGAGCCAAAAGGAATGGATAGACTCTAACGGGGCTCGTGGGCAGGACTGGCGTCCGGATATGCGTAAGGCGAAGCTCTCGGGTCCTGATCGCGACATCATTGTGCTTGCGACTCCGGAAATGGCGGAACTAGCATCCTGGATAATAGCCTTGGTAGCTGCGGGAGGTTTGGCAGCTGCCCTTTCTACCGCTTCTGGACTTCTTTTGGTCATCTCCTCTGCAGTGGCTCATGATGTCTACGCACGCATAATAAATCCTGAGGCTAGCGAGAAGAAGCGCTTAATGGTGGGACGTGGAGTGATTGGAGTCGCCGTTATTATAGCGGGCTTTTTCGGCGTTTTCCCCCCTGGTTTTGTCAGTCAGGTGGTGGCGTTTGCCTTCGGCCTGGCAGCAGCGTCTTTTTTCCCAGCCATTGTCCTAGGGATCTTCTCGAAACGTGTAGGTACAGTGCCAGCGATAGCAGGAATGTTAACGGGGTTGGGATTCACCAGTTTCTACATCATTGCGAGTGTCTACTGGGGTATGGAGCCGTGGACCTTTGGTGTACTGGTGCATGGGGTTAATCCACAGGGAATAGGTGCCTTAGGGATGGTTGCTAACTTTTTGGTTACGTTTACCCTGACACCCTTTTTCCCCGAACCAAGTTCCGAAGTCAAGCATCTGATCGATTCGGTGCGGAAGCCTGAGATCCCATCTGTTTTAGGATAGAATTAATTCCCGAGATGCAATCTTATCTGTGGCCCTATTCCTAGTGACGGAATAGCAGAGTCAAGTGAGTGGTGACTACGAGGACCCGAGGGATTACAAAGGCGATCTGAGGTAATGGTTTGAGTATTACTCCGAGTCCAACTCCCGGTGGGTGAACGGCCTAGCATCGTTACCTACATAATCAGCCACGATTTGCCCTTTTCCTCTAATCTTAAACTTGTAGCTTAACAAGCCTTCAACACCGACAGGCCCTCGGGCATGGGTCCGGTTGGTACTGATTCCTAGCTCGGCTCCAAGTCCATAACGGAATCCGTCTGCGAACCGGGTGGACGCATTTGCAAAAACTGACGCTGAATCTACGCCGTTCAGAAATTGTTCTTGTGTCTCCATGTTAAGAGTGAGAATGGCATCGGTATGATGCGAACCGTAGTGGTTTATATGAATAATCGCTTCACTTATATTTGGAACTATTCGTACAGACAATGTTCGATCCCCATACTCGGTGTGCCAGTCCTTCTCGGTAGCAGCTTCTGTGTTAGGTAGGAAGCGCTGTGTTTCGGGACAACCTCTAAGATGGATATTCGCATCCGCCGCGGCTAAATCCAATATGGGCATAAATCTTTCAGCCACATCCTGGTGTATCAGAAGTGTTTCGATTGCATTGCAGGCGGCCGGATACTGAGCCTTGCAGTCGACAACTAATGAGCCCGCGTTTTCTAAATTTGCCTCAGCGTCAATGTAAAGATGGCAGATTCCATCGGCATGTCCCAGCACGGGTATTGAGGTAGCGTCCATAATGGAGCGTACAAGATTCTTAGAACCGCGCGGGATCACCAAATCGATGTACTGAGGAAAATTCAACATCTTATGGACATCTGATCGACTGTCAAGCAGGGTTGCCCAGCCCGCTGGCATCCAGGCACATTGCTGAGATAGTTTCTTTACCATCGACATGAAGCCAAGATTAGAATGGTAAGCTTCGTGGCCACCTTTTAGCACAACAGCATTACCACTCTTGAGGGCCAGAGAGAGGATTTGAGGCAAAACATCGGGTCTGGACTCAAAGATGATTCCTACCACACCTATTGGAACTGTCTGTTTTTCGAGTATCAATTCTTCATCTAGTTCGCGACGGGTCAGAATTCTCCCAACCGGATCGGGTTGGTCGCGAACATCCCGTATCCCTTGAACGATTTGTTGTATCTTCGCTGGGTTCAGGATCAATCTCTGGAAAAGGCTTTCTGAGATTTTGTTTTGGTAGTCGTTCAGATCTTTTTGGTTTTCTGCTAAGAGATGTTCCGTTTCTTGTTCTATAAGACTAGCCAGGGCATCCAGGGAATCTCTTTTCTGGGAATCACGAAGGAGAGCCATCTCATGGGAGGCTTTGCGACTTTTGCGTAAGATAGTTTCGATATCTCTTTTCTGGGATGGGTTCATTTTCTGAAGCCCCCGGGAGTAGTTCCGCCAAAATGTTCTTTAAAAACCACGAGATTATCTCTGTGGATTACCTCGGCTTTTGCATCTTTTCCCAGAACATTGCAGATCTGGTCACTTTTCAAACCTGAAATTTTCCGTACATCCCGAGCTGAAAATCGAGATACGCCACGTCCCACATTATGTCCTTGTTCGTCTTCAATGCTGATGACCTGGCCGCCCTGGAAAGAACCCTCGACGTCCACAACTCCGCTAGGGAGGAGACTCGCATTCTTTTCTACCAGTGCGTTTACAGCCCCTGAGTTAACGATCACTCTTCCGAAGGTGGAAGAAGCGAGTCCAATCCAGCTGCGACGTTTAGGAAGAGAAACGCCTGGTTTCACCAATGTCCCACCTTCTGGATCGCCTCCTGTATTAGTCATCCATGAAAGAGTATCCGGGTTGTTTCCTGACCTAATCATGGTATGTACTCCACTAATAAACGCAATGCGAATGGCCTCTATCTTGGCGGACATTCCACCACGTCCCTGCGGAGAAGTTCCATCGGAATCGATCGATGCTAACTGCTCGAAACTATTGATCTCACTAATGAGTGTGGCTTCGGGATTACGCTCGGGATCAGCACTGAAAACTCCTTCAACATTAGTTAGGATGACCAGAAGGTCAGCATCCATCTTGCCGGCTACCAGAGCTGAAAGTTTGTCATTGTCTCCAAAACTGGAGGAATAGGCGCCTTCTTTTAGCTCCATAGTGGAGACTGCATCATTTTCATTGATGATAGGTACGACACGCATGGATAGTAGTTTTTCCAGAGTTTGTCTGAGAATAAGATAACGACGTCGATCTGAGAAGTCGGAGGCTGTAACCAGAATTTGAGCTATGGTGATACCATGTGCCGAAAACAACTCACGGTAAATATCCATCAGAAGGTTTTGACCAACGGAAGCACAGGCCTGTTTTTCGACTAGACTTAAGGATTTCTCCTTGGGTTGACATATCTTTAGAGAGTTTTCCCCCAAACCGACAGCACCTGAGGAAACGAGCAGGATTTCCTTGTCTAATTGCCAGGCGGCAGCGCAGTGATTTATCAGTTGGGTCAATCGTTTCCTGGCCAATTGACCATCTCTCTCGAGAACAACCTGTGTCCCAAGTTTGATGACAATGCGCCGAGAAACTCTCCATAAATCAGACATCCAGTACTCCAGTCTCTAAAATACAGTAATGGAGGACGAGTCGCAGCGATGTATTTTAGGATATCGTTTTCTCAGTCTCTTCTGTTAGTTTTTAAAAAAGGTCTGCCATCGTTTTGTAGGACCCCTATAAATCAGAATTATGGATATCATCCTCATCTTGAGATATCCCTCCCTTGTGTGGACGGAAGAACTTCCCCGGTCTCATGAAAGCTGACCAGAACCACACGATTCCAGACAAGATTACAATCAAGATGAGGATTTCCAGAAAAGTTCTAGCCAACACAATATTCATTCCGAGTCCCTGCCATCCATACTGGCTGAGGATTTCACCTCGTTCGACCATCCAATGCCAAGCCGAGTGCGCTATGAGAGCTGACAAGATAATCGTCCATAAACGTTTAGAACCTCCATATAAAGCTAGGAGGTGCAAGGCCGGTATAGTCAGAATTATCAGAAAAATTTGTCCTAACTCGATACCTATATTGAAGAAAAGTAAGGAGGCAGTGAGATGTGATCCAGCGAATTGGAAGGTTTCTCGGAGTGAAAATGAAAATCCGAAGCCGTGGATGAGTCCAAAAAGGAAAGTGATAATCCATCGATGGTTTGTATGGGCAGCGAGAATATTCTGGAAAGCCATATATAGAATTGAAATTGCAATTAGAGTTTCAATCAGTGCCGGAAACCACAAAAAGTTTGGCCCGTATCCGAGTGCTGATGCCGCTAGTGTGAGTGAATGAGCCACTGTAAATGATGATATTATTGGAATTAGTGAGCGGAGTTTTCGGAACGGGATGATTAGGCAAACCAAAAACAAAAGATGATCTATTCCCTCGAGTATGTGAAGGAATCCTAGCTTGGTAAAAGTCCAGGCCACTTTGACCCAATTTGGATCAAAAAAGATACGTTCGGACGCACCCGAGAAATCGATTTTCTGCAAGAAGCCATCTGGTCGAAGGAAGCGCATGTTGTTAATTACACGGATTCCCAGACGGTCAAATCGAGAATTGATCGAGAACTCTGATTGATCGGAACGGATAGAGTATTCGAACAGAACATCCAGAAGGGCTTGGTTCCAGTAGATCTCTGTGCTCTTGGGGAGAGGTGGGCTTTGAAGATGTTCACGAGCGGTAGCGTAATGGTCAAAGGTTCTATTGGACGGTAAAGATACCCGAGCAGCCAAGAGTGTGGGGGCTCCGATAAGGGTTTCATTCTCGTAAATGTCTATGGATCCAGATATCCAAAGAATAGCGGCCTGCTGTAGGACTGGTTCAATCCTTTCCAGGTCGAGGTAGCCTCCTTCCCGAGTAGGTATCTGCATGTCCTGCATGGCCTCCAATGGGACCCGTACGAGCAACTCCATGCGATCACCCTCGGGCTTGATGAAAGCACGAAGAGTTATATTGGAAGGGATCTCATGAGCGACTGTAATGGCAGAGGCCATTAGCCCGTAGAATAAGATTGAGAGTGCTTTATTCATTGATATTTACAGGTGTTGAGCTTTGATATTTTATTTCGTAAACGCGCGATATGGCAAGCACTGGGGCTCTCCTGGAGATGAGTTTGTTCATGTGGTATGTTCGACACATCTAAATTTTTTGGGTGTTGAAAGTGAGGGGAAATGGCAAGTTTTCAGAATAAGACCAACCTTGTAATTGTGGTAGTTCTGCTGGCTCTTTTGATTATTCTTGGAATTGGCCGAGCGAAATTAGGAGAAACACAAGCAGAAGAGTCAGAGATCCTTGTGCCAATGTTTGAGGTAGATCCGTTCTGGCCAAAGCCACTTCCTCATCAATGGTTAATCGGCTCAGCGATTGGACTCACCGTTGATTCGCGCGATCATATTTTTATTATTCATCGCCCTGGTAGCCTGAATCCGAATTTGGAAGCAGGGGCTGCTGCTGTTCCTCCGAAGGCCGACTGCTGTATTCCGGCTCCTCATATTCTTGAGTTTGACCCTGCCGGTAATCTCGTTGGTCATTTTGGTGGTCCTGGTGAAGGGTATGACTGGCCAGAATCTAATCACGGTATCACTGTTGACCCTAAAGACAATTTGTGGCTTGGTGCCATGGGACCGGATGATTCTCACATCCTTGTTTTTTCCCGAGAAGGGAAGTTTTTACACCAAGTAGGATCCCCTCGAGCAAGACGATCCGAAGACTACAGCGAGGACAACCCTAAGTGGGTTAGGAACAGCCATGACAGAGAGAGTTTTGGCCGAGTCGCTGAGATTTCCTTCAGTGTTGACACTAATGAAGCCTTTGTGGCTGACGGCTATCTAAATACACGTGTGGCTGTTCTGGATGCAACAACTGGTGAGTTTAAGCGATATTGGGGAGCGTACGGAAACGAGCCAGACGACAAAGACCTTGGTCTCTACAATCCTGAGGCTCCACTTCCTAGTCAATTTCGAGCTCCGGTGCATTGCGCTGAGCCATCTCTTGACGGTTTTGTCTACGTTTGTGATCGCTCCAATAATCGTATTCAGGTTTTTGAGATGGACGGTACTTTTGTAAAGGAAAAGAGGATCGCTCAAAACACTCTTGCGGCTGGTTCCGTTTGGGATGTGGCATTTTCGAAAGATCCCAAACAGCAATATATATTTGTCGCTGATGGACAAAATATGAAAGTTCATGTTCTCGATAGAGAATCCCTCGAGATTCTAACCAGTTTCGGTAATGGAGGGCGTCAGCCCGGTCAATTCTTTGGGGTCCACAATGTGGCCACAGATTCAAAAGGAAACATCTACACGGTAGAAACCTACGAAGGAAAGCGTTTACAGAAATTTGTTTATAAGGGACTTGGCCCTGTAACTCGGAAAAACCAAGGTTCACTCTGGCCTTCCATCAGGGAATAGTCTGCCTCTCTGAGTAGGGGCTTATTTCAAAGACGGTCGTGAAAAAATGATGCCTTCAAGAACTTGGCGAAGAGGGTGGCAATTTTCAGGAACCGGGACTTCTACCTACCTTGATCGTTAATGGGAAGGTCTAATTTCGAGCGATCGATGACACGACCGCTTTTGATAACAAGTGCGATTTTTTTTGCATTGTTAATATCTTTAGAGGGGTCAGCATGTAACATGACCAGATCGGCTAGTTTCCCCTTTTCTATTGAACCTAGTTTATCTGCCTTGCCTAGAAACAGTGCTGCATTCAAAGTGGCTACGCGAATGACTGACAGTGGAGGTATTCCGGCCTCGACCAGTAGCTCCATTTCGCGATGGACAGCCGCACCCAGGGATTGATCTGTCCCCAGGGATATGACCCCTCCTGCTTCGTGGATCATGCGGAGATTCTCCTGTGCGACGGGAGTCATGATCTTCATCCACCAGGTCCAAACTCTTTCCTTTTGGCGGGCGCTTTCTTCGGTTTTGAGACGTTCGAGTTCCGTTTTTTCGATAGACGCTCGGTATAAAGGTTGATCTAGAAAAGAGGGGTTCTCGGCCAGGCGACTGTAGCGGTCTCCAATAGTTAAGGTAGAGGCCATCGGTATTTTTCTAATTCCCATAAAATCAGCAAATTCCTGAGTTATTGGCCCTTGAATAACGGGGTGAGCCAGCGTATCAGTACCGGCGCTAATGGCTTGCCTGGCGCGGCGCTCACTAGAGGTATGTACTGTACTTCGGATCCCGTGTTCTTTAAAAAAACCTATAATATTTTTCATCAAATTGAGAGGTAGAAGGGGGATCATAGGTCTATTACCCCAGCCTCTTTCCTCGTAAGTAAGTTTTACGAGGTCCGGCTGGAGTTGTAAGTGATGGGAGAGCGACTCTAGTGCCTCAGGCCAATCACTGACGAGGGTCGCCCCAAGTGAGCTGCCGTGGCTACCCGGATACGTTACTATTCCTCCTGTAGCGAAAATACGCGGAGAAACCAGTTCACCAGAGCGCTCGTTCTGGCGAAGTTGTGTGATGAAGGAGGGGTTATTGCCGGCGTCATAGACTGAGGTGACTCCAGAATATATATAACTGTGTAACGCGCGTATCCCTGTTTTTAGATTGAATTCCCCATTCCTGCCTCCTTTGATATGTACGTGTACATCTATCAAGCCAGGCAATAGATACTTACCTTTGCCATCTATTATTAGTGCGTGTTTTGTGAGCTTGGGGGCAGTTTTTGAGATGGAATCGATAACACTATCTCTGACTAAAACTGATCTGTTCGGTAACGCTGGACGACCTGTCCCATCGATTACTGTGGCATCCTGGATCAGAAGGAGTTGCGGTTCTTGAGCAAAGACAGCTGTCTCAACTAGAATCAGGATTAAGGTTGCCCCAAGCTTTAGGTATTTTGTTGAAAGACGCATTCCCAAAGTATCCCCTGTCAATCTTTATAGTACAGAAAAACTGAACCTATCATGCCAGACAAATCCAACCTGGGAAACCTCCTCTGAGGCGAGACAGGAAAAGCAGTAAGGTGACACGGCTTCTGAGTTTCTTGTCAATCTCGTAGGAGGAATTTAGAATCTGTCTGTGCAGAATAGTCTAGAGGCTAGAGTTGGAAATTGAGGTCATTGTACCGTGAACAGACCTGAGTCGTTTTTCGGTAATTAGGTCCAGAGGCCTCACCACTCTAACTTGGATCATTCTTAATGACGTGTGTACATCGATCGTAAGAGGAGTATCTTGTAATGAAAGTTGGGTTTATAGGTCTTGGTAATATGGGCTCTCTGATGGCCCGTAATCTCTTAGTGGGAGGCTTCGAATGCCGTGTCTATAACAGGACCCCTTCGAAGAGTCAGCTACTTCAGGATGAAGGTGCCGTTGTGTGCCACTCGGTAGTGGAATTGACACGGACAAGTGATCTGGTTCTTTTGTGTTTGTCTGACTTAGAAGCATGCAAGAAAATTCTGCTGGGAAAGGATGGAGTTTTCTCAGCGGTCGATACTGGCCAGTTGATCGTCGATCACAGTACCGTTGATCGGGAACTATCTCTACTTTGCCACCGAAGAGCCTCGGAGAAGAGAGCCGGTTTTTTAGACGCTCCGATTAGTGGAGGCCCAGATGGAGCTCGTACTGCAAGTCTGTCAATGATGGTAGGTGGCAAGCAGGAAGACTTCAAGAGGTGTCTCCCCGTTTTCAAG
>CAYXBG010000015.1:0-27504 GCA_964463145.1 uncultured Acidobacteriota bacterium
AAAAAAGAAGAGAGCCTGGCGACTGTGCCGGCTGTTTTCGACCTGGATACGTCGGTTGGTTCTCAGCTCACCTCGAATCTTAGGGCCACTTTCAAAAAGGGACGGGAGATACTGTCTGCTTTCCGGGAAGAATTAGGGCTTGGCCCCGCAGATTCGATACCTTCATCTTCTTTTACCGGGCTTGTCGAATCAGTTGCTGTCGAATTACCAAACATGACAGGGTCGGATTCGATCCTACCTATCCTCGTTGAAAACGGATTTTCGTTAGATCTGGAGGAACAAATGGTGACACTTCTGCTTGAAGCAATGAAGTCACCCGGCGTAGCGGCCTCAAGGGATTCCTTACTAATCTTCAGAGAACGCGGAATAATCCTGCTTAGTACTGGATCTATGCAGGATCTGATACTCAATGATCCTTCTCTCGTTAGGGATGTAACGCAGGCGAGAGCTTTGATTCGCCAGAACGAATTCCAGTTGACCGCAGTTGGGAGAGGTGACAATTTGCGGCTTATAACTTTCCTTGAGGATCGAGTAGTACCAACGGTTCGTTTTAATGCCAGTGAAACCCTGGCTCGTGAGAATCTGGCTCTTGACCAAGTATCTCCGGTTCTTATTCAGATAAAACGCGGAAGAACTATAGTACGGGCCGGGGACGAGGTGGGACCTCAACAAGTGGCAATTTTACGGGAAATGGAGAAAGAGGTGTCTTCTCAACAGACACCGACTGAATTTCTAGGTATCTCTTTGATAGGACTCTTTTTCATTTTTACTATTTGGCGGTATGTTCAGAACTACACCGAGAAGATAGACCCTAAGTCGGCTTTTTTGCTCACGGTAGGGGTGCTTCTATCGCATTTGATTGTGGCTCG
Source organism: uncultured Acidobacteriota bacterium (assembly GCA_964463145.1). Taxonomy (GTDB): domain Bacteria; phylum Acidobacteriota; class UBA6911; order RPQK01; family CBDAPI01; genus CAYXBG01. Next base: position 870 of record CAYXBG010000015.1, read on the forward strand.
TGGCCATGTGTTGATAGCGAATCTGGTGTCGTCTAGTCTCAATATTGAATTTTTGAAGGACCCCGGAAATTTTTACTGGATTGTCCCAGCAGCTTTTGGATCGATCCTGTTGGTTCTCCTTGTAGGAGGACAGATAGCCATCCTCTACACTTTGGTGATTTCTGTATTTCTCACCATGATGTGTGGGAATATGATTTTTGGCATTTATGCGATCGTTTCAAGTCTGACGGCAGTGTATGCACTACGTCACTATCGCGAGCGATCAGCAATGGGCCGGGCAGGCTTAATAGTAGGATTTTCCAACATAGTTGCACTAGGTGCCCTACAACTACACACGAGCACCTTTCATTGGAAGATTTTCTTAGTTGCCCTTCCGCTCGGTTTCATGGGGGGTATGGCTTCAGTTATGCTGGCATCGTTGTTGCTGCCTCTATTGGAGTACCTTTTCAAGATAACAACTGATATCAGACTTTTGGAATTATCGAATCTCAATAACCCTGTTTTAAAACGATTGGCCTTGGAAGCTCCAGGAACTTACCACCACAGCTTGAACGTAGGAATCTTGGCAGAGGCAGCAGCAGAGGCCATTGGGGCCAATCCACTTCTCAGTAGGGTCGGTGCCTACTACCATGACATTGGTAAGATGGAGAAGCCGGAGTATTATGTCGAGAATCAGATCTACATGTCTAACAAGCACGAAAATTTATCTCCACGGATGTCCAGTCTGATTCTGGCTAGTCATGTTAAGGATGGGCTAGAGCTTGCAAAGGAGTTCGGTTTAACCCCTGAGGTGGCCGCATTGATTCCTGAACATCATGGTACTAAGCTCATGACCTTTTTTTATCAAAAAGCCAAGCGAATCTCGGACGGGGAACGCGGCGAGGTTGATGAAGGAGAGTTTCGTTATCCTGGACCGAAACCACAAACTAAAGAGGCTGCTATTCTGATGCTGGCCGATCAGGCAGAGGCGGCTTCGCGGACACTGCAGGACCCCAACCCTAGTCACATAAGGAGTCTGATTCGTCGTCTTATCCAGGGTACGATAGAAGACCGTCAGTTCGATGAGTGCGCCATCACTACACGAGATTTACACCTGATTACGCGAGCATTCGAGAGGATTATTACGGGGATGCACCACCATCGGATCGAATATCCTGGATACGGATTTAATAAAAAAGGTGAGAAAAAACAACCTCGAAATCAACGTATTCAATAGCCAGAGGAAGCGTAATCTTGAGATTTCTCTGTTGGAGGATTTCCTTTACTGTCTGGCTGCGAAAATATCAGTCCGTTCGGGTTTTTCCGTACGGCTGGTAAGTGATGGGGTCATGAGGCAATATAACCAGAGATTTGCAGGTAAGAATGTGTCTACCGATGTGTTGTCATTCCCTACGACTCAGGATTGGCCCATTGAGACACCCTATGTAGGAGATATCTTGATTTCAGTAGAAGCAGCGGAGAGGCAGAGTCGAGGTTCACTAATGACTGAATTGAAAGCTTTGGCTTTGCATGGTCTCCTACATCTCTTGGGTTTCGATCATAAGCAGGACAATGGTGAGATGAACAAGATGGAAAGTCAGCTTAGGAAGGAATTCAACTTATAACAATGATTCTGCAGGTTGTTTTTTCGATTGTACTCCTGGGGTGTCTTTTCTTGTTCTCCTTACTGGAGGCTTCATTGGAAGGCCTTTCCAGGCTAAGTCTTCGAGTACTGCTAGACCGTGAATCTAACGATAAAATCAAGCTGCTCGAAGGGTTAGAAGAGGATAGAATCCAATTCCTTCTTCCTATCCAGTTTGCCATCCAAGGGCTGACTGCTATTAGTGCCGTTCTGGTGGCGCGAACGCTTCTGATATCAGGATTCAGCAATTCCATCCTGTGGCCCGTCGCGATTATGATTTTTATGGTAGTGATGGTCCGCCAGTTGATCCCGCATTGGTTTACTCAAAACAATTCCGAGGCCTTTGTCCTTGTATTGTTCCCCTTGATGCGAGGTCCTTATCGATTGGTTGCTTTCTTGATTTCTCCGATACTCTGGCTACTAAGCAAGAAAAAGGAGCGTTTTGTCTCTGGAGGACGGAGCGAGGGAGAATCAGATGAGGCATCTGAGGAAGAGATTCAGGCTTATATTGATGTGGGCGAGGAGGCGGGCATATTTGAGGAGCAGGAGAGCGAATTGATTCAGAGTGCATTGGAGTTCAAAACTACCCTCGTCCGAGAAATTATGACACCCCGGTCACAAATAGTCTCTATCGTTCAATCGGCCACTGTTTCAGAATTGGCATCGCTAATGGCCTCCAGTAAACACTCCAGAATTCCAGTATACCGAGACAATCAGGATAGCGTTATCGGAGTCGTATACATGAGAACTCTTTTATCTCATCTATCCGAGGGTAAAGGTACGGAGGCCATCACACCACTTATTACGGACATATGGTTCGTACCAGAGACCAAGAACATAAGAGACCTACTCAAGGAAATGCAGCGTGAATCGCAACCTCTCGCTATCGTGGTCAGTGAATTCGGAGCGGTTTCTGGAGTTGTAAGCATCGAAGATCTCGTCGAGGAGATAGTGGGTGAGATATATGATGAAGATGAACTTCGGGATACGGGATTAGTAGATGAGGGTCGAGGGACTTTCAAAGTTGCTGGGTGGATGGAATTGTCAGACGTGGAGGAAACTCTTGGGCATAATCTGAACGACAGTTCTGCGACGACTTTTTCCGGCCTGGTTGTCGGGCATTTAGGAAGAGTTCCTCAATCGGGCCAGAAAATTGAACTTAATGGTCTGGCTGTCAAGATTCTTGATTCAGATAATAAGAGGATCAACCTTATGAGAGTGCGGTCCATTAGTGATACAGAGACCGCTGCAAAGAAAGAGATAAACTGACTGCTCAAAGTTGCATTCGGTAATCCTAGTAATGTCCCGAAAATCGACACAAAATTCACGTAAGATTAACATGCAGCGTGCCCTTGAGTTGGCCGCTCGCGGTAGAGGTCGAGCAGCTCCGAATCCTATGGTTGGGGCAGTTATCGTCCGAGATGGAGGAATAGTAGGGGAAGGCCATCATATTTATTCTGATGGCAGGCATGCCGAGATTGTCGCATTAGCAAATGCGGGTGAGCAGGCTCGTGGCGCCGAACTCTACGTGAATTTGGAGCCTTGTTGTCATGCTGGACGAACTCCTCCCTGCGTCGATGCAATTCAGAAGGCCGGCATCAGGAAAGTCTATGTTGCAACCCTTGATCCTAATCCGTTAGTTGAGGGAAAAGGAGTCTCTCAATTGCGAAGGGTTGGGATTGAAGTATCTGAGGGGCTTTGTGCTGAGCAGGCTTTGCATATTAATGCTGCTTTTTTCCATCTGATGCAGCAAGGGAAACCCTTAGTTACACTAAAGTTAGGGCTTTCTCTGGACGGCCGTATAGCGACCCAAGAGGGGGAGTCCCGTTGGGTAACCGGTGAGAGATCAAGAAAAGTCGTACATCGTCTGCGTTTCGAGAGCGATGCGATTTTGACTGGTATTTCGACGATACTTTCTGACAACCCATCATTGGATGTCAGATGGTCTAGGCGTAGCTCCATCGTTAAAGTTGTTCTCGACAGTGACTTGCGGCTTCCGCTTCAAGCTAAGCTGTTTGAATCGGACGATAGGGTTATTGTTTTCTGTTCTCATCGGGCAGCGCGAGTACGCGCTAATGCACTTGCTGAAAAGGCTCAAATTATTCGAGTGCAAAGGGGACGGACCGGCCTTCTCTGGGATGAGATTCTTGAGAAGCTCGGTGAAGAAAGAATTGCAAGTCTGCTTATCGAAGGCGGCGGTAACGTTGCAGCCTCTGCAATTAGGGCCGGAGTGGTGAGAAAATTTAAATTGTTTTATGGAGCTAAGTTCATTGGTGGTGAGGGAGTGCCTGCGATTGCCTCACTTGATCTCCTGAAACTGGCTGATGCACCATGTCTCCAAGTCCAGCGGGTCCGCCGTCTGGAAGAGGACATAGTTGTAGAGGCTCAGCTGACATGATCTGGATTAGGTCGTGAGGGGCCAACATAACAAGGTTCTTGTTCTGTCGAGACTTATTGGAACATTCTTATGCTCACCGCACTAGTGATGGTCTCTTAAGCACTTTTCCAAATGCTTGAGGTTATAGTCTGTTTGAAGGGCCAGGAGAACATTTTCTTTAGGTGCAGTCTTTTCCATATGACTAAGTTCTAATTGATCTACGAGGTCGTCAATCTTGAAATGGAAAATGATTTCACCCTGGACTTTTAACGTCCCTTTCCTGGCCAGGTGATGCGCAAAAGTTCGGATTGCCGGGTAAAAAAAGAAGATGTTGGGTCCAGGAAGAGGCGCCAATATACCTCCCAGGCAAGCTAAAAAGGCGTCTACTATAAGCCAGCTCGTATGTTTCCCCTGAGCAGCTCTCGCAATCCGCAACAGTCTTTTTCTAGCTTCTTCGCCCGTGTACTGAGTTGAGTGAACTAGGGTTACTTGGCTGGCGTATCCTAGTTGTGTGAAAAGCCGTTCATTATGATCGAAGCGTTCCATCATACGGTGGAACCCTCGCTTAACCTTACTGCGTAGCCTACCCCAGAAGCTGGTTCCAATATCAATTGTGGAAGGGGCAGATATTACCTCGAAGGCAAAGCATCCTCCTTTAGCACCAGAACCTATCCAGATAACGTTCATTGGTCCGGTGCCTCTCTATGCTTCTTTTCTTGGTTCACGGCGCAGGCAATACAAAGAAGAAGGCCACCCCAAACCAGACTCAGTATTACTACCATTGTAATTAGAGTCTCGATCTTCATGAGTGTTTCATTCTTTTGATAATAAAGTTATTGAGGCATAACAAACAGGCTATGGCGAGTCCCCACTGTGCCAGGCAAGTGCCGACAGATCCAGCCGAGAAAGGATTTAGCCAGTTTACAGGATTTTGTTTGATATTTTGTGCAAACCACCAAACAATTAAAATCAATGCTTCTAATGGGATTAAATATCTGACGATCAGATCATACCAACTACCTAAATGAATGCCGGAGGAGCGATTTATCCAGGTGGTTCTAAACTTGGATGGTCCAACTGAATTTACAGCGAGTGCCACGAAAAGTCCGGAGATAATTAACCCCATACCCCATACCCAATCTTGATTGGCAAAGATGTCAACACTCAGAGCTGATGGTATTCCGAAGATGAATGTACTTCCTAATACCAGCCTCAAGGCCGATTTGCGAGAAAGCTTTAGATCAATGAGAAGTCGCGTTGCTAGCTCGACCATTGCGATGAGTGAACTCAAGGCTGCGAATGTTAGAAAAAGGAAGAATATTATGCAGAAAAAAGTGCCACCGGGCATTTCTGAGAAAAGCTGGGGGAACCATATAAATGTGAGTCCTGTGTTTGCTGGGCCAGCGGTTCTTAGCAGCATCGTTGGGTCACTGGGAGCCAAAGAGAAAACCGTACAAAAGATAGTGATACCAACCAAGAGGGAGACAGAATTATTTCCAAATCCAATTAAAGCTGCGTTAAGAGGAACATCTTCGTCCCGGCGCATGTAGATGGCATAGGTGAGGATTAACCCCCACCCAGCACCTGTATCCCAGGCGTTTTGGGTTAGAGCTTGTATCCATACCTCGGCGTTTGCGAGCTCTGAAATTTTAGGGGTGAAAAGAAACTTGATTCCCTCGAGGGCTCCCGGTAGCGTGATTGCTCGAATAGCCGATATTATGATCAGGAGGAGGAGAGCTGGGATGAGAATACGACTGACCTTCTCGATTCCCGAGGCAACACCCCGGGAAACAATCAAGACACATAAGAGTGTTGCAATCCCATGGAAAAAAATTGGCTGCCATCCTGAATTTATGAAATTTGACCAGTCGGTGAAGTGATCAGTGCGGCCCAACAATTGTCCCGTGGCAGCCGTCAGAAAATATCGAAGGCACCACCCTGCAAGAACTGAATAGTAGAACATGATTGCGATTGCGACGATGCCAACAAAGCCGCCCATCCATGCGTAGCGTTGGCCCATCATTTTGGAGAAGGAACCAATAGTCCCGCAACGGGTCTTTTTACCGATAGCAAACTCCGCCATTATGAGAGGGATACTCCAAAGAAAGAGAAAGATGACCCACGGTATTAGAAAAGAGCCACCTCCATTGTTTGCCGCTATCCTGGGGAAACGCCAGATATTACCAGTACCAACGGCAATTCCTGTCACTGCAAGGAGTAAACCCCATCGGGAAGTGAAATATTCAGCTGAAGGCATTGAATTTTTCTCTCTGTGTTAGATAGCTGCGGACGCGTTGATACTGTTCTGGCTCTTTGCAAACATCCGAGATTACTGCGATTGCAGCTGCCCCTGATTTCCAGACTTCAGCAGCGTGGCTCAATCGAAGTCCCCCGATGGCGACGATTGGTATCCGGCTGATGGGTGCCAATCGTCGAAGCAGTGCAATCCCCACTTCTGGACTACTATCTGATTTTGTACTTGTTCTGAAAATTGGACCCAAGGAAACATAGTCGATGGGAGAATCCTGAGCTGCCAAAAACTGATCTTCGTTGTGTGTTGAGAGTCCGATAATAACCGTATCACCTAGGTAGTCTCTCGCTTCTACGGGGCTTATATCCGACTGCCCTAAATGGATTCCATCGGCGCCACTCTTGCGGACTAGATCAACACGGTCATTTATGATCAGAGTGGCGCCGACGCTTCTACACCTCATTAGAATTTTTCTAATGATTGGGGCTAGGTCTGTGTCGGACAGCCGCTTCTCTCGGATCTGGAGTATGGAGGCCCCTGCTCTCAGGAACTCCTCAGCCAATCGAAGGTGACCCAACTTGTCCGAGTAGGGATTGGATGAGATAGGGTAAAGACCGGTTTTAAATCCTAGAGCGATAGGATCATGATTTTCTTTGTTGTAGTGCACCTCAGACCGCCAGTATGCCAAACTTGTGGCAGAGGACCGCTAAGATGAGGGTTGGGCAAATGTAACGCACGCAGATGGACCAAGCTTTCCCATAAGTTCCATCACGCAATCCCGGGCTGCCACTTTCCATTTCGGTAAGAGCAGACTTTGATGTCCAAACGAAGCCGAGAAAGAGACAGATCAGGAGTCCCCCTAAGGGTAATCCGAAGTCATTGAAAACACTCACCATGAGACCTATCGTTTCCGGGCGATAGGCAACAAATATAGAGATTGCCCCGACACATGTACCAGCACCGATCGAAGCCTTACGTCTAGAGAGGCCCCATTCGTCGATTAGATAGGATGCAGGTACTTCCAGAAGCGATATGGTAGAGGTGAGTGCTGCTATGCTGAGGAGAACAAAAAATAGTATCCCGAAGATTGTTCCTAACCAGCCCAGAGAGTCAAACAAATTAGGGAGAACACTAAAGACCAATCCGGTCGAGGAAATGAGGGAACCCTGGTCATCCAGAATCTGGACTTGGTTAGCCTGGGCTACGTACATAGCCGGGATAATTAAAAGGCCGGCCATGAAGGCAATACTCAGATCAGAAAGCGTCACCAATGCGGCGGCTCGAGGGATATTTTGCCTGCGGTCCATATATGAGCCGTAGGTAATGAGGGCTCCCATCCCCAACGAGAGTGAGAAAAAAGCTTGCCCCAGTGCACTTACGATGAGAGTTGAATTAATTTTTGAGAGATCGGGTTTGAGGTAGAGCAATAATCCTTCAGTGGCGCCTTTTTGGGAAATGACGAAAACGATCATGCAAACTAGCAATAAAATAAGGGAGGGCATCATCGTTTTTGCGGCGCGCTCTATTCCTGAACTCACCCCGCGAGTGACAATCCAAACGGTTATGACAATAAACAGGGAGGAGAAAAATGCGTTCTTATGTCCATTGGATAGATCCGATAGCTGAGCCTTTAGGTCGCTCATACCGATCAGGCCAGCTGATTGCTCGAAGATGAAACCAAACGTCCATCCTGCCAGAACGATATAGAAAGCCATTATCATAACGCCACATAAGACGCCCCACATGCCAATTAAAGGAGTAAAGATGTTTCCAGGGGAGAGTAGCTTAAATGCCCCAACTGGGTTTTTCTTCGTGTTTCTGCCAATCGCCAGTTCGGCCACCATGACTGGGTAGCCGACAGTAAAACAGCAGAGGATATATACCAGAAGGAAAGCGGCACCTCCGTTGGAGGCTACCTGATTAGGGAACCCCCAAATGTTCCCGAGCCCGACAGCTGACCCTGCTGCTGCCATCACGAAGCCCAACTGTGAATTCCAACTACCGCGTGAGGATTGCACTCCTGCCAATCTTTCTAACTTTCCTCTGGGCTAATCCACGTCTGAGAAGTCAAAGTCGTCAAGAAAAGACGTGGAGAGCTCACCTTTAATAAATGCTGGTTCAGAAATGATTTTTTTATGCAAAGGTATTGTCGTCTCTATCCCCTCGATCACAAACATATCCAAAGCCCGAGCGAGGCGATCTAGGGCTTCGCTGCGGTCTGATCCATAAGCGATAACCTTAGCAATCATCGAATCGTAGAATGGAGAAACAATCATTCCGGAGTGAGCCATCGAATCGACCCTTACACCCGGTCCACCTGGAGGATGATAGGCGGTTAATTCTCCGGGGGAGGGTCTGAAGCTACTAGGAGATTCTGCGTTGACTCTACACTCAATACTATGCCCTTTCAGTACGATATCATCCTGTGCGTACCGGAGCGGTTGGCCCGAAGCAATCCGAAGCTGTTCCTTGACTATATCGATGCCCGTAATCGCTTCAGTGACAGGATGTTCCACCTGAACTCGGGTATTCATCTCGATGAAGAAGTAGTTTCCTTGATCGTCGAAAAGAAGTTCTATGGTTCCAGCATTTGAATAACCGATAGAGGAAACGGACTCGCAAATCTTCCTCCCTATGGACTCACGGAGTGAGTCCTCCATGAGAGGACTTGGAGATTCTTCTATCAATTTCTGATGACGTCTTTGAATTGAGCACTCACGTTCTCCAAGATGGATGACCTTGCCATGTTCGTCAGCCAGAATTTGAAACTCTATATGGCGAGGATTGATTAAATAACGTTCGAGATAAACTTCTGCGTTTCCGAAAGCGCTCTGAGCCTCAGACTGAGCAGTAGAAACGGATTCGATGAGATCGTCTGAGTGGTGGACTATGCGCATACCTCGTCCTCCACCACCTGCTGAGGCTTTAACAATCATTGGGTACCCAATTTTTTTACCGAGGGTCAGGATCTTTTCAGGATCCATCTCGACTACCCCGGACCCAGGAATAATTGGAAGACCGGCATTTTGCATGGTTTCTCGGGCCTTTGCCTTGTCCCCCATGAGTTCGATTGAGGTAGCAGAAGGTCCGATGAATTTGATGCCGCAGGTCTCGCATACATCTGCGAAGTCTCCGCTCTCTGCCAGATATCCATAGCCAGGGTGAATGGCATCTACATCTGCGATTTCAGCCGCACTGATAATGCTTGGAATATTCAGGTAGCTTTCGGAGCTTGGAGAGGGACCTATACAGATGGCCTCATCAGCAAAGCGCGCGTGGAGCGAATCGCTGTCCGCCACAGAGTAGACTGCTACCGTTTCAATTCCTAATTCTTTGCAGGCGCAAATAATGCGGAGTGCGATTTCGCCCCGGTTGGCAACTAAAACCTTTTTGAACATCACTTCAGGTGTTAAGGCGGATCTCAAAAAGAGTCTCGCCATATTCAACCGGTTGACCATTCTCTGCAAGGACTCTAACTATCTCTCCGGTTGTATCGGATTCAATCTGGTTGAAAATTTTCATTGCTTCTATGATGCACAGCACCGTCCCCTCTTGTACCTGTTGACCTATTTCTACAAAGGCTGGTGCGTCGGGTTTGGAGCTTAGATAGAAAGTCCCAACTATAGGGGACTTAAAAAGATGTAGTGATTCGTCTAACTCAGGCGAACTTTCCGCTGCTGAGGGGCTAGTATCAAGGCTGGCCTCGATTTCTGTAGGGAGAACTGGGGCTCCAGGCCCCAGAGGGGCTGAAACTAATACTGGACGTTTGTCCTCATCGGAGCGAGATTTCCGAATTTTGATCTTTGTGCCCGACCGTTCCAGTTCGAATTCCTCGATCTCAGATCGCTCGATCAATTGGATCAGTTCTTCTAGTTCCTTAATTTGCATTCTGCTTTGTGCTCCTCCAGGGGTCCAGCCATTTTCCTCACTAGCACCTGAATAGTCAATGGTAAGGCTTGATAGAGATATCCCAAAATCGGGGCTGGCCGTTCTCCTGAGTTTGGCTGGGGGGGGCAAGACTACCCAGAAAGCACATCACATCCCTTGGATGTCACAATAACAGCCTCCTCCAAACGGACTCCAAATACGTCCGGAATGTAGATCCCCGGTTCCACAGTAAATACCATGCCTTCTTCCAACAGGACATTGGAAGATGCATTTATTCTTGGTAACTCGTGCACAGCGAGGCCTAGCCCGTGGCCTAGCCCATGCCCGAAATTATTACCGAACCCCCTTTCTGTAATGAATTGACGTGCGATCTTGTCCAATTCGAAGGCTGGTATGCCCGGTTTAATGGCCTCTATTGCCCTATCTTGTGCTTCCTGTACTATATCTAGGATTTCCAGTTGATCTAAACCTGAAGGGAGATGGATTCGGGTGTTGTCACTGTGGTACCCATCAATAACAGCCCCGAAGTCCACTAGTAGAGGGGAATTGTTGTCGATCGGATTGTAAGAAGGACGAGAATGAGGCTGGGCTGATCGAGATCCCGACAGGACCATTGTCTCGAAAGCCGGTCGCTCCGATCCAGCTAAGCGCATTTCGAAGTCAAGTCTCGCCGCAATTTCAGATTCAGATTTCCCCCAGAGAGAGATGTCGCCAAATACGGAATCGTGAACTGACAGGGCAGTTTGGAACGCATGACGGATTTTTTCTAATTCGGCGAGACTTTTGATCTGTCGTAGTTCTTCGATTAGTTGTTCCTGGCCAATGAGGTCAAGATTAGGCCCCGATTCTTTTAAAATAGAGGCCGTCCTGTAGGGTAAATGGTTTGCTTCGAACCCGAGAGACCCTTTTTTGGTGTTGAGTTGAGTTTGGATAGCTTTCTCCAAGCCATCTGAGGCTAGCTCAACTTGACAGTGCAATGATTGATTCTGAGCTTGATTTATATAGCGACTATCAACGATTAGAGTAGATGATCCCTCAAATGTTAGTGCAAATCCGACACTGCATTCGATGTTGAAGAGGTATTTGAGATTCTCAGTTTTGGAGGTAAGGAATCCATCTAGTGCATGATCCTCGAGCTTGGATAGGAACTGATTATGGCGGGTATCGAAATCGGATAAAAGATTCATTGTCATGTGCGACCTTATTTAAGCACAAGTAGTGCTCTAGAAGTAGGCGTGGAGAGGTTGGGGATGTTGTGTCCTGGAAAAGCGAAAAGTACCGGTTCTAAAGGGCACGAGAACCTTGACTTTCTTTTGTAAGCTCCTGTATTTTCTGTGTTTGGTTTTAGGTCAGTATTTTGGATTGAGGGGGCAAGAAGTGAGGAGTTTCATTCCCAAGCCTGCGGATATAGACAGACAGTGGTTTGTCATTGATGCGGATGGTTTGGTGCTGGGTAGGTTAGCTTCTCGGATTGCCTCTATTCTGATGGGTAAGGAGAAGCCTATCTATACAGACTTTTTGGATTGTGGGGATTTTGTCGTTGTTGTTAATGCCGAAAAGGTACATCTAACCGGGAAAAAGAAGACTGGGAAGATGTATTATCGGCACAGCGGTTACCCAGGAGCAATTAAGAAAATATCGGCAGGGCGACTCCTGGAAACTTACCCAGACAGAGTTCTGAAAAGGGCCGTAAAAGGTATGCTTCCTAAAACTAAACTTGGCAATAAAATGCTGTCGAAGCTGAAAGTCTATGCTGGGCCAGAACACCCGCATACATCTCAAAAACCGCAGTCGTTAGATCTATATTCATAGGGGTTGGTTTAAGTGGAGAAAGTTCAATACTACGGTACTGGCAAGAGAAAAACATCGACGGCACGAGTGTTTCTGATGCCAGGTGCGGGGCAGTTTGTGGTTAATAGCGTGGATTTGCAGGAATACTTCACTGGCAATGCACAGAGGGCTGTCGCCCTCGAAGCTTTGACACTTACGGATATGGCAGACAAGTTCGACATTTATGTGAATGTCAAGGGTGGTGGAATGACTGGTCAGGCTGGGGCTATTCGTTTAGGTATGTCCCGTGCACTGATTAACTTTGATCTTGAGCTTAGGCCTGTACTTAAAAAAGCAGGGTTCTTGAGGCGTGATCCCAGAATCAAAGAGAGAAAAAAACCTGGACAGCCGGGTGCCAGGAAACGATATCAATTTTCCAAACGATAATTTAGGAGGGTCGTCTTGGCTGCGATCTCAATAACACAGCTACTTGAAGCAGGTGTCCATTTCGGGCACCAAACGCACCGCTGGAATCCGAAGATGCGGAGTTACATTTTCGGAGAGCGGAACGGTATCTATATCATTGATCTCCAGAAAACTTTGCACCTCTTTAAAAGTGCTGTGGAGTTTGTCTCTGAGCTTTCGGCCAGCGGCCGATCGGTGCTGTTCGTCGGGACTAAGCGGCAGGCTCAAGAAGCTATAGAGGAAGAAGCTAGTCGGTGCGGAATGTACTTTGTCACTAACAGGTGGTTAGGAGGACTGCTAACCAATTTTGCGACAATACGTAATAGTCTAAAGCGATATGAAGAACTAGAGCGAATGAAGGCCGAAAATTTTTACCGAAAGGTATCGAAGAAGGAAGCAGCTCAACTGGAACGTGAACGGAAAAAACTTGAAAAAAATCTTCGAGGGATCCGTTCAATGAATCGACTGCCCGGAGCCTTATTTGTAGTTGACTCGGCCCGCGAGTCCATAGCAGTGACTGAGGCTAGGCGACTGGGAATACCAGTTATAGCTCTTGTTGATACCGATTGTGATCCAACCAAGGTTGATCATGTTATACCTGGTAACGATGATGCTTTGAGATCTGTACGCCTAATTTCTTCAGCTATAGCAGATGCTATTCGAGCTGGACGAGCCCTCTACGATACCAAAGTAGAAGCAGAGACCAAGGTAGAAAAAGAGCGTGCTGCCAGGGAGGCAGCGGCACGAAAAGAGGCGCGCAAGGCCAAGGATGAGGCTATCGCAGCCGCTATCGCGAAGCAAGATGAGGCTAGTGCACCAGTCCCGGCAATTGAGAGCCCTCAAGAAGAGGTTTCAGCTTCTTCTGATTCGGCAGCGAAGGTTAAGCAGAAGGTTCATCAGGTGAAGCAAGCAGAGGGGGCAGCAGCAGCTGCAGCAACGGAAGAAAAGTCTGTTCCCAAAGTCGAAAATGTCCAGGCCGATGAGCCGCAGGAGACTGGCTCGGGAGAGCCAGAATCAGAAGTAACAGAGAGTAAAGAACCTGCCTAGTCGATAGGCGAGTCCGTTCGAAGCCGTCTTTTCAGCTTCAGATGAGATCCCGAAAGGAGTGGAGAGATGGGGATTAGTGCCCAGCTAGTGAAGGAACTGCGCGGTAAGACCGGTGCAGGCATGATGGATTGCAAGAAGGCCCTGAAAGAGGTGGACGGTGATATAAATAAGGCTACTCGACTTTTACGCGAAAAGGGGATTGCGGCAGCAGATAAAAAGTCCGGTCGAGAGGCTAGGGAGGGTCTGATTGGCCAATATATCCACGCCGGAGGGCAACTAGGAGTGCTTGTAGAGGTCAACTGTGAAACAGATTTCGTTGCTCGCACAACGGATTTCCAAGAACTAGTTCACGACCTGTCAATGCACATTGCAGCCTCAAATCCTCAGCACATTAAGCCTGAAGATGTGCCTGAAGCAGAGATCCAAAAAGAGTCCCAAATTTTTAGGGCCCAGGCTCTTCAGGAAGGAAAACCTGAAAAGATCGCCGACAAAATTGTTGAAGGTCGCCTTAAGAAATATTACTCTGAGGTTTGTCTTTACGAGCAGGCCTTTGTAAAAGATGCTGATATGAAAATTGAGGAACTGATCAAAGCGGCAATAGCAAAGTTGGGTGAAAATATTCAGGTAGGTCGCTTTGTACGCTTCAAAATCGGCGAGTAGTCGTCGAGTAGTTGGTAGTTTCGATTTGTTCGAGGCCAAAAAGGACGGTAGATGGTTACTGACCAGGGCAAGCCACTAGATTCAAGACCGTCTGATCCTACATCTGCAAGGCCTGTATACAAACGAGTACTGCTCAAGCTTAGTGGGGAGGCTCTCATTGGCGGTCAGTCTTTCGGTGTCGAACCGGCAATGATGCAAGAAATTGCTGTCGAGATCCAGGAAGTACACCAGCTGGGTGTCGAGGTGGCAATTGTTGTTGGTGGCGGGAATATCATCCGCGGCGTCAACGTTAGTGAATCGGGGTTCGATAGAGCTACCGGCGACTATATGGGTATGTTGGCGACGGTAATCAATTCTCTAGCTCTTCAAAACGCTCTCGAGAGAATTGGAACCTTCACCAGGGTATTAAGTGCGATTAATATGGCGGAAGTTGCAGAGCCTTTTATCCGACGTAGGGCTATTCGTCATCTCGAAAAAGGGCGAATAGTCATTCTGGCCGCAGGCACTGGTAATCCATATTTTTCTACAGATACGGCGGCAGCACTCCGTGCCATGGAGATCGGGGCAGAGGTTTTCTTGAAGGGAACCAAGGTCAATGGTGTCTTTAATTCTGATCCAGCTTTGGACGAGAAGGCCGAATTTCGTCGGCACATCTCTTACAACGAGGTTTTAAGTAAGAATCTCAAGGTACTGGATGGTACAGCGGTCAGTCTTTGCCAGGAACACAACCTGCCGATTATTGTTTTCGATCTACTGAAAAGAGATAATATTAAGGATATTGTTCTTGGTAAAGAGGTGGGCTCTCTGATCTCAAATGAACCGGGTAGCTAGAGTTCCTACAGCTCTAGGTAAGAGGGGTAAGTATGATCTCAGTTTTGTTGGATACAACCCGGGGTCGAATGGACAAGACGATTGAGGATTTAACTCGAAGTCTCTCCATCATTCGGACTGGCAGAGCGTCGGTCCATCTACTTGATGGCATTCTCGTGGATTATTATGGGACATCAACACCTATTAATCAGTTGGCCACCTTGCATGTTCCGGAGCCAACTATGATTACCATTCAGCCTTGGGATGTGTCTCAGATCCGTGAGATTGAACGAGCAATGCTTTCTTCCGACCTGGGCATCAACCCGGCTAATGATGGGAAGATAATCCGAGTCCCGATTCCTCCCCTCACGCATGAACGTCGTCAGGAGCTAGCAAAACAAGTCCATCGTATCAGTGAAGAGCATAAAACAGCTCTGCGTAGCATCCGGCGAGATTCGAATGAAACTCTCAAGAAAGCCCTGAAGAATAAGGAAATCTCCGAAGACGATGAATTTAAGGGATTGGCTGCTGTTCAGAAAGTCACGGACGAGTTTGTTCTTAGGGTTGAGGGTCTATCAAATCAAAAAGAGAGAGAGATTCTGGAAGATTAGTCGAATCGGATCTCGACGATGACATCTGAATTCGATGTCAATATCCTCGGCCTCTCACTGCCTGAGGGCTTTTGGTAAATATGGGAGAATCCGAAAAAAAATCAGGAGATCGATCCCAAACCGGTCCTCTTTGGATTCTTGGAGAGTTGAGAGGTTGGACACGTGATATTCTTTTCGCTGGCGTTACAGCGATTTTAATTATTGTTTTTGTAGTCCAGCCGGTGCGTGTAGAAGGAACTAGCATGCAGCCTCATCTGGTGAATCAGGAGCGCGTTTTTGTCAATAAGTTCCTCTATCGTTTCAGCGAGATAGAACGCCATGACGTAGTGGTGTTCTGGTATCCTAAGGATCGGAAAAAGTCTTTTATCAAAAGGGTAATTGGCCTTCCAGGGGATACAGTCGAGGTGCGTGCAAGCGCAGTCTACGTCAACGGTAATCAACTCCAAGAGGAGTATGTGCGGACCGATGCTCGCGATTACCAAGCATATCCATCGGTCACAGTTCCTGAGGGTAATTATTATGTAATGGGGGACCACAGAAGCTCCAGTAACGACAGTCGTCACTGGGGATGTGTGCCTGCTAAATTTATTTTTGGCAGAGCAATTTTTCGATATTGGCCCGTTTCTAAAATCGGACTCCTGGATTGATCAATCGATCGACAATCTTAAAAACTATCGTAACAGGTTTGATATCTTTTCATTTGCGCGGTAGTTTAATACGGATTTGAGCAGAGCAATTCTCTATCTTGAAGATGGTGTTTTCTACGAAGGGTTCTCCTTCGGTGATTCTAATGGGACATTGGGTGAGGTGGTTTTCAACACCTCGATGACAGGATACCAAGAAGTTCTAACCGATCCCTCTTATGCAGGACAGATTGTGGTGATGACTCAACCCGAAATGGGTAACTACGGCACCAATGAAGAGGATATTGAATCTAGAAGACCTTTCGTCGAAGGGTTTGTAGTACGTGAATGTAGCCGGGCATTTAGTAACTGGCGGGGCCAGCAGACACTGGATGAATATCTAAGGCAGCATTCGATCTCTGGCATTCAGGGGATTGATACACGGGCGCTTGTTCGACATGTTCGTACTCAAGGGGCTATGCGAGGGATTATTTCCAGTACTGATTTCTCTCACGATTCACTTCGAGAAAAAGTGAGCTCCCATCCTCGTATGAGTGGAAGTGATTATGTCCAGCGAGTGACCTGTGAGGAGGCCTATGAGCGAAAGGCTGAGGCGGAATCAAGGTTTAAAGTGGTGGCCTATGATTTTGGGATCAAGACCAACATTTTAAATTGCCTATCGAAGCGAAATTGTGATGTTACGGTAGTTCCTTCAGCGACCTCGGCAGATCAAGTACTAAGTCTGAATCCCGATGGGGTTTTTCTTTCCAATGGGCCTGGAGATCCTGAACCTCTTGAGGCCATAGTAGAAGAGATTAGGTTATTGCTAGGGACAAAGCCTGTTTTTGGGATCTGTCTAGGCCATCAACTGCTGGGCCTAGCCCTTGGAGGTAAAACTTTCAAGCTGAAGTTTGGTCACCGTGGCGCTAATCAACCTGTGATGAATCAACTGACGGGTCGAGTCGAGATTACTAGCCAGAATCACGGTTTTTCTGTTGACCCTGAGTCCCTTAACGCTTCCGAAGTTGATTGCACACACTTCAACTTAAACGACCAAACTTTGGAAGGTATACGTCATCGTTCGATCCCCGCTTTTTCCGTTCAATATCACCCGGAGGCATCTCCTGGACCCAGGGATTCGCTGTACTTATTTGACGACTTCATCAAGATGATGAAGGATAAATCTTGAGGCAAAAATTGGCGATTGAATTGGCTGTAACACAGAGTTGTTTAGGTGCACACGGATCTAGAATAAAGAAACATCAGCTACACACACTAGCTGTTTAGGCTAAGAGGCTTTTGAAATAAGACAATGCCCAGACGGACCGATCTCCAAAAAATACTAATTATAGGATCTGGACCAATAGTCATAGGCCAGGCATGCGAATTTGATTATTCAGGTACACAGGCATGCAAGGCGTTAGCCTCGGATGGATTTGATGTAGTCCTGGTGAACTCGAATCCTGCGACGATAATGACCGATCCGGATCTTGCAAAAAGGACTTATATAGAGCCTCTCACAGTTGAGTATGTAGCCGAAATAATTAAACGAGAGAGGCCAGACGCTTTATTACCTACGGTTGGAGGGCAAACAGCACTTAATTTGGCGGTGGAACTTTGTGAGAACGGGGTGCTTGAGGAATATGGTGTAGAGCTAATTGGAGCAAAATTAGATGCTATTCAGGTCGCCGAAGATCGCCGCCTGTTCCGGGCCGCTATGGAGGAAATTGGGCTGGATGTGCCGGCTTCAGGTTTTGCTAAAAGTATGAAGGAGGCGCTGTCGATTCTAGGCCGAGTAGGGTTGCCGGCTGTCATTCGTCCCTCATTTACCTTAGGTGGTTCGGGGAGTGGGATTGCATTTAATGCAGAGGAATTTCGAGAAATAGTTAGTAGGGGCTTACAGTCCTCTCCTATCCAGGAGGTGCTGATAGAGGAATCCATAATCGGGTGGAAAGAATTCGAACTTGAGGTCATGCGTGATCTCAACGACAACGTAGTGATTATTTGCTCGATCGAGAATTTCGACCCAATGGGAGTTCACACCGGTGACTCGATTACTGTGGCACCAGCCCAGACATTAAGTGACCCTGAATATCAGAAATTGAGGGATCTTTCCAAGCAAGTAATCCGAAGGGTTGGGGTTGAAACGGGGGGCTCGAATATTCAATTCGGAGTAAATCCTCAAAACGGTAGGGTTGTCATCATAGAAATGAATCCGCGGGTGAGTCGAAGTTCTGCGCTCGCTTCTAAGGCCACAGGATTCCCAATAGCAAAAATTGCTGCCAAGCTGGCGGTAGGATATACCCTGGATGAGATACCTAACGATATCACCCTCAAGACTCCATCCTGCTTTGAGCCGACTTTGGATTATGTAGTCGTTAAGATACCGCGCTGGAACTTCGAGAAATTTCCGCCGACAGAACCACACCTGGGAACACAAATGAAATCGGTAGGCGAAGTAATGGCTATCGGTAGGACCTTCAGAGAGGCTCTGTGGAAAGGAGTTAGGTCTCTAGAGACAGGCAAGACACTATCTTCTGAAGCTATCGACCCCACTCGACTGGATGAACATCTGAAGCTCCCGACTCCGGCCAGGCTTGCTTACTTGCGCCTTGCGATTCTCCAAGGATACTCGATTGATAAGATTCACGAACTTACTGGAATCGATCCGTGGTTTCTAGGTAATTTTCAAAGGGTGGTCAAACTAGAACAGGAGCTCCAAGGACAGAGCTTAGAAGCGGTATCACCAGAAAAGCTTAAGGAGGCTAAAGCTGCAGGTTTATCCGACTTTCAGTTGGCCGAAATTATGAAGTCTGAAGTGGGTGCCAAGTTGCTTGATAGCGATGTCAGAGATTTCCGACTTCGTCACGGGATCGAACCCGTCTATAAAAGGGTGGACACTTGTGCCGCCGAGTTTGAGTCTTTCACGCCTTATCTCTATTCAGCCTATGAGATGGAAGATGAATCCGAACCTAGTGAATCTAAAAAGGTTATTATCCTCGGTAGCGGTCCCAACCGTATTGGGCAGGGTATCGAATTCGACTACTGTTGTTGTCATGCTGCATTTGCCCTAAAGCAGGAGGGCTTCGAAACGGTAATGCTGAACTGTAATCCTGAAACCGTTTCGACTGATTACGACACCTCAGATCGGCTCTATTTTGAACCACTAACGTTCGAAGATGTCATGGCAGTGGTTACTGTCGAGAAACCGACTGGGGTAATTGTCCAGTTCGGAGGTCAGACCCCACTAAAACTGGCACTCCAGTTATACAGGGCAGGTGTTCCGGTGATAGGTACTTCTCCTGAATCCATAGATCTAGCCGAAAACCGAGGTCGGTTTGGAAAGCTTCTCCTCGAGCTTGACATTCCACAACCGGAGAACGGAACAGCAAGTTCTGTGCAAGAAGCGGAAGCTGTGGTTCGTGAGATCGGTTATCCGGTACTTGTTCGTCCCTCCTATGTACTAGGGGGGAGAGCCATGGCTATTATCTATGATGATGAGTCACTGCAGAAATATGTGTCAACTGCGGTAGATCTTGCGGAAGACCATCCGCTCCTCATTGATCGGTTTCTGGAGGATGCACAAGAGTTCGACGTCGATGCTCTTTGTGATGGAAAAGAGGTCATCATCGGTGGCCTTATGGAGCACATCGAAGAAGCTGGTATTCACTCGGGTGATAGTACTTCGGTTTTACCTCCTGTTTCTATAGATGAAGGTCATCTCAAGGTAATGCGGGAATACACCAGGGAGCTTGGTATAAGGTTGGGTGTTGTCGGCCTTATGAACATTCAATTTGCGGTCGCGGATAATAAAGTATACGTTTTGGAGGTAAACCCCCGAGCTAGTAGGACAGTGCCCTTTGTGAGTAAGGCTACTGGCATCCCTTTGGCCAAAATTGGTGCTCAGCTCATGATCGGGAAAACACTTCGAGAGCTAGGTCTTAGAGCAGATCTAGAAGTGGATCACTTCTTTATCAAGGCACCGGTTTTCCCATTTCATAAATTTCCAGGAGTAGACACAATTCTAGGGCCAGAGATGCGTTCAACTGGTGAAGTCATGGGGGTGTCAGACAATTTTGGGACGGCTTATGGTAAAGCTCAGTTAAGTGCGGGTATGCTCCTCCCAAAAGGTGGAGTGGCTTTTTTAAGTGTGAATGATCGTGACAAGCGTTCAATAGGGGATCTGGCTGAAGAATTCTCCAAGGGTGGATTCCGACTTGTTGCAACGAAGGGTACAGCGACCAAAATCCAAGAAAGAGGCCTTGAGGTTGAACAGGTTTATAAGGTAAACGAAGGTCGTCCCAATATTGTTGATTTGATTCGCAGTGAGGCGATTGACCTGGTAGTAAATACTCCTCTAGGGCGCGAATCTTTTTTTGATGAGAAGGCCATTAGGAGAGCCTGTGTGGATTATCAAACTCCTTGTATAACGACACTTTCCGCGGCTGCGGCCGCCATAAAATCTGTTAGGGCTCTACAGAGGGGGGAAATAATCGTCAAAAGCCTGCAGGAGTATCACCAGGGAGGTTAGACTATCCGGTTGGTGTATCATCGGTAAGGATATCGGCACTGACTGTGGACTCGTCCGCCACGGTCGACCTGGATTTGATGGTGATTGGGGCAATTAGTTTACATTTTTTGCCGACTAGAACATCGTCGCCGATCTGGATCTTGTTTTCCCTGCCCCTGTCAGAATTATAGGTGGCTGTGCCATCTCCAATAATTACATTGGCGCCGACTACCGCATTGTCTATGTGGCTAAGAGGTCCAATTTTTGAGTCCTTACCTATCTTGACTCCTCGGATAACGCAGTTGGCTCCGATACTGGCGCCTGCCTCTAGTATAGTGTCTTCAAGTATTGTATTTGAGCCACGTACACACCCTTGTGCAAGTTGCGACTCACCGAAGATAGCGACTCCAGATTTTATTGTGACGTCACAATGGAGAGTTGTAGTCGCGTCGATCAGAACCGATTCTGGCTGTGAAATTTTGACCCCCTCTCTGATCCATCCTTGCCTGATTCTCTGACGTAATATCGACTCTGCAATGGCTAGGTGAGTTTGGGTATTGACGCCATATACTTCTTCAGGAGGCACATCTACACTGACCAACTTATGGCCTTGTTGGTACAGGATCGAGACTGTGTCCGTAACATAATATTCCCTCTGGGCATTATTGTTGCTCAGGGACTCGAGGGCGGGGGCTAGTCGGTCTAGATTAAAGCAGTAGAAGCCGGGATTTGTTTCTTGAATCTCTCTTTGTAATGGGGTTGTATCCTTTTCTTCTATCACCGCGAGAGGCACTCCGTCAGAATCGCGAAGTATACGTCCGTAACCGGTAGGATTATCATGTCGGCTAGTGATCAAGGCTAAAGAAGCATTCGATTTCTGGCGTATTTTCTCTAGCTTTTCCAGCTGAACAGCCGTGATCAGAGGAGTATCTGCATACAGTACGAATGCAGACCCCCGTTTCCCTTTGAGATGGGGGAGAACTGCTGAGACAGCGTGTCCTGTACCCAGTTGTTTTTCCTGCACGATGAATTCAATCGGATAACCAGAGAGTGCTTCCCGGATTGGAGAAGAGTCCAATCCAACCACCAGGAAAATGGTATCTAGGTCTAACTCCATTAGTTGGTCTAGGATATGCTCCAACATCTTCTTGCCACACAACGGATGTAGAACTTTGGGGATTCCCGATTGGAATCGTTTACTTTTCCCAGCGGCGAGGACGATGGCATAACGCTTTCCTGTATTGTCCATTCGTCATCTCCTCCAACGATTATTTGTGGCTGGCTGGTCGGTTTTCCCCGGTCAAAACCAACACAAGCAAGCAGCTCACCTTTGTTCTCAAGGTATCAGCTATCTTTAGCCGATACGGACTTTCCCTGGCGAAAAAACGTGCTCTGGGTTTTTAAATCGGTTGGTCTTCCTGATCGGGCCAGAGCAAACTCTGGAAGGGTTCATCTGAGATAAAGGGTTCGAAATCAGGGTCGTGCTGGGCCTGGAAACGGTGCACCTCATTACTCTCAATGGCTCTTGTAAGGTAAGTGATAGCTTGTTCTACATCTCCTAGGCGAGCATATGTGGCCGCCACTGCGCGATAGACAAAATCACTGCCCGAGTCCTTTTTAGCTCCTTTCAAAGAGTTTTCAAAGGCTTCGAGGGCTTCATTCCATTCGCCTTGATTGTGGTGCAGAATCCCTTGGTCATAATGTCCCTGTGCGTCTAATTTTGCCTGTTGTCCTTGTTCGTCAATCCTCTTCTGACAAATCTCAAGGAAGATTTTGGCGCGAGAGGTCACCTCCCTCTCCTCTTCACATTTCTCTATAATACTTTGAAAGGCTGATTGGGCTTTCGTATAGTCCTCTTTGTGAAGGAGTATCAAGGCTTCCTCATAGGAAGAAATTGCTTTTGATTTCTTAAGTGGTCCTTTGTCTGTTGGCATCGATCTCCTCCGAGGCTAAAGGTCGTGGAAAAGCATTCTATTATAAGTCGGGGGAGTCTCTAGTCAAGGTTCTGGTGCATTGCATGTGCAGTCTAGGAGACGATACGTCTTATCTATTCTTGAGATTTCTATCTGGAAGGCAGGGGTCTAAAGAAACGACAAAGGCTATACTGTGGAGAACGAGGACTTCTAAATATAGAAGATGAAGGAATTTCCGAAAAAGAGCGGGGTAGTATGAGCGCGCGCCTGGACCACGTCAATGAGATGGCTGAGCACTTTTGTGATTTGCCTTTAGAGGTAGCTTTTAAAGAGGATATCCTGCGTTCGGGTTTAGCTTTCAGCGAGGACGCTCTTAGGATAGCGTCGGGATGCAAACCCAAAGCCTATTTCATTTTTTCCTTTGATTTCTTACCCATCTCAGAAATGGGCAGACAAGAGAACATAAGGGCGCCCGAAGAGCTCTGTTTGATTGGAGGCGCTCGTAACTTCCGGCGCACCATTGTTTCGGTACGCCTCAATCCGGCATCCCTGTACAAAGTGGAGCTTTCTGAAGACGGTCGTCTTGTCCTGACCCTGGAATCAGAAGAGATCTGCGAAGTCGTTTTGCAAGCAGTCCCCGATTATTACAAAAAGTCACTTTCGAATGGGAAGCCCTTGACCGACATCTGCCCTACCATCGAGTGGGGATATCTTCTGTATCTAACTGTTTTTCGTATTTGCCAATACTTTGGCAAAAAAGAGGAATGCCAGTTCTGTGACATCAATGAAAACTATCGCCAACAGAAAGGCACTGGACGCTCCTATACCGCTGTCAAAACTGTGGAGGAGGTTCTAGAGGCTCTGTCAATCATCAACGATACAGATACTGTCAGCGGGGCCTACACAGTGACGGGTGGGAGCATTACGTCAACCCTCGATAATTTGAGTGAAGTTGAATTTTATGCACAGTATCCGGAAGCGATTGAGAAACGTTTTCCTGGGCGCTGGATAAGTAAAGTTGTTGTACAAGCATTGCCTAAAAATGAAGTCCAACGGTTTAAGGATTGTGGAGTTGATATATATCATCCTAACTACGAGGTCTGGGATCGTCGGTTGTTCGAAATTATTTGTGCTGGCAAAAGCCGTTTTGTCGGTCGTGACGAGTGGATCTCAAGGGTTGTCGATGCGGCTGATGTATTCGGGGCAGAGAACGTTATTCCAAACTTTGTCGCCGGAATTGAGATGTCTAGCCCTCATGGGTTCAAGGTGCCAGAGGAAGCAGTGGAGTCTACCTCTGAAGGATTGGACTTCTTCATGTCCAGAGGCATACTCCCACGTTTTACGACCTGGTGCCCAGAACCGATCAGCGTTTTGGGTAAAGGAAATCCAGGCGGTGCTCCGTTGGCCTATCATCTCTTGCTCCTGCGGGAGTGGAGAAGGTTATTGGAAAAGTACGAACTGCCCTCGCCTCCGGGTTACGGCCAGCCGGGAATAGGGGAGGCGGTGTTTTCGGTGTCGAGCTTCATGGATGTTATCCGACCTCTTAGGTCCGTCAATACGAAGTGAATGGAGAGCTTTCTTGAAGCTGAGCGTGAACGCAAAATCGTAGTAGGTCAGGCAAGTCTAATTGGTCCAGTTGAAATGAGTGTGACTCAGGGGAAGATCCCACCGAGTCAACGGCATTCAAAAAAGCAACGATTTCCTAGAAGTAAATCTATCTTGTAGGCTTTGATATAGGGTAAAATTGGAGGAAGAGCAGTGGTAGTTTGGGGTGACGGAGACTAAATCTGTAGCGAGCGTCCTTTGTGACAATTGTTGAATTACATCACGCCTTTAACTTAATCGGTCATTTTGCTCTGGGACCACGCAATAAAACTGTGAATCCGTACAGACAAGTTTGCTAATATGTGCCGACGTTGTTGATCCGTCGGCTCTTTTGGAGTGAGAACCGTTGAGTGGTGTCCAGATGCTAGACAGTGCAGCTGTTAAGTCCAGGGATGTGGATGTAGTTGAGGTGGTCAACGATCTGAGTATTCAGGTTGCCACTGTTAATGGTTCGGGAAGTCAGTCTTCAAACAACGTTCTCATGCGCTCCATTTTTCAAATGGGCGTCCCCATAAGTGGTAAAAATCTATTTCCCTCCAACATTGCTGGATTACCTACCTGGTTCACCATTAGGGCCTCCAAGTACGGATACACATCTCGAAAGAGGGCAATTGATCTCCTGGTTGCGATGAATCCTCAGACTGCAAAGGAAGATGTCGATCAGCTGGAGTCAGGTAATGTAGTTATTTATGAGGAGAAATTACGCCTCTCGAGACTCCGTGACGACCTGATTTTTTATTCCGTGCCCTTTTCTAAGCTAGCCTCTGAAATCGTTCGAGACGTGAGACTAAGAAAATTAGTTGCAAACATGATCTATGTTGGAACTGTGGCTGAAATTCTCGGTATCGAAATGCAGGAGATTGAGTCCACTATTGGCAAGTGGTTCAAGAAAAAGAAAAAAGCTATCGATTTCAATATCAAAGCTGCCCATCTGGGCGCACGATATGCAAAGGAGAATTTGGAGAAGTTGGACCCATATCGGATTGAGAGGATGGATGCGACTAGTGACCAGATAATCATCGATGGCAACTCGGCCGCTGCTCTCGGTTGTGTTTTTGGTGGTTTCACTGTAGCCACCTGGTACCCAATAACCCCGTCCAGTAGTCTTTGTGAGACCGTCGCCCAGTATGCAGGTAGATTCCGTACCGATAAGGATACTGGGAAGTCTAATTTTGCAATTGTGCAGGCAGAGGATGAGTTGGCTGCTGTGGGAATGGTGATAGGGGCCGGTTGGGCCGGTGCCCGTGCGATGACTGCTACATCTGGTCCTGGGATCTCTTTGATGTCGGAGTTTGTGGGATTGGCTTACTTTGCAGAAATTCCATGTGTCATTTTTGATATCCAACGAATGGGGCCTAGTACGGGCCTGCCAACCCGTACATCTCAGGGGGACATCAGTCAGCTCTACCAGAACTCGCACGGCGACACGAAACATATAATTCTTTTTCCGGCCGATATGAAGGAGTGTTTTGAGTTTGCTCAGCTTTCGTTTGATTTGGCGGAACGTCTCCAGCAGCCAATTTTTGTTGCTAGTGATCTCGACCTTGGAATGAACAACTGGATGACTGAGCCTTTTGATTATCCTACAAAACCATATGACCGAGGGAAGGTGCTTTCAGCTGAAGATCTTGAAAAGATGGGAGAATTTGGCCGTTATCGGGATGTGGATGGAGATGGAATTCCTTTCCGGACCTTGCCTGGGACAGAGCACCCATTGGCGGCCTATTTGACTCGTGGAAGTGGGCACAATGAGGATGCGGTTTACTCAGAAAAGCCAGACGATTATACGGCTAATTTAGATCGTCTTTTGGTCAAGTATGAGACGGCCAAAAAGTATGTTCCTGGGCCTATTATCGAACAGGTCAAGGATGCTTCGGTTGGACTCATAGCCTACGGATCTACTGATGCTGCCATGGAGGAGTGTCGAGAGCAGTTGGAGTCCGAATACGGGATAAAAAGCAGTTATTTGAGGATGAGGGCTCTTCCGATGACGTCTGCGGTGCGAGAGTTTGTGAGCGACCATGAGGCCGTGTTTGTAATTGAGCAAAACAGGGATGGCCAACTCGCCGACATTATCCGATTAGAAGTCGGGGAGCAACAGGGCAAGATTCGTAAAATCCTCCATTACGATGGGTTGTCCATCTCAGCTAGGTTTATCACTGAACATGTAGTAAGTGAGTCTGAGTCAACAGAGAGGGATGAGTAATGGGTATCAAAACTGCCGATTCCAAATCTTCTGGATCTAAGAAGGGTACAAATCAGGTTGGCTTAACTGTCAAGGATTATCGGGGAGGGGCCTCGACCTTGTGTGCCGGGTGCGGTCACGATGCGGTAACAAACCAAATCATCAAGGCGATGTTTTTGTCTGGGGTTAACCCCTACCAGGTAGCAAAAATGAGCGGTATTGGTTGTTCAAGTAAGACCTCTGCGTAGTTCTTGAGTATAGCTCACGGCTTCAACACAGTCCATGGCAGGTTGCCGTCG
>CAYXBG010000016.1:0-26993 GCA_964463145.1 uncultured Acidobacteriota bacterium
GAGTTCAAACGATAAAAACTAGCGCGAAAATCGTAGACGTCATCGCGGCTAGAAAGGCCGCTGCAAGAGCGAGCGGCAACTGGGTTGCCACATGATCCATCACATCCGCACTACAAGCTAGCGAAGATAAAATGGTAGTGTCCGAGATAGGAGAACATTGGTCCCCAAACAACGATCCTCCTACAACTGAGGCAAAACATAATGAGATATATGTAGACTCGGGAGAAAGCGACCAAGCCATTGGTATAGCAAGAGGAATAATCACTGCAAACGTTCCAAAAGATGACCCGATAGAGAACGCTACTAGCATACAAAGCGCCATCAAGATTGCTGGCAAGATTGCTGGCAAGATCCACTGCCCAATTTTATCTACGAGATAGTCAGCCGTTCGTAACTCCCTGGAAACTGTTCCAAGAGTCACAGCTAACCCCAGAAGAATGGCCCCAGAGGTAACTCCTTTACAACCATCCAAAAGACCGGCAATGATCTCCTGCAAAGGCAATCCCCGGATCCAAGCTAGGATCACTGCAATAACGACTGCTAAGCCGAATGCCTCCGCAATCCTTACAGTTCCCGTAAGTACATAGGAAAAAAAAGCAATGCCTATCAAGGAGAAAATGGGGACTATAAAATCAAGGCTAGAAGGCTTATACCCCTCTGGAACACGAGACACACTCAATTCATCTGCAACTAACGGAGAAGAATCAGCTGCGTTAAGACCACCTCCAGAAGAAACTCTCTGAATAGCAAGGTCCATCTTCGTACCTCTCCAAGGCAACCAATCAAGGGCCAGTAGAAGAGTCATCCCGACTGCAAAAATGGCATAAAAATTAAAAGGAATAGACTTGTAAAAAAAAGAAACTGCAGAGGACTCATCTGGCAGCAAAGGAATCGTGCCGGCTGCAAAACTAGCCATATATACAGGCCAGATGTTGAGTGGTATAAGCGCTGCCACTGGAGATGCAGTTGAATCGACAATATAGGTTAATTCTTCATGACAAACACCGTGTTCGTCTGTGACAGGCCTGACAGTTGTCCCAGCTAGTACCGTGGAAATAGTCCCTCCCTGGTGGAACAATATTCCCATGATCCAAGCAAATACCTTAGCGGTACGGCGCCCTCGAACTAGCACTCGGCTGGCAACAGCAGCAAAGGCCAGTGAGCCTCCAGTTCGGGTCCACAGTCCGAGCAACCCCCCCAGACACCAAAGATAAATCACAAGGATAAGGGCATATTGTTCAGAACCAATGGCAGGCAGCATAAAGCGACTGATGACATTCAGATCCCCCAAAACCAAACCACCCATCACAATACCCATAAACAGTGAAAACAGCACCTGACGCGTCAAAAAGGCCAGTAAAATCGCTGTTGCTGCGGGCAGAAGGGAAAAAAGACCTGGCGCATCTGAAGATCCCTGAACTTCAGGTACGATAAACATGATCGAAAAAACAAGTATCAAGAAGGCTGCTACGATTAGCGCCCTCCAGATTGAGGTCTTCTGTCTGACCTGAGTATCAGATTCCATATCGGATGAACTCTACCTTTTAAAACCCTCTCTGACCAGAGTGCCCCCCAATAATAAATCCGGATCAGGTAGCCAAGAAGCACAGTTGCCTAACTGCTACCCTTTACCTTGATGACCAGTTATATTTTTTCCCGTATTATCGATGACGGGATCTGATCGCAAAAATGGACGTCCCAATAAACGCAAATGAGGTAATACAGCATGGAAAGAGAACCTATAAACCCTACAGTCTGGGGTCTCAAGTGGAACATGAATCAAGCTGAACTGACTAGGGGAGCTAACCAACGGCTTCGGTGTTCAGGTCAAGTCCCCGTATCCCCTGACCCAGATTCGGAGTTGGGATTTACAGTAGTGTCGCCCGACAACATAAGAGGCCAAATAGAATGCACTCTAGCCAATCTTGACGAAGTCCTAGTAGCGGCTGGGATGGGCAGAGAAGACGTGGTCTATATGCGATTCTATACCACCGATGTAGACGGGTTCCTAAGCAACTACGACATATACGCTGAGTGGATCGGGCAGACCGGGCTAAAGCCACCTCAGACTCTCCTAGGAGTACAACGTTTAGCGCTCCCAGAATTTATGGTCGAAATCGAGGCCCTAGCAGAAGCTTAAGGCCTCTTGATTTCTGGCTCAACTTCTGCGATGAAATTACCCTATAGCCTCAGATCCTCGCTCACCAGTACGTATACGAATACACTCGGGGAGGTCTAGTATGAAAATCTTTCCATCCCCAATATTACCCGTGCGTGCTCCTTTGGTTATAGCAGCAACCGTGGGCTCCACAAACGCCTCGTTGACGGCGACCTCGACCCGTACTTTCTTGAGCAGATTAATGGTGTGGATAACACCTCGATAAGCTTCAGTAAACCCCCTCTGCTGTCCGCATCCAAGCGCATTTGTTACGGTCATCTTGTAGATCTCCGCATCGAATAACGCCTGCTTAACATCAGGCAATTTGTGGGGCTGTATCATCGCAACAATCAGTTTCATTTTCTGTATCCTTCCTTTGTTGTGTTGAGGGTGGATGCCCGTATTCTCATCACACCCCAGGAATCCAAGTTAGGAGTCACTGAAAATTTGAAAACCGCCATAGGCCTCCATCCCGTGCTCACTAAGATCGAGCCCTTTCGTTTCATCATCAGCTGAAACCCTAATACCTAAGGAAATCTTCAGTAGGTAGAAAAGAATCAGGGCTACTGGAAAAACAACCAGACCATAGGCCGCAACACCGGTCAGCTGAGTCGCAAACGAGTGGGCAGAATTCGTACTGAAGATACCAACAGCGAGAGTACCCCAGATACCACAGACTAGATGAACGGAAATAGCCCCCACAGGATCATCAATTCTGAGTTTGGAGTCGATGAATATAACCGACAGTACCACTAGACCACCGGCGACTAGTCCGATAATCACTGCAGAAAGTACTGAGACGGTATCTGCGCCTGCGGTGATTCCCACCAGACCAGCCAATGCCCCATTTAAAACCATAGACAGATCAGGTTGCTTCTGTACCCACTCGGAAATGAAATAGGCTCCGAGGATCCCCGCAGCAGCAGCCAAGCAGGTCGTCACCAGAGTAAAAGAGACAGCTCCAGGATCCGCAGATAACACCGAGCCACCATTGAATCCAAACCAACCTAGCCACAGGAGAAACACTCCTATAGTAGCTAGAGGCATACTGGATCCACGGAGAACATTAACCGCGCCACCCGCATACTTCCCGATCCTTGGCCCTAACAAAAGGGCTCCAGCCAAAGCACCCCAGCCACCTACCGAATGAACTAGAGTCGAACCGGCGAAATCATAAAACCCCATCTGGTCGAGCCAACCAGCGCCCCACTTCCAACTACCCACAAACGGGTAAAGAACTCCCACGAAGACCGTAGAAAAGAGCAGGAAGCTGCGCAGCCTAATACGTCCCGCGACGGCTCCGGAAACGATGGTAGCACCTGTAGCGGCAAACATGCCCTGGAAGAGAAAATCAGTCCAATAACTGTACGCCCCATTCGCGTATCCGATCAGACCTGCAGCTCCTTCGGGTGCCGTGATTCCCCACCCCCCAAAGCCGAACCATTTTCCGAAAATCCATGCCTCTCCAGGATACATTAGATTGAACCCACAAATTGCATAGGTGAGCAACCCAATCGAGATGATCATTGTATTCTTGAAGAGAATATTAACGGTATTCTTAGATCTAGTCAGGCCCGATTCAAGACTGGCAAAACCCAGGTGCATGATGAAAACCAAGAGTGTAGCTACCATCATCCAGGTATTATTTACGACGAACATAGCTTCGTCACCCGTGGCCGCATTAGCCTGGGCAAAAAAAGCTAACCCGACAAAAATTTGCAGGGTCAGTCGCGATGGATTTGTTAAAACTTTTTTTAACATCTGTTTCTCCTTAGTTAGCCATTATTGAAACTTCTATATTCCTTAAAACCGAATCGAATCTATCCCTGGGTAAAGTCCGTAGAGATACGCCACATTGTAAAAAAGCCAACGGCCCCTCAGCGCATTCGCCCTTCCGGATGACCGGATCTGGACAAAAATCCCTCGATTTCCCCAGCCAAGCCGGCAAAAACCGACCTGTATTTCTGTTATTTGCAGATACTAGCTGCAAGAGCCGTGCCAATGGCCTATTTCCAACAAAAACAATTTTGAGAATTCAATCAATATCGGCATTCCGGTGCTCAACTATTTATTCCGGACCCTTGACTATTACGACAAAAACGTCTTTCTGGGAAACAGTAGTTACAAAACCGTATGATTCTAAATTAAGTGATTTGTTTTCATTGTTTTACATCCAGAAAAGAGAGGGCGCACTACCCCCTGCAATGCCACCCTTACCCGCTTCCTCACCAATGAACAACCACCAGAAAGCCGCAAACGCCTTTAAGGGCGAGGGTTAAACACTAGGCCAACAAATTTGTCTCCTGCTTGCCTGGCAGAGACATTTTTGTTGTTTTCGTTTGGTGAGATAAGAACAAAGCCCAGTCCGACCTTTTCTATCCCAGTTTCGTGATTGCGAAAAGGCAACCGGGCGGCTTTTTCTATCAAACGCTTTCAGTAATACCTGACCGGTAACGTACGACGTGAAGGGCCGTCCCCTTCAGATGAAAGCCCTTCTCCGTCTCCGGTTCTTTCATAAACCCGAGCCCTTCGTAGAACCTACCTTCGACAAGAGTCTCTACAACCGCCCAGGCATACAACTGCCCGGGAAGAGTAGTTTCCAGATGTGCTTCTATTAGCTTTCTCCCTATTCCCTGACGGAAACGTTTCGGATCGACAAAAATCGAATGGACCAACATCGCCTCAGGGGAATCCTTGAGGTCTGAATCACGCGATTTCCCGACAACACAAGCTCCTAGAATTTGATCGTTGTCACGAGCGACAAGGGTTGAACAGGCATCAGATCTCAGCATCCCATCCCACTGTCGACGGAAAGTCGGGAGACCGGTACTCTTAGCAGCTGACGTTGAGATGAGATCCACATACGCCGCAAGCCAAGCCTCCATATGGAGCCCAGCCACCTCTTCAAGATCCGTGATCAATCCGTTTTCAATCTTCAATCCAGCTACTCTCCTACCTTAACATTCTAACTCTTCATGAAAGAGCAAGCCAGACAGGTTAACAAGGCATGTCTCTAGGCACCCGACTCCTACCAAAAGGCTCTTATTCATATCCGGATTCCATACGGGCTGGACGCGCATGCTAACATTACCTTTTTACAGTTCTGTAGATGAGAGGATCATGAGCAAAAAAGATCACGTGGAGACCCGTCAACTTGATTTTATAAGAGCAAAAATCGAGGATGATCTTCGCACTGGTAAATTCACTGGACCTATTGCGACTCGATTCCCTCCTGAGCCCAATGGCTATCTGCATATCGGACATGCCAAGGCGATCTGCCTGGACTTTGGAGTCGCTAGTGATTATGGAGGGAAATGTAATCTCCGCTTCGACGATACCAACCCAATCAAAGAGGAAGAGGAATACCAAGAGGCCATAAAGGAAGATATCCTCTGGCTTGGGTTCGATTGGGAGAATCGTCTTTACCATGCCTCAGATTATTTTCTCCAACTTTATGAGTTCGCGGAGGAGTTGATCGGAAAAGGACTAGCGTATGTCGATAGCCTGGGGCCAGAAGAGATCCGACAATATAGAGGAACACTAACTGAGCCCGGACGGAACAGTCCTGATCGTGACCGTCCTATTGCAGAAAATTTGGATCTTTTCCGCATGATGCGTGAGGGTAAGTTCAAGGAGGGCGAGTATGTTCTCCGGGCCAAAATAGATATGGCTTCCCCCAATCTGAACATGAGAGATCCCGTTATCTACCGTATCCGATTTGCTAATCACCACCGTACAGGCAGCACATGGTGTATCTACCCCATGTACGATTTTGCTCACGGACTTTCAGACTCCCTGGAAGGAATCACCCATTCTTTGTGCACACTTGAGTATGAGGATCATCGCCCCCTTTACGATTGGTTCCTGGACAAACTGGACACCCCATCACGCCCCGAACAGACGGAATTCGCACGCCTCGACCTCAGTTATACGATTGTCAGTAAACGTCGACTCAGGAGACTTGTCGAGGAGGGGCACGTCAGCAGCTGGGACGACCCTCGCATGCCAACCCTCCAAGGACTCAGACGTCGTGGTTACACACGTGAGGCAATTCATGATTTCTGTGAAAGAATTGGTGTCGCTAAAAAAGACGCTCTGATCGATGTAGCTCAACTCGAATACTGCATTCGAAATGATCTCAATCGTAAAGCACCTCGCCGAATGGGGGTTCTTAACCCTCTAAAACTTGTAATCCTTAATTATGAGAAAGATACTTCCGAAGATCTTACGGCTATCAATAACCCTGAAGATCCTTCAAGCGGAACCCGTCAAGTTCCCTTTTCAAAAGTCCTCTACATCGAAAGGGAGGATTTCATGGAAAACCCCCCAAAAAAATTCTACCGACTGAGTCCAGGTAATGAGGTTCGTTTACGGTATGCCTATTTTGTTAAGTGTGTGAATCTTGTCAAAGATTCATCAGGTAATTTAAAAGAAATTCACTGCACCTATGATCCTGCTACCAAAGGAGGAGATTCTCCTGACGGTAGAAAGGTCCGAGCCACTCTTCATTGGGTGTCAGCACCGCACTCTATTAAGGGTGAGATCAGACTCTATGATCGTCTTTTTACCCATGAAGCACCCCAACGATTAGATGATTTCATAGAAGCTCTCAATCCCAACTCTCTAGAAATTGTCAAAACTGCTAGGCTGGAACCTAGTCTAGAAAGCTCGGAAGCAGGTACTAGCTACCAATTCGAGAGACAGGGCTACTTTACGGTGGACCAGGATTCAAGGCCTGGGAAAATTGTTTTTAATCGAACTATCACCCTGCGCGATACTTGGGCTAAACTCCAACGGAAGATGCGCACAGGCTGAATTCCACTCAGACATTCAACACCTTAACCAAAATGAGCCTAGACCTTGAGATTATTGATACGCATCAACACCTCTGGGATCTTAATCTACTCAATCTTCCATGGATGCCCCCGAAAGGAAGTTCTAGTTCTTCTGATTTAAACAGAAGCTTCCTGATGCCCGACTATATGGCCGCCACTCGTCATGTCCCTGTTTCCAGCAGTGTCTATATGGAGGTGAATGTCTCTCCGGAGGACCAGTTAAAAGAGGCGAATACCATACTTGAACAGTGCCAAAAAAAAGACAACCCTATGACCCGTGCTGTGATCGGAGGCTATCCTCACGACCCTGGATTCGCAAAGTATGTATCGGGGTTTACTGAGAACCCATTCGTGGTTGGAGTCCGGACTGTCTTGCATGATCCTGATCGCCCACAGGGACTGTGCCTCGGCAAACAGTTCACCCAAGGCTGCCGTTTACTAGGCACACTCGATCTTAGTTTTGACCTTTGCATGCGTCCTGATGAGCTCATGGACGGAGTGCGGCTAGTAGAACGCTGTCCCGAAACACATTTCATCCTCGACCACTGCGGTAACATGCCATTAGGAGAACAGCCTCTACAACTCTGGAACGCCTGGATGAGTGGGATAAAATCTCTCGCCCAGTATGACAACGTTGATTGTAAAATCTCTGGGATCATCGTGACCGCTTCTAGGAACTGGACTGCATCGGACCTAGCCGAGATTGTAAACGTTTGCCTGGATCTCTTTGGTGAGGAGCGGGTTTGCTTCGGTGGCGACTGGCCTGTCTGTACATTACGCGCAAGTTACCAAGATTGGGTCGTTGCTCTACGTCGAATAATATCCGACCGCACCCCTCAGTTTCAGGATAAACTTTTCAGTAAAAATGCCCAGCGTATTTACAAACTACCAATGCCCGAAAAAAACAATTGACCCCTAAAATTGCTTGTTTGAGAAATTTCATGATTCAGATCTCAAAACTTCCCTTAAGAAACCTAATCATGCCCCTTAAATCCAGGCTGCTAACGATCTGGCTATTCCTTATTTTCCCCTCCTGCTCCGTCCCAATTCAGGAAAACGTAGATTGGCCTGTCTATTTGGGAGATGCACACAGCTCACAATTCTCAAATCTGCAACAAATAAATCGTCAGAATGTAACTTCTCTGAGAGTCGCCTGGACCTATTCCACCGGAGATGCCAGCCTTGAAGATCGGAGTGAAATACAGTGTAATCCTATAATCATCGACGGAGTTCTTTACGGAAGTAGCGCTGCTTCCAAGTTCTTTGCTCTCAACGCAATCACAGGAGATATGCTATGGACTTTCGATCCCCTTGAAGGCGACGGAACCTCTCCTGGTAGGAAAGTCAACCGAGGGGTAGCCTGGTGGGGTAAAGGAAGTCAAACCCGCATTTTAGCGGGCTTTTCTCACTGGCTTTTCTCAATTGACGCAAAAACTGGAAAACTAGACCCGGACTTTGGCCAAAGTGGAGTTGTCGATCTACGAAAGGGCTTGGAAACTAAAGAGATCGAGTGGGACCAAGTTTTCGTCGATGCTCGTACCCCAGGAATTGTTTTTGAAGATCTACTTATCCTAGGCAGTAGAGTCAGTGAGAGCTACAGGGCCGCACCTGGACATGTGAGGGCCTTCAACATTCTTACAGGAAAAATTGCATGGACCTTTCATACCATCCCCCAACCGGGAGAGTTTGGTGCAGAAACCTGGGGCCCTAAGCCCTCCGATCATAACGGAGGGGCGAATTCATGGGCAGGATTAAGTCTTGATAAGGAAAGAGGCGTCGTCTACATCCCAACAGGATCAGCAACACCAGACTTTTTCGGAGGTAATCGAAAAGGCGCCAATTTATTCGCTAACTGCATTCTCGCACTGGACGCTCGCACTGGGGAAAGACTGTGGCACTTCCAGACAGTTCATCACGATCTCTGGGATCGAGACCTGCCGGCTCCCCCAAATCTCGTTACTGTGGTACATCAGGGACAAACGATCGATGCTGTCGCCCAAATCACAAAATCCGGACATGTCTTTTTACTTGATAGAGACACTGGCAAACCCTTATTCCCAGTTAAAGAAAAACCAGTACCCTCTTCAGATGTTCACGGAGAAGAATCATTCCCGACACAACCGATTCCCACAGCCCCACCACCTTTTTCGCGACAGTCATTCACTCCTACCAACCTTTCGGGTCAAGCCAATAAAGAGGTCCGAAACGCAGTATCTAAATTACGCAAAGATGGGATATTCGCACCACCGAGCACACAAGGCACCCTGGTCTATCCAGGATTTGACGGAGGAGGTGAATGGGGAGGTGCAGCAGTTAACCCAGAGGAAGGCATCCTTTACGTAAACAGTCAGGAATTAGCTTGGATTATAACTCTCTTCGAAATCGACCCTAAGGCCCAAAGCGAAAAGGATCTAAGTCAAATTAATTACCTGAGACGCTGCGCATCATGTCACGGACTAGATCACACTGGAGGATCCTACATGGGAGAGATCCCTAATCTGAAGGACCTAGACAGAAAATTTTCTCTGTCGGAGATTGCACAGATAATACGTAATGGGAAAGGATCGATGCCCCCGTTTGGTTGGTTGCCAGAAAACCAGATCATGGGCCTTGCCCGATCCTTGTTATCCCTAAAGCAGAACCTTGACAACCTACCGACCCAGCCGAATAGAAAGTCTTCGGTGGACATACCTATATACGGACACACGGGCTATAACCGATTCTACGATGCCGACGGATATCCTGCTAACGCTCCACCCTGGGGAAACTTAACAGCCATAGATCTGAATGTCGGACAAATTCTTTGGCAGGTACCTCTGGGGGAATACAAAGAACTTACAGCACAAGGAATCCCGCAGACTGGTACAGCAAACTACGGAGGGCCGATTTTGACAGCCGGTGGACTAATCTTCATTGCGGCAAGTCTGGATGAAAAGTTCCGTGCGTTCGATGCCGAAACTGGAAAAGTAGTATGGGAAACACAGCTACCAGCCGCCGGATTTGCAACTCCGGCCACCTACGCGGTCAATAACAAACAATACATCGTTATCGCCTCTGGAGGAGGCAAACTCGGAAGGCCCTCAGGTGACACCTACATAGCCTACAGTCTACCCTAAAAGAGTTCGCTTTCTAGATCAAGAAGACTCCCCGTCACTTCTCAAGAGATTCTCCCTTTCATCTCTTTATTCCACCATGCCCTTCTTCGAGTATGGACTGTATCTCCTCTTTGGACGTTACCACCATATCTCCATGTTGGCTCAGGGCCAACCCTGCCAAAACTACCCCGTAACCTAACCCCAACTTAAGATCCCTCTCCAACCATCCGTATAAAACACCCGCTGCCAAAGCATCTCCAGCACCTATACGATCTACAATTTCTACCGGAACGGCACTTTGCCTGAAGATCTCCTGCCCGTTATAAGCAACCACACCACCAGTTCCTATGGATACAATCACCCAGTGGGCACCGGACATCTCCGACAATCGTTTAACCACATTCTCAGCCTCTCCGCTAAAACCAAATACCCGCTCAGCATCGGATAGTGAACAGATTAATATCTCGATCCCCTCAATCAAGGGTATTAGCGTCTGCCTCGCCTGACTGGTGGACCAAAGCTGTGCACGGTAATTAACATCAAAACAGATGGGAACCTGCTGTTCCCGGGCTTTTTGTACGACTGTCTCAACTACCTCTTGACTAGTTTCCGAAAGAGCTGGCGTGATCCCAGTAAGATGAAGTATCCGAGTGTCCATAATCCGAGTCCAATCAATCTGTTCAACGGTTAGCTTGGACGCACAGGAATCATCTCGATCATAAATCCCCTTAGTAGGCCTTGGAGGGCCGGATAGCTCGACGTAGTAAACACCCATACGCCCCGAATCCATCCACACCACACCATCTACATCGACTTTTGAGGCAATGAGTCGGTGAGCTACTAACTGCCCCAGAGGATTATTCGGCAATCCACCAAACCAGGCACAGTCCCGGCCAAGTTGACCAATAATAGCCCCCATATTAGCTTCCGCCCCGGCAGGACTGACATCTAACTGAGACGCCACTTCAAGACGATGGCCTATAGGA
Source organism: uncultured Acidobacteriota bacterium (assembly GCA_964463145.1). GTDB lineage: Bacteria > Acidobacteriota > UBA6911 > RPQK01 > CBDAPI01 > CAYXBG01. The sequence continues at coordinate 11,075 of CAYXBG010000016.1, forward strand.
ACACTGAGCCGAAGCAGAGCCTCCCCGATGGTAGTAACCTCAAAAAGAGTGTCAGCCATCCCTAGCAACTCTCCAAGATTTCACTAGAGCACTAGCTCTTTGTTCGATTTCTCTAAGTTCTTGCTTGGCCCCTGTTACCAGGGCACTACCTATACCAACAGCAAAGGCTCCAGCACGACAATAGTCAGCAATGTTTTGAGCACATATGCCCCCCGTAGGCAGAAAATCAATATCGTCTAAAGGAGCACGCAGAGCCTTAAGATAGGAGGGTCCGAGCTGATCAACTGGGAATAGCTTAACCACTCGACTACCAGCAGAGACAGCTCTCACGGCTTCTGTTGGCGTGAACACTCCTGGAACATGGAGAGTGCCCAGTTCTATAGCGGTACAAATTGATCTTTTGTCACAATTAGGGGCCACAGTAAAAGCGGCTCCCGCCTGAACGGCTTCTTTCAGCTGAACCTCCGATCGAACAGTACCCGCGCCAATGAGTAACGATCCGTCAGCAAATGTACTTCTGAGCAATCCGATAAGATGTAAAGCATCACTGCTATTTAACGTCACCTCGAGAATCTTGATCCCAGAGTTCTGTAAAGCCTGTGCTATTTGTACGGCTCGGTCAGGTGAAAAATCCCCGCGCAAAATAGCAACTAGACCAGTCTCTCGAATAGTCTCCCTCGCCAAATCATGGTGAGTCAATGATGAGGACATCTTTCTTAGCCTCTCCATTATTCAGATCCTCTCTAACCCTCCGGCCATGTCCAACCTTTGGGAATTCTTACCTGAGTCTCACCGCAATATTCCGAAAAAATACTTTACTTTCCGGATCATGCCCCTGAAGGGCAAAGGTCCCACTACCCAATAACCGAGACCTGTTCAAAGTCTTATCCCTATCACTAGTCCTATCCTGATCAGGGGTCTCCGGTTCATGGTATTCAACTACCGTTTCGCCATCAACTTTTACAACGATATGTTTACCCTGGACTATTATGTGTTGGGTAAACCACTCGTCATCCTTTGCCTTAGTCTCATATACATCCGAAATGTCGTAAAGACTGCCTGTTCTACGCACATCCGTGCCACTGTTATTAACTTGGGCCTCGTACCCCTTTTCAGGCCAACCCTCATCCTGGAAACGAGTGTGAAAGTAAACCCCAGAATTAGCTCCTGGCTTCGTTAGAACCTCTACCTTCAACTCGAAATTCTTAAAGTTATGATCACTCACTGGACCGGTATAATAGAGGTGTGATCGTGGCCCATCAGCAACGATCATGCCCTCCTGCACAGAGAAAGTTTCAACATTCTCACTGGCCGTCCAGCCGTCCAGCGTCTCCCCATCAAATAGAGAAATCCACTCATCATCCGGATGTGGATCGGAGACGTCCGAGGCCGGCACCTCCTGGGCGATCTCTTGGGGCGGAGTACACCCTAATATCAGTGTCAGACTTAGAACGATCAATGTCCATCTTTGCATATACTTTCTCCTGAAATTCATATGTGAGAGTTCTCGTAGAAAATTTTCTACTCCAGAATATCCGATATGTACGGTCTTAATCTAATACCGGTGTTGGATAATCTAAGAAACTAAATCACCCTTGCCCCTTAATTCAGGGAAATAATTCGAAATCAGAACTCTCCTTGCGTGTTCGAAATCAGAACTCTCCTTGCGTGTATTGAGACTTTCCAAAACCCAGCTATTCCTCAATAATTCATTTGACACAAGGGAGGATAATAACCTCTAATGAAATTCAATAAATCGGCCAGGCAGCATAGTAATTGAGACCACCCTACTCAAACCCTTTATGCCGCGGCATAAAGGACAACTCATGGAAATATCCGACCTGTATCCCTATTGGGAACGTGAGCGCCAGGCACTAATCTTCGGATTGCGTCGCATCGAGGCAGAACTTAAAGACACTAAGACGGATGAGGAAGTGGAGGCTGTCTGGAACTGGACTCCCCCAGGATGGCCTCGAAGTATCAAGGACTTATTGAGACACATTGCATATGTCGAGCACTACATCATTGACAAGCTCATTCTAGATAAGGAACCGAAGACTATCCTTCCTGGCAGCCTCCTACCAGCCGAAGACTATCCAACGTTTGAAGACTGCATAAAACTGATGCATGATGTCCACGATGCCACCATGGTTGCCTTCTCTGGAATGACCTCCGCTGATCTAAATAAACTTATTCCAGCCTTTCGGCATGAACTCCCCGTTGAGAGGCTCTTATGGAGCATCCCGCAAGAAGAAGCCCATCACCGAGGTCAAATCTACATGCTCCTGCGCATGCAGGATATTGCACCACCAGAACGTAAGGATTAGCAGGAATCCTAGTCCTAAATTGCACATTCCAGGCCTTCAAAAATGATACATTAGAATCTACTGGGTCTACTATTGAACAACCCCTGAGGGCACCCAGATAAGTTTGAAGCAAGTATGCTGTAAGAAAGGTGTCCATTATGACCGTACCAAAGACATCCAACAGTGCGCGTGTGGTAGCTCGCCACAAAGAGTTCCTTTTCCCATGTGTTCAACCTCTCTACAAGGAGCCGTTGGTTATCTCACGGGCAAGCGGTACTTATGTCACAGACATCTCAGGGAAACGCTACCTGGATTTCTATGCTGGTATCCTCACAACATCGGTGGGGCACTGCCACCCTCATATCGTTGAGACTGTTCAAGAGCAGTTGGGGAAACTTGGTCACACTTCCACGCTCTATACTACAGAAAATCAAATCTCCGTTGCCGAAGCACTGTCAGAAATAGCTCCAGGCCGTCTCCAAAGTTGTTTCTTTACTAACAGCGGTAGCGAAGCTGTTGAAACAGCTGTTATGTTGGCTCGTCTCTGTACTGGTCGCCAAGAAATCATTGCACTTCGAAACTCTTATTCCGGACGGACTTCTCTTACGGCTAGTATGACCGCAACTCCTTCATGGAGACCCTTGGAAAGCTTAGATTCGGGTATCCGCCACTGCCTCTCACCCTACCCCTATAGAAACCCTTTCGATCAAAATGCAAATTTAGCCGAAAAATTTGCAAACGACTTGGAAGAGGTCATCCAAACAACAACTTCTGGGAGACCGGCAGCCTTTTTTGCGGAAACCATACAGGGTGCGGGGGGGTATATTGTTCCACCACCTGGTTATTTCCAACTCGCCTCAGAGATCATTCATAGTCATGGTGGCCTTTTTATCTGTGATGAGGTTCAAGCTGGATTTGGTCGTACTGGAGATCATTGGTTCGGGATCGAGCACTGGGAGGTGGAACCGGATATCATGGTAATGGCAAAAGGGATAGCCAGCGGAATGCCCGTAGGAGCAACTATAACAACTCCTGACATCGCCCAGGCCTGGACACCTAAGAGTATCTCTACTTTTGGAGGAAATCCTGTTTCTATGGCGTCAACTCAAGCTACTCTAACTGTTATGAGAGAAGAGAATACTCCCTCACGTTCAGCTCAACGAGGGCAGCAGCTTCGTTCTGGTTTGGATTCCATCAAGGAAGAATTCAGCTGGATAGGTGAAGTCAGAGGTATGGGACTTATGCAAGCGCTGGAACTGGTAAATGATCCTATCAGTAAGGAACCAGCTCCTGCCAAGGCTAGCACCCTCCTAGAGACCACCCGCTCAGAGGGACTCCTGGTAGGCATAGGAGGCACGCATGGACATGTTATCCGTTTAGGCCCTTCAATGCTCATAACCGAGGATGAGGTAACTGAAGGCCTGAGTCGCCTTGCGAAAGCCTGTAAGAAAGCTGATACCTCTTTCTGAGAAATTTCCGTCTTTTCCCAATGAATAAAACACCTCGTTTTCAACCAGAACTCGTAGAAGAGGCGGCCTTTCTTGCCTCCAACGCTACCATCGTAGGAGATGTTAGGATTGGGGCCGGCTCAAGTGTCTGGTTTGGAAGTGTATTGCGCGGAGACACCGAATCAATCCGAATTGGCTGCAACACTAATGTGCAAGATCTCTGTTTGCTCCATGCAGATCCAGGGTACCCTTGCACTGTAGGAAATGGTGTGACACTCGGGCACGGCGCTATTGTACATGGAGCCCAAATAGAAGATGATGTCATGATCGCAATGCGTTCTGTGGTAATGAATGGGGCAAAGGTGGGAACTGGAAGCATAATCGGCGCTGGCGCAGTCTTAGTAGAAGGAGTCGAAATACCTCCTGGGAGTGTGGTTGTGGGAATTCCTGGTAAGATTGTCCGACACACCACCTCTGAAGACCTGGAGAAAATCCGTAGTACATCCCAGCACTATCTTAAAAATGCACTAAACTATACTGCTTCTATGCCCCTAGATGCCTAGCAACACAACTGAGAGGCCCCAAGATGCAACACCCGCTTCCTAATCCAATCGAATCTGAAAGACTTTTGCTCCGTCCTATAACCGCCGAAGATCTTCCCGTTTTTATAGAGATGCACCAACACGCAGAGGTAACCGCCTTCCTAGGAGGTGATGGAAGCCCTCGCTCCCCCGAAAAAACTCAGACTTGGTTCAACGTCATCCAGGGCTGGTACAAAAAAGATGGGGTTGGGCCTTTTGCGATTGTACTCCGCGATACCGGCCAGGTTATAGGCCGTAGTGGAATAAGTTTTTTTGAGGTTGAACTAGTCCCCTCGATGACCAACGGAAGGTGCCGGGCAACTGCAGGGAAAGGTAGCATGACTCCCGGTACAGATTTCAAAAGAGTCCTTGAGGTAGGTTATGTAGTGCATCCAAGTAAATGGGGTCACGGCTATGCAACAGAGGCAGCCAAATCCTGGTATAGGTACAGCTTTCAAGAGCGTTGTGAAAATGCCCTCTATTCCCTCATTCATGAGGACAATCTAGCCTCTATACGGGTCGCCGAAAAGAATGGTCTAAGGCGCTCTGAGAAAATCTGGAACTTGGAGGGGCGTGACTTCTTTCCTTACAAAATAACCCCCGAGGAATGGTCTATCCGAAATCGATCTCAAGATTAATACGCAGTGATCAACCCGTATCCAAAGCGATTATCTCACGATCTAGAAATATCTCCGGAAACCCGCAAACACCGAAAAGGGAGCTGTGCCATAACCTAGGTTATCCTGGTAGTTTGCATCCGTGACGTTCTCTATCCTGATGATGAAATCCAACCCCTCCGCCAGTGTGTAAGAACACCGCAGATTCACTAGAGTGTAACCACTTAGCACCGTAGCTCCGTCAAGTTCTTCTCCATTTAGCAGTGTCCCCAGAGATACAGCTATCCTGTGCGTAGGCCTCCAGGCTAATTCAATCGTCAAACGGTTGTCAGGCTGATTTCCCGCTGCAGTCGTAGTTGAAACATTGAATGCATCCAGATATGTATAACCAAAATCCAACCACAGGCTAGGATGCACCTGCATACCAGCGGCCAATTCCAATCCCCTGGTCTCGAAATTTTGGATATTGAGAAATGTGAACTCCGCAAGGTCAAAGGCAATAAGATCGTCTACCTGTTGATCAAAATAGGTTAGACCCAACCGGAATCGATTCTCAGCAAATGTACGTTCCAACCCCACATCCCAACCTCGACTGAATTCAGAAAATAAATTTCTGTTAAAACTCAACTCCGCGGCTGTCGGTGCACGAAATCCCTCCGAGTAACTCCCTCGCAACATCAGATCCACCATCGGCACTTCAAGTGCACCCGCACCATTAAAAGTCGTTTTGGAACCGAAATCGGAGCTAGAGTCGTGCCTAATTCCCCCGTTTATTGTCAGGCTTTCATGCGGATTGACCTGAAACAACCCATATCCACTCTTGGTTTCAATTCTTTGATTGCCCCCATATCCGATTTTGGTAACCGCTTCCTGGATCTCATATTCCGCACCGAATACCATCGTCGTTCTCTCAACAGGACGGGCACTTCCCTGGTATTCATAGGAAATCCTCGTCCCCAGAGAATCGAAATTCGGGATTCCGTCTTTTGTATTCAACCAATCACTTCGGGAATAAGTAATTGAACCTCGATGATTTAAACGTCCCGAGATAGTATTTAACGTGGCAAACCCACCCAATGAAAGTTCCTTCGATTGGCTAACCTCCGTACCATCGACAGGCTGCGATAAAAAACCATCGAATTCATTCTCACTGCTCTGGTGACGGAATACCCCACTCAGAGTCAATTTATCTAGCACTCGATATTTCCCTTTTCCTGAAAAATTCAGACTTTTCAGTCCATCATCCTCCATATTACCGTTGGCTTCTTCAGCGCTGGAAAAACCTCTAGTAGTTATCCCTCCCACAGTCATCCTGCCAGAGATATTTCGATTGCCTCCGCGAACTGTAGCCCCACCTTGTAAAGTTCTAAGAGAACCCCCTTCCAAGAAACCCGAACCTTGTATTCCCTGACTACCTTCCTTGGTAATGATATTTACAACCCCACCAATCGCATCTGACCCATAGAGAGTGGATTGAGCGCCACGTATCACCTCGATACGTTCAATGTCTCTTGTATCGAGCTTGGAGAAATCAAAGGCGTTACCGAATGTGGCAGGATTATTGAGCACAATACCATCCTGTACCACTAAGGTCTGGTCGCTATCGAGACCCCGCATCGACACACTCGCAAGAGCACCATAACTCCCCGAGCGAGTAACTTGAACACCAGGAACGGCCGACAACACATCGTAAACAAACCGCTGCTGACGCAGTTGCATTTCATCTGAGGTGATAACAGATACACTTCGCCCTTCAAATTTTATAGGCGTAGGGATATGTGTCCCAGTAACAACCACAGTTTGATTGGCCAAATTGAGTACTAGATCATGGCGAGTTTCACCAACTACTGAAACCTCTGTGGAAATATCTTGGGCCCCTTTGAAATAGACTTCTAACAAATAGGTCGCATCATCTAAATCAGAAAAGACGTAGTAGCCATCTTTCGCCGAAACTGTTCTATATTGGTGACCGGAATTGAGCTCGGTCAAAGTGAATTCAGCCCCGGAGAGTACTTCCCCTCGCAGGTTTGTAATTCTTCCCTTTAGGCTCCCAGTTAAGGTGGAGTCCGATAGAGCCGTCACAGTAAAAGTACTGGTGGCAATCCCAGCAAAAATCAAAAGTCGGACAGCCTGTTGAACGGCTAATCTAGTAGAGAAACGGGAAGTACTCGGACACACAAAACGAGCGGAAAAAGGTCTAGGGAAACGAAACGCAGTAAAAACCCTGCAGACAGAGAAAATCATCCAGTATCCCTCCTAACCTCCACCTCGGAGGCAAATATGAAGGCACGCCGAACCGGTCTCCTGACTTACAGGCGAAAAACCTACTCTCCGCGTCTTCCCACCCAATATTAGGGCAGTGACATCAATGCAAATTTCGTTCCTGCTTACAGTTGCGAGGGCAGTGTCGATTCAATCATCGAGCTTCCCGACATCCGTGCGTGTACCTTTGATACTGGAGCAGTCTCTATTAACTATTCTTGGTTGTCAAGCACCTATATCCAGATATTAATGTATCCAATTAATGATGTTGAAAACCTGACTGATCTGCCCTCTAACTTTCGAGAAATTGCAAGACGGAACAGATGAGATGTGGCTTTGGACAGACCATCTCGTTGACACAAGTTTCTAAGGCAACCTATGATCATATATTCCAGATGGATCCTGTCTACTAAATAGGGCGACAGACCTCAACCCGCTATGAAGCGAGCACACCATACTTGAAAAAACATTAAGAATGAAAATTTCCAAGAAGCTACTAGGGACATTAGTTTTCGGGGCCATAGTCCTCCTTCTAAGCTGTTCATCCGAAGACAAGTTTATCTCAATCGGTTTCTTTGGGCCGCTGACTGGGAATACAGCCACCGCAGGTCAGGCTCTACGAAATGGGGCTTTAATTGCGACCCAGGAAATCAACTCAGAAGGAGGATTACTGGACCGACCAATCCGCCTCATCGAATACGATGACCGTTCCTCACCTGAACAGGCAGCCCGAGTCGCAACAAAGCTAGTATTGGAAGATGAAGTAACTGCAATTGTCGGATCTCTTCATAGCGGAAACATCCTAGCTGCCGCTCCAATCCTGGAACTTTCGGAGACACCGACCGTGGGATCCGGAACCTCTCCCAGCTGGCTTCAACAAGGATACAAGTATCTATTTCGGTCATTGGGAAACAGTCGTCTTTCGGTCACACAGCTAGCCGACTATGCAGCAAGTGTTCAAATGCAGCGAATAGCTATCATGTTCGGAAATGATGAGTACGGAACCACTGGAGCCAAAGATTTCGAAGCGCGAGCACTTAACAACGGACTAAAAATCGTCGCTCGAGAATCATTTATGCACGGTGACCGAGATTTCACAGGACAGTACGCACGCATTCTCGGACAACAACCAGACGGAGTTCTTCTATGGGGACTGGGTGACGACCTGGGTTCTTTAATTAGACAGTTACGTCAGTCTGGATACGCGGGCCCGGTCCTAGGCTCCGAAGGATTTACCATGAGACAGGTACTCGATGTAGCTGGGAGTACGACGAATGGAGTGGTTCTGGCTGCACAATACCTGATTCCAGAGACTACCGAGGCCGCCTCGTCTGAAATTATGCGTAATTTCCTGGAAAGATATCACGAAAATTTCGGCTCCATGCCGGCATCCGATAACGCTTTCCGTGGTTACGATGCAGTGAAAATTATAGCAGAAGGCATCAGGCGGGCCGGGTCTCTCAATAGAGCAGCTATCCGCAACGCTATTCAAGATACAGAAAATCTTCAGGGCATCGCCGGCGACTTCACATTCAAAGGACACACAGGCGAAGGAATCCATGAAATGCAAATCTACCACGTGCAGGATGGAAAATACTTGGAGACAGCTCCTGAGCGAAGCAGCAGAAATGCAGCTAAGGAACCTGTAGGTGGAATTCCCTTTCTACAGCTGCTGATCGGAGGACTACTCCTAGGATCTCTCTACGCTCTCATAGCACTTGGATATAGCTTGATCTACAGTGCTTCAGGGCTAATGACCTTCGTACAAGGTGAGTACTTTATGTTAGGTGCCTTTATCTCTTACACGCTTTTTGTACTCCTAGCCTGGCCTTTTTTGGTGACCTTCATAGTAACTGTTCTCCTTATGATGCTCTTGGGCATGCTGACGGAGAGACTTATAATCGGGCCACTTTTAACCCGTGGGAGTCGTGTAATACATATCGTATTGGTAACTATAGGCCTATCAATCTTTCTCAGAAACTTTGCAATGTTGGCTTGGGGAACAGAAGTATACAACTTCCCAAGTGTCTTCGGTGACCAACCCTTTCGCATCGGGACAATAACTCTCATCCCACAGAATTTATGGATCGTCTTCGTCTCTGTTCTGTCTATGCTGGTCCTTCATACTTTTCTGCAGAGGACGAAATTAGGATTGGCTATGCGGGCGGCCGCACAAGATAAAACTGGCGCAGCTACCTTAGGCATCAACGTGCCTTTTACTGTCGCTCTGACTTGGGGTATATCAGCTAGTCTTGCCGGTGCAGGCGGCATGCTCGTCGCTCCAATCTATGGCGTATCAGCATCGATGGGGCTGCTGGTTGGCCTAAAGGGATTTGCTGCAGCCGTTGTAGGGGGATACGGATCAATGGCTGGAGCCATTTTGGGTGGCCTGTTCCTTGGACTAGTAGAAACCTTCGCAGCAGGCTATATCAGCTCTACCTCAAAGGATATCGTAATCTTCGGAGTACTACTTCTAGTACTCTTCTTTCTTCCTCGTGGATTTCTAAGGGTCCCAATTCTTGAATAGCTAAAACCCCCAATGTCAATACTCAAAACAAGATCTCGTTTTCTCCTGGCCAGCGCGTTCGCTCTCGCAATACTTCCCCTCGTAATAGGACGGGAGAATTATCTTCTCTTTCCTCTATCTCTGGTAGGCATATACATCGTTGTTAATTCAGGCCTTGATGTGGTCTACGGATACTGTGGTCAGATTTCGATCGGCCAAGCTGGTTTCTATGCTATTGGAGCCTATGGATCGGCCTTGATGAGCCTACACCTAGAAATCCCAGTGTTCGTTAGCATTCCAACTGCAGCCTTACTAGCAAGCTTGGCAGGTACCCTGATTGCAATCCCCTCAGTGAAGCTCGAACACCATTTTCTCGCCATGGTAACTATAGGCTTCGGGGAAATCGTAAGGCTGATCTTAACGAACGGTGGGGGGTTCACTGGTGGGCCGGATGGAATCCGAGCTATACCTTCCTTGAAAATCGGCCCCTGGAATTTCGAGACTAATACGTCTTACTTTTACCTTGTTTGGGGAATAGTTCTTCTAGTGTTGATTATTAAGCAACGCCTCGTGGTGTCTCGTGTTGGCCGTGCTTTCATCGCGATTCGAGAAAACCCTCTAGCTAGCCAGTCTTTTGGAATAAACAATGCATTCTACAAAGTCCTAGCTTTCACTATAGGAGCTTTTTTTGCCGGCTTGGGTGGTGCACTCTACGCCCATTTGATCCGTTTTATTAGCCCGGAATCTTTTTCTCTCGAGCAGTCAGTATCGTTCTTGACAATGGTACTCTTAGGAGGTGCTGGATCTCTCCTAGGACCCGTCTTCGGAACAACGATTGTCTTTTTTTTATTCGAGTATTTACAGGTTTTCGGACAAGCTCAAATGGCCATCTACGGCCTGATGATAATCTGTGTACTCTTTTTCATGCCGAGAGGACTTATAGGTAAGCTACGTGAGTACTTCCCCAACCTAAGGAGATTTATTTAACTTTTCGGTGCAATGAGCATTCTCAAATCAATCGACCTTACAAAATGCTTTGGAGGACTGACCGCCCTCGACAATTGCAATATGGAGATTGCCGAGTGTTCAATACACGGATTGATAGGCCCTAATGGAGCAGGTAAGACAACTTTCTTCAACACCATTAGTGGTTTACTTGCGCCAAGTCGAGGGGAAGTTTTCTTCGAAGGGAAACCCATCCAAGGTCTTTTGCCTCACGTAGTCCACAAGTTCGGCATCGCCAGAACTTTTCAATTGGTCAGCATTTTCCGAGAAATGACTGTACTCGAGAACGTCCTCATTGGGATGCATACCCGAACCAAGACAGGTGTTTTTGGAGCCTTGTGTAGGACAGCTGCAGTTCGCCTCGAAGAGGCGCAAGCACTCTCCATAGCATATGAAAATTTAAGTCTGGTCCTGCCCAATCTCGAGGAACCAAGGATCCTCCTCCCTGCAAAGCATCTATCTCATGGGGAGCAGCGTCTACTAGAGATAGCTCGTGCCCTGGCCAGTCGCCCCAAACTTCTTCTTCTTGACGAACCAGGAGCCGGTCTCAATCCCTCCGAAAAAAACCGGCTAAAGGATCTTATCGTTCAAATTCGAGACATGGGCATCACCGTAGTATTTGTAGAGCACGACATGCCGCTGGCCATGGCTCTGGCAGACCGCCTGACTGTCCTTGACCAAGGAGCTGTTATCGCGGAAGGGTATCCTAAAGAGATTCAGGGTAACTCTCGCGTCTTGGAGGCGTATCTAGGGAGCCCAAAAGACCATGCTAAAGCTTAAAAATATCCATCTGGACTATACAGGGGTTGAGGTTCTCAAAGGTATTAACCTAGAAGTCGAAAAAGGCGAGGTTGTCGCTCTCATTGGCGCTAATGGAGCCGGAAAGACAACAACATTGCGATGCATTTCAGGTTTTCTCCGAGCCCGCAAAGGTGAGATTTTATTCCAGGGACAGAATATTCAATGTAAACCCCCTCATCTGATCGCCAGCTATGGCATCTCTCATGTGTTAGAGGGCCGACATCTTTTCAGTCACTTGAGCGTCTCGGACAACCTATACATGGGGGCTTATTTGCAGAGTAATACGGCTGAAATTGCTCGCAACCTCGAAGAAATCTTTCACCTCTTCCCAAGATTATACGAGAGAAAAGAACAAACTGCTGGAACACTAAGTGGAGGAGAACAACAAATGGTAGCCTTGGGACGAGCACTCATGGGCAGGCCAGAGCTTCTACTCCTCGATGAACCTTCTGTTGGATTGGCTCCCATTGTTGTCGAACAGATCTTTTCTGTGATCCAGGAAATCGCCGCAACTGGGTGTACAATTCTGCTCGTTGAACAAAACGCTCACCTTGCGCTCGGGATCGCGGATCGTGGATATGTCATAGAGTTGGGAGAAATTGTTCTTACCAATACAGGAAGTCATCTCCTGAAAAGTAAGGCCGTCCAAAAAATCTATCTTGGAGACAATAGGGGCTAGCTCTAATCGGCTTGTAATTCGGGCATTGGCGCACCCTTAAAAATCCGAACGCACGGCTTTGCAATCAGTCGAGCCCAGGTAGCAGCTCGGTTAACACGGGCACTGTCAGTGGAAAGCCCCGTGTTGGCATACATTTGGCGGTACAACTTCGATACCAGTAGGAAAGAAATTCTCCAGCGAAGCTTAGTGGTAACGCGAGACCTCTTCCATATGTTGGAGACGCTGTAAAATTTATTCCATACGCCTTGTGTTCGCATCAAGATCTCTTCTTTAGACATGGTGGGGTGATCCACATCGGCCTTTCGGAGACGGTCCTCCTGAAGCCAATAACGGGTGCCCGGAAAACCTTGTAGAGGCTCTTCACTATCCCCAATTCTCTTTTCCCATTTCTGGAAATCTACTGTTCCTGGAAAAACAGAGAGGCTCATGAATTGCGCGAAGGCTAGATCTGCCTTTCCGGCTAACTCCGCAGTGGCCTCAAATGTCGCGGGGTCATCGCTGGGGAGGCCAAAAATAAACGAACCCAATATAAACACACCATGCTCTCGGAAGGTACGAAGTCTGTCGACCAAACTCTCACCAGTGAGATTAAACCCCTTATAAATTGCTTTAAGACCTTCTGGAGTTACCGATTCAACTCCCACCAATGCTCCTCTAATCTTAGCTTTACACATAGCATCGAGAAATTTGGTGTCTTCGGCCGCTTCCATTGTAATCTGGGTAAAGAAAACCATGTCTTGCGGAACCTCAGTTGCTAACCGTTCCATGAGCTCGAAGCGTTCTTCCCTGATACTTCGCAAGTTTTGGATATTCTGTTGATTTCCACCCCGTTCTGCGACTTCTAGATCACGAAGAGTTACAGGGTAAAAATTATCGTCCGCCAAGGCTACAAACCTGAATCCTTTACTGCGCAACTCTCGAATCTCTTGGATGATCCCATCGACATTACTTTGCCTAGGCTTCTGTCCATCAGTACGCCAGACAGAACAAAACGAACAGTGTTTAGGACACCCACGAACCGTCTGGACAGACGCCCACATATATTTTTCACACTCCAGGAGATCCCATCTCGCCTTTGCAAAATCTCCTCCCTCAATGCGACCTCCCTCGTAAATCGGGAGTAAATCACCAGATTGACCATCGGCTAAAACCTGCGCCCAAATCACATCACCGTCACCCTTGACAACCGCATGAGCAGCTCCTAACTCCTTTGATTCATCTGGGTAAAGACTGGCGTGAACTCCGCCAAAAACAACCTTGGCCCCACGCTCCCGGGCAATTTGACCAATGTCGTATCCTCTCAAAGCGTTGGCAGTGTGAATACCGATACCGACGACATCTCCCTGCTGAATTTTCTCCGGGTCGAGCTGTTCCAGGGCTTCGTCGACGATCAAGGGGTCGCCATATTCTCGAGGAGTGGCGGCGGCTAACACGTAAAGCCAACGAGGCGTAATAACACCCACACCAAACGAGAGATTACTCGGATTTACTAGATGAACCTGCAATAGGGTTTCCTACTGTAATGTTTAATATTCAAGGCCGCCTGCGTTAGATATCACCAGCTACCTCGCCTCCACAAGTCCCAAAGCAAACCCTATCTAGGGTTCTGAATTACCGAGACTCAGTCTATCATCGAACACACACAATTTACATCTTTACTGGTCTCTCCTGCAGGTAAGATCACTGTAATATCCATATAAAAGCCCCTTAAAGTACCGGATTCCTCTGAATCACTCCTCATGCTAAGCTTTGATCTACTCAGGAGGTGGGAATGTCCATTAGCAAAAATATCCATGTACTAACAATCATCTGTCTTTTACTTGCCTTTACTGCGCTCTGCTTTGTCACTGCACAAAATAGCGAACAGTATCGAGGGCCTGCTGGAGACGCCGAGCACCTCGAATTCGCACGTGTTAATGGCGTTAAACTAGCCTACCGCATTGAAGGAGCGGGGTTCCCGGTGATCTTTCTTCATGCAGAACCTGGCTCACACGAACAGTGGAGTTTTCAGATGGAGGACTTTAGCAAAAATTATCTTTTCATCAGCTATGACCGACGAGGGAACGGTTCCTCAGAGGCCCCAGTTTACAGTTATTCGCCTCGTGCCCATGCCGAGGATTTGAATCAACTGATGAATTTCCTAGGCATCCAGGAGTCGCACTTCGTCGTGACCTCTCGGAGTGGAATGATCATCCTCATTTTTCTCAAAAAATATCCAGAAAAAGTACGGAGTATCATCTTTGCAGATGCAACACTCCCTCTCGTAAAACTTCCACCTCTTTGGGATGACATCATACAACGACGCCTAACGGAACCAGTGCCTTCGCTGAAAGAGGTCCTCGTAAGGCGGGAAGCTCGCAAGCACTTACCTGGACTGAAGGTGGCCAGATCTATGCCGCATGTCCGAGAAATTCTCGATCGCATGGTTGATCAATACAGCCCTCGCATCTACCTCACGCCGCAAAGGTCTGATATCACATCATCTCTAGACATCGGCCCCTGGAACAATCGCGACTTCCCCGATATGACGAAAATGTACCATCCAACCCTTTTGTTGGTAGGAGAACTGACTGACTCACTCTTCTCAGAAGGCTCTAAAGAAGCTAGCGAAATTTGGCCAAACTCCAGGCACCATGTCATTCCGGGGACGGATCATATGCTCATGCTTGAGGCGCCCGAGGAGTTTAATCGACTCTCTTTGGAATTCCTGTCAGGTGTCGACGATCGCAAAAAACGGAGGGATGAGTGGGTCGGCCAGGTGCCCTAAATTTGATACGACAGTACACCAAAAGGGCGAACTCAATTGGGGAACGCACCCTCCAAACTCAAGAGGGGGAAAACTCTACTAGGTCTAATTCCCTGATCGTCATTCACTCTTGCAGGTTGAGGGCATAGCAGACATCGGAACCCGTCTCCGCTATTCTCTTCAGCTACTCTTGCCAATTCATTTGGTAACTAACAATTTACCCTTTAATGCCTTACCTGGGAATACATTTTCGACGATTACTCCGTCACGCAAGACGAAAGTCCCCATCACTAGAACATGTGCGATCCCCTGTGA
Organism: uncultured Acidobacteriota bacterium; assembly: GCA_964463145.1. Taxonomy (GTDB): domain Bacteria; phylum Acidobacteriota; class UBA6911; order RPQK01; family CBDAPI01; genus CAYXBG01. The sequence continues at coordinate 26,341 of CAYXBG010000016.1, forward strand.
AGGACGGTCGCCCTTTTCATAAGTACCCAGATCTAGAATATTGTCTGGATCGAACACGGTTATATCGGCATCTTTCCCTTCCTGCAGACGCCCCTTATTTCTAAAGAGGATAGATGACGACTCCATTCTAAGCGCCGGAAGGAGAGTACATTTCCTAAGGGCTTCCATCAAAGACAATGCCTTTTTTTCGCGCACATAATGTCCGAGAACACGCGAAAAAGTGCCGGCTCCTCTAGGATGTGCAGGCCCATAACGAAAAGGAATACCGTCACTAGCCACAATGACATCTGGTTGGGACACTATCCACTCGTTGGTTTTCTCTGACCGGCCATGGATAATTACAAAACCCCCTTGCTTGCGGTACTTTTTAAATGTTTTAGATGTTAGCCGTTCGCCAGTGGGAGGCCACTGCAAACGCTGATATTCCTTCTCAGGAAGATTTTCCCAAATATCAAACTGCGCAGTCTCGATAAAAGTCGAGCTAGCCGTGTATGGATAGGCCTCCGTAGTAATATCGACTCCGTGCTCTCGTGCGCCACGAATCAGATTCAAAGCCTCCTGAGCTAGATGATCCGCTGTACTGTTGAGATGTACTATTTGCACCGCAGCACCAGTGCTAGCAGCATTAGCAATCACCGCCGGAAAAGCCCCCA
>CAYXBG010000017.1:0-26992 GCA_964463145.1 uncultured Acidobacteriota bacterium
TAGAGCACAGAATGTCGGTGATCGACTCTACCGCAATCACGTATCCATAATTAAAGATTTAGTCCCTGAAAAAGGGCGCGGTATTTCATTTTCATATCTGATGAAATTCTTCTAATGAATGCGACAATCTAACTCAACAATCAATCTTGATCTTCAAGGTACTCAAATGGAGGCAAGGGCGACACTGATTTTTTCCGTCTAGACGAGAAAGTCTTCTGCTGTCCACCTCCTCCTCTCTATCGGACCCAATACCGCCCGTGATCCGATAGAGAGGGAATGATAGGATAGCTGGGCTATGGCGAAAACATCCCTAACAAACCTAACTCGCAGAACATTTATCAAAGCATCAGGACTGGCCACTGCTATGCCTGCTCTGGCTTCTTCACGTCCCATTAGGACTGCTTTCTACGGGATAGCACATGGTCACTTCCCTGGTAAACTGCGAACAATACAAGAGATGGACGAATTCCAGCTGGTCGGCATCTGCGAGCCTAACCAATCGGTTGTGGATAAACATTCCACACTTTCAGCAGTCCCCTTTTTGACAGAATCAGAACTGTTACATAGTCCAGAAATAGACTTGATAGTTGTCGAATCTGACGTTCCTGACCTACTCCGCTACGCACATCGGTCGGTCGAGGCGGGCAAGTGGGTCCACATGGACAAACCCCCAGGAAATGACATTGAGCGGTTCGAGCAAATGATTGGACAGGCAACTTCTAATAACCGAATGGTCCAGATGGGGTACAAATGGCGCTATCATCCTGCTATGAGCACCGCTATAAGATTGGCTCGTGAGGGTTGGCTAGGCGCTGTCTACATGGTGAGGTCCACCCTGAACAAACCCCTTTCCGCCAAACAACGCCTTGCACTGGCACGCTACCAGGGCGGCATCATGTTCATAGAGGGCTGCCACATGCTAGATAGGACCTTAGATCTTCTAGGAAAGCCTCAGGATGTGCGTAGCTGGATCCGACATGATGGGATCACACAAGATGGTCTTGCAGACAACAATCTAGCGGTCTTAACCTACAAAGATGCTCTTGCCGAGATATATATTGCAGCTCTGCAACCCAACGGCAACCGCTACCGAACTTTTGAGATCTTAGGAAGTAACGGAACAGCCACTGTAAGACCTTATTTTCCCTCACCTTACAAAGTTTACGTAGACCTGAAGGAAGCGGCAGGACCTTACCGAACAGGTCAGCAGGTACTCGAGCTAGGAAATCCTCCGGGGCCACCTTTTGTCGGGGATTTCACCGATCTCGCTAAGATTATCAGAGGTCAAATGGCACCGAATTACACGGCTGATTTTGATCTTATGACCCACCGGACGTTGCTGGAAATCTGCAAAGTAGGGATTTAAAAACCAAGGCTCCTCGAGCCGTTTAGTGCTGGATACTGTGGCCCCAAACGAACTCACCCTGACTCCCGTCTAGCTACATCCTAAAACAGTTCCGACAACTACCATGTCATTTTCCAATCGAATCGGGCAAACCCTTATAGTGGCGAAAACCCTCAACATAACGACCATCCTTTCGCATTATGCCCTCTAGACGTCGTTTTTTTAGCTCAGCGTGTTCCTCCTCCGGAATAATGGGCCCTATATATTTAGACCATCCAGAACTGAACTGACTGGCATACTTGAGGGCAGCTTCTACTTTTTGGTCAACTTGCTCGGTTACGTCAACAAAGGTATTCATATCTTCGATCCTGGAATCGAAGAAAAAATACTCGGGAATCTGAAAAGCCTCAAGTCCTTCATGTATGACCTGCCCCTCGAAGAGGAGTCTCCACATTGCAGCGCGGGCTGCATCTGCAGCCAGGTAGGCGGCTGCTCGATGGTCAGCTTTGTGCCACCGCTGAAACCCGCGCCCAGGATCAAATGCAAAAAGGGCATCAGGCCGAATTCTCCGAATCTGGCGTACCAGTCGACCGACCACCTCTTTGCGATCTGCAAATTCTAATAGTCCGTCATCATATCCCAAATTAATGTAGTACTCAGCTGGAATACCAAGAACCGCCAAGGCATCAATTTGTTCCTGTCTTCGGATTTGTGAAAGGTCAAAACGGGAAATATCAGGATCTTGCGTCCCGACATTTCCTGTCGTTAGCAACAAGATCCATACTTCATTTCCATTTTTACGCAACTGGGCAAGAGTGCCATGAGCCCGAGAATCATCGTCCGGATGGGCTCCAATCAACAAAATAGTCTTGTCCTGCCATTCAGAAATCGGCATCTCAGGCTGAGCCCAAGCTAAGACATTTGCAAACATAAGTAACACTAGAAAAAGGATTTTTCTCATTATAGTTTCCCTTCTACTCACGCAAAGCTCCTAGAGAACTACCTCTCAGAGTCAGGACGATTATGAGCTTTTAACTTTCCCCGGTAAACCAAGATAGGATACTGGGTACGGATTCTACCTTCAATTCTCTAATTCCTTTCGGGAAGACAGTCAATTCCACACCACTCTCTGGCCATATCCTTGATTACCCTCATCTGTGGTTCGGGGATCCGAGATTCGAACGGTAGTGGGACCGCATTTGCTAAATGTTTAAGCAAAACTGCTTGTTGTCCAATTGTGGACTGCAAAACTTCCGGAGAAATGACTTCAGGAGTCTCCAAAGAGCTATGATGGTAGTGCCGAGCTAACTGATAGGTTGGTCGGTGATACCAGACACTAGGAATCCCCGCCAGGTTAAAAGGAAAATGATCACTGAAAGGCGAGAGCTCTTCTAGGAGATGTGCTGGAAACCCAGTTTTCTGATTTATATTTCTTAGGAATCGTCGCACGGCAAAGGGGCCCGTCCAATACATCACATTCTTACCCAACCATCCACCGATCGAATCCGTGTTTAGGACAAAGCTGATATTTTTTCTGTCAGGCTCGGACAAAACATAATGCAGAGCACCCTCTGAAAGCTGCTCCTCAGCCCCGAAAGAGATAAAACGAATTGTCCGTTCTGGCTGAGGTGCCATGGAAAGAACTCTGGCTAGCTCCAAAACTGAGGCAACTCCTGTAGCATTGTCATCGGCTCCCGTATTGTTAATAACCGAATCGTGATGACCGGAAACGATAATTACTTCTCGGGATAACCCCTTACCCTTAATCTCACCCATTACATTTTGGGAAATAGAGTTCGAAACCGTAGTCTGAAGTTTCAAAAATACAGAGCGACATCCCTCCTGAACCAAATTCCAAGCCGAGTGGTGAGAAATATTAATCATCGGACAACTGATCACTTTGACCCAACTCTTCGGAAGTCCAACGGCCACAGTCCTGTTATTAGGAAAACGATCATCCACTACTAGCACTAAGGCTGGGTTACTTCGCATAACCATTTGAAATCGAGACCAATCAAACAACTCGGAATTGAAAATGAGAACAGCCTTCCCTGCTATGCACTCACGGCATCCTTGAATCTGAGATGGAACCTTCTCAAGAAAAACAAAAGGGGCCCTACATCCCTCATCTGAAGTGGAGGGTGAATGCGCAACAGGTAGAGCTCTTAGTTTTCTCGATCCCTTTCCTGAAGAAACACGCAATTGGCAATCTTGATAGGAAAATGCCAGACATGGGAATTCGTCCAAGTGAACCTTTTGAAGCCCTAATTCTCCCAACCGCTGCTCGATCCAAAGAGCTGCTTTCTTTTCACCTGGAGTACCAGCAAAGCGAATTCCAATGTCATCCAGTACTCGTACCGTCTTCATACATTCGCTCCCTAAAACCTTATTCTCCTCAATCTCCAATTTACTCACTTTGGGCGCTCCTGCTTAAGCCTCTATGGACACACCCTCTATGTTACACAGAGTCTGAGGTAAGTCTATCCGACAGTTCGGATGTTTCGCTCTCTTACTATTCGAGTTATCTAAACCAACACTTACTGTAACTACCTCAAGTACCTCTATCCTAAATCTGGCATCTAGAATCACCTTTCTGCTAGTCTGATTGTCATGGACTTTTTTGGGATATCTCTAAACAGCGCTGATGTAGAACAATTTCTGAGAACTGCCTGGACTTTTTCAGCACCCAAATTATTGCAAACTCTCGGACTAGTCTTTCTCTGCCTAGTGTCTTATGTAATAGCCAAATGGATCCTGAAGGTACTTGAGTCGCACTTCACTTCAAAAACCGATACAGAAGTAGACGACTGCATAGTGCAACTGTTCCGGAGTGGGCTCTTTGTAATGATTTTCTATTGGTGCCTCTGGAGAATTCTCCATTTCTGGTATTTACCACTGGCCAAATATCTAGTGGCTATCTGGATAGTTTCCCTATCCATACCGATCAGTCGCTTCGTCACACAACTTCTAGAGATATTCGAGAAAAAGGTCGTCTCTAGAACTGAAACCAAACTGGACGATACAGTCCTGCCCTTGGCGAATCGTTTTGTCCAGTTTCTGGTTATCGGAATTGGGGTTATTTCCGCGTTAACGTATTTAGAATGGGATCTGACCGCCGCCCTAGGAGGAGCTGGCATCGCTGGACTGGCTGTTTCCTTCGCCGCCAAAGATACTCTCTCCAACCTAATAGCAGGTCTTCTTCTTGTCCTTGATCGCCCTTTTGAGGTAGGTGATCGTATTGAGATCTGGCAAGCTCCCAGAGAATCCTCTACCTGGGGAGACGTTGTCGCCATTGGTCTTCGAGCGACTACCATCCGAACACCTGACAACTTGATTTTCGTGATTCCCAATGCCGTAATTATGCAACGCGATATCATCAATTATACGGCTTCTGGTGAACATATCCGCCTGCGTATCCCGATCGGTATAAGCTATGACTCGGACACAGAATTAGCAAAGCAACTCATTTTAAAGGTTGCCGCCAATATCGAAGGCATTGAGACCGATCCTGCTCCCATTGTTATTTTACGCAGCTTCAATGATTCTGCTGTCGGATTGGAGGCCCGGGTCTGGGTGGCTGAAGCTAGAAATCGGCGTAATATCCAAGACCAGATGACCGAAAATGTTAAGAGGGCCTTTGAAACCAACGGGATCGAGATCCCCTTCCCAAAACGAGACTTGTATATTAAAACCGAGATCGCGCCCTCACATACTGCACCAGACATTAAGTCCAATTCAAAAGAGAAAAACGGTACTTGAAGGCACGCAAGGCTCTTACCCGAATCCTTTTAGAGGCCAACTCGACATCGGATGTGAGTGCCCTCAGCCACTAGAACACCCGGACTGGTTGGCGGGTATGCTGGTAACGTTGGAGAACATCACTTACTGCATCCTGAGAATAGGGGAATCGGCTTTCGGAACCAGACAAAACAGCTTGAGGTCACTTCATTTAAGTTCACGACGACTGATCAATAAATGTGTCATCAAATGCAAACTGAATCTCGAAAAATAGCTATCGGAGACAACTTCTCGATCTCATCTAGATGGATAATACCCGAGGAATACAAGCGTTCCAGGACTGCCCTGATTCTCGCACATGGGTCCGGATCTGATATGGAACATGAGTTTATTGTGGATTTCCAGAGAAGACTTTCTGAACTCGGGTTTCTTACAATTAGCTTCAACTTTCCCTACAAGGAACGAGGACGAAAATTCCCGGACCGCCCAGAAGTGCTAGAAAAAACTTACACTGCCTTGATGGAGATAGTGCGCCAGGATAGTCTCTCACCGGAAAAATTATTCATCGGTGGAAAATCACTAGGAGGGAGAATAGCCTCACATTTAGTGGCAGCAGGAGAGAAAGTCACTGGGTTATTTTTTCTAGGATATCCACTCCACCCAATGGGTCGCACCGAAACAATTAGAACAAATCATTGGCCACAGTTAAATTGTCCGGTGCTTTTTGTGCAAGGGTCCAAAGATCGTCTTTGTGAATTCCCCCTCCTGGAACAAGAACTCCCAAAAATCCCCGGCAAAACGACACTGCACCTCGTGAAACGGGGTAATCACTCGTTAGATACCAGTACGAGATCAAAGATTCGAGACGAGACTCGAACTGAAATTTGCCTACGTATTCTTCGTTGGATTCAGGAGGTAGAAAACTGAAAGAAACCTTCAAAAAGAAATCCCAAAAAGACGTGCTTTTTTTCAGGAGAATGGGGCATACGCATGTCTCGGATGTGGCAAGGATTGAACATCAAACTTTCCGACCCGGTTGGCCTTTTACTGCATTTCATACCCTGATCGATGAAGGCTATGATTGTTGGATAGTCGATTCAGGAAAAAAAGTCGAAGGCTATGGGATAGTCCAGGTCCAAGCAGACATAGCACATATCCTTAATTTTTGTGTTCAGAAAGAATCCAGAGGCAAAGGATGGGGACGCTGGTTACTTGATCATATGCTTTCCATGGCCTCACGACGTGCTAGATTCGCAATGCTAGAAGTCCGTAAATCGAACTATATCGCCATCAATTTATACCGTTCGTTGGGTTTCGAAGAACACTCCGTAAGACCGAACTATTACCCGGCTCAAGAAGGAACAGAAGACGCACTCGTACTTGCTAGACCATTACTGTGAGACCCAGATTATTCTTCTCAGCTTTATACCGGGGGAAAAAGCCAACGATTCATTCTTCCCAATCGAACGGGAGTGCGATTGACTCAACTTATAAGCCCTTTCTCCACCATTGCACAAGCATTGTAAATTACTTGGATCCCATTATCCTCACATAGTTCTATTGCCTTAAGGGATTCCGCACCTGGTTGGAACCAAACCCTTCCAATGCCGATTTCTACGCACTCTAGAACAATTTGACAAGCCTGGTGGGGAGGGACAACGACATCCACAACATCGATCGTTTCGGGGACGTCAGATAGGGACCGATAGACCTTCTCTCCGCCGACTATTCCACCTCGTTTATTGACCGGATAGACTTGATACCCGGCTCTTTGCAGATCCCAAAAAAGGATATTCCCATATTTGAGAGGATCCTCAGAGAACCCCACTACAGCCCACCTTGGCTGAGAGACAAAATCTTGAATTAATACTTCACTGCAGCTTTTCACTTTTATATCTATTATATTAGCTGTCTTAAAATCTACTACGGTTCCAAAGTGATTCTGTAAACATACGGGTCGAAGTCTTTAAATTGTACAAATACCTACTAATTTTAGTCATTCTATTCTTGCCGATTGCAGTACTGCTGCTTTTTGACAAGTGTTGATCTAACGAGTCTACTGACTAAGGGCTACCCCCAGAATGTAGGGCATCGTAGTCAGTCACAGGAGTCTCACGAAATTCGAAATCTTCCTGGCAACACCAACAGGGGCCAGGCGCATACGTCGTGATGTTGCAGACCTCACAGCGATAGTACATTCTGTAGGCGACTCCCTCCAAAATTGAATATAGGTTAACAATGGTCAACTCATTGCCCGAGAGCTGGCCGTGAACCCGCATGATCTCGTCACGTACACGCGGCTCCCTGAAGATCAGTGCGCGCTGGTCGCTCGGATCGAAAAGATACATTGCTCCCTGTGAGGTAATGAGCACATACCTTCCCTCCTCCACCTCACAATCGTATTCGCTTTTAGCTGGGCGGTTACTCCCATCAGAATAGAGACAGTGAAGCACTCCTTGAACTGTTACATCCTGAGTCCTTGCCTCTTTGTCCACAGATGTCCCGGAAAGATCGATACTCAAAGAAATGAGCACGATCAATGCATAAGAAAATACACTCAGATACCGACTGCTCATGTCGCGTCTATGCTAACACGAACACATCTCGGCTAAGGAATCGCCGATGGCAACTACAATCAGCATCTCACTACAATCCCTTGCTTTCTCTCCGGCAAAATCTCCTTCCAGTGACATAGGATATTAAACTATCTTCCCTCCCGAAGGATCCTAAGGTAAAGTGCCCTCAAGGATTATTATTTATGGCTCATTTAGTTCTTTTCGACATCGACGGAACACTTATCTCGGCAAAAGGTGCTGGGAGTAGGGCCTTATCGAAAACGGTGGAGGCAATCTGGAGTGTAGAGGTAGATATCAGCTCACTCCGCCTGGATGGCAAGACAGACCCGTTGATCGTCAGGGAAGCACTGGAACTTGTAAACGCTGAACATGTTTTCGATGGCAAATTCGATGAAACTTTCCTTACGCTCTATGAAGGGTTTTTAGTACAGGAACTTAAGGCTCTGCGTCACTTTAAAATACTTGATGGTGTCGTATCCCTATTGGACACTCTGAAAGAAAGGGATGATGTCCTTTTGGGGATAGCGACCGGTAACGTTGCCGTTGGAGCTAAAAGGAAACTGGAAATGGCCAAATTAGACCACTATTTCTCTCTTGGAGGATACGGATCCGACGCGTCCTCAAGGACAGATATCATTCGGAAGGCCATTAAACGAGGCCAAGAAACGAATGGTTACCCGCTCGGAGAAACAATCGTCATAGGAGATACCCCACGTGATATCAGAAGTGGACAAGAGGCAGGCACTAAAACTGTCGGCGTTGCAACAGGTCGTTTCACTCTTGAAGAGTTAAGGTCTCACTCACCCACAAAGGCTCTCAACTCACTGTATCCGAACCTAGAGATTATCCGATTTCTAGATGAGCTCTAGCTGGATCTACTGGACTAGAAATCAGCTATTAAGAGAACATATCTCCAACTCATCTACCTTTGAAGATTACAAGGCCAGTTCCTAAATCAACTAGAGGATTGTGGGCAAACATCTGCCTCCGCAAGCGGCTGAATTTCCTCTTTGATCCAACTGATCCCTGCCACCCCAAAAGCATTTGTCTTGAGAACCGATTCCTCTGTCCATTGATCAATTCCACCTAGAGCTATGACTGGGATGTAAAGCATCTGTGCCGCCTCACGCAGGGCCGACCATCCCAAAGGCTGGATTGAGGAAGTTTTTGAGATAGGAGGGAAAATTGGACCCAACATCACATAGTCTGCCCCCTCGCCTTCAGCAGTCACTGCCTCAGTTATTGAGTGTACAGATTTTCCTATCACGAAGTCCCGGACACCATATTCGCGCCGTGCCTGCCTAGCCTTGGTTATACTTTGACGGGAACGAAGATGAACTCCATCTGCGCCTTCTTGTAAGGCCATCCGTACTTCACCATTTACGAAAAAAATAACGTGCTTGGTTCGAGCGAGCTTTACGCCTTGAACTACTAGCTGGCGCAGGCTTTCAGTTCGAAGATCTTTTTCCCGAAGTTGGATGATACCTGCACTTGTCGAGAAAGCTAGATCCAAGTAGTCTTCGGGCTCTAAGTCAGGGAAAGTCTTCCTACAAGTAATCCCGTACTTCACTGGTACTTGGATCTCACGTCTCTCTGAAATATCGGCTAAAATGTGCAATCTCCCAAATCCCAAGGAGTAAGTTGGAAACTCCCAAACCAGAAACTGCACCCCGGAAGAAATCGTTCAGAATCACACTGCGCAAAGCTGGGTAGAGGGCAAGTATCGAGTTCTGCTCCCACATGGCTACCCATGGGAACAGAAGCAGGAAGATACCAACTTCAAAACAGTATAAAACATAGAGAAAAAAAAGACCTTTAGTGATCATTCCTGAGTGAAAATCCGATTCCTTCTTTCAAACAGGGAGACTCGGTCACGCGCTATCGGACTTCCTTGATACGGGCAGCCTTACCTTTTCTCTCTCTCAGATAGTATAACTTAGCACGTCGCACCTTCCCCTTTTTCACTCTTTGAATACTCTCGATAATCGGAGAATAAAAAGGGAAGATCCTTTCCACGCCATAACCGAAGGAAATTTTTCTAACTGTAAAGGTGGAACCCACACCGCGACTACGCATCCGGATAACCACGCCTTCAAAAGCCTGAATCCTGGACTTTCCACCTTCCTTAATTTTGACGTTTACTCGAACCGTATCACCAGGAGTAAATTCCGGAAACTCTCGATCCATTTGTTCTCTCTGAATTTCTTCCATCACATTCATCTCTAAAGGCCTCCAGCTAGCTTGTGGACTACTACGTCTCGCATCTTGTGTCTCTCTTACCCGAAAAAAGATCTGGCCGGTTGGAAAGGGTAACTCGATCAGCTTGCTCCTCACGCCATACCTGCACTTTGCCATGATCCCCAGAGAGGAGCACAGAGGGGACTTTATATCCCCTAAACTCCGAGGGCCGAGTGTAGTGTGGATAGTCCAGAATCCCATTCATAAATGAGTCTTCTAACACCGAAGAGGGATTCCCTACAACACCTGGGATCAGACGAGTTACTGCATCAGTGACTAACATCGCCGGTATTTCACCACCCGTCAGCACGAAGTCTCCAATAGAAATTTCTTCATCTACAAGATGATCTGCAACCCGTTGGTCCACACCCTCATATCGACCACATATCAGGATAAGATGCTCATACTGAACTAACCGATTGGCTGCAGCCTGATTAAAAAGCTGTCCCTGAGGTGTAAGAAGAACTACGCGTACTCCTTGAGGACATTTCTCCTTAGCCTGATCTACTGCTTTGAAAATAGGCTCTGGCTTCAGGACCATACCTTCCCCACCGCCATAAGGACGATCATCTACAGTACGATGCCGGTCATTAGTAAACTGCCTGAGATCCGTTACCTTTATCTCAACCGCCTGTTTATGGCTACCCTGCCACACCATCCCCGCAGAAAAAACAGACTCAAAGAGCTGTGGGAATATGGTCAGTATTTCGATTTTCATGAGACTCACTTTCAGGCAACAAAAACCTCTGACGATGCACTCTACTATTTATTGAGAGCCTGACCCGTAGTTTCCATTAAACCCAATGGTACCAATGCATTAATGATGTTTTTCTCGAGATCGACACGTTCGATAAATTGTCGAACCCAAGGCAACATCCACTCGGTTTCTCCATTCTGAACGACTAAATTTAGACCTGCCGACCCTACTTCAAACACTTCCGTGACTACTCCTAACCCTTCACCTTTATCAAAAATTTCGCAGCCGACTAGTTGATGTCGAAAGTAGCACCCCTCCGGGAGAACCATAGCTTCCTTCTCAGGAACCTGCACTTCGTATCCGACAAACTGTTGGTTTACATCGCGATGATTCCACCCTACCAGTTTCAAAATGACACGACCTTTATGAAACCAGAAACTCTCTAGCTTCTCCCAGTAGACACTCTCTCCTGAGATTAACCGAACCCGCCCTACCTTCTCGAACCTTTCGGGGAAATCTGTATGTAATTCAGCAGCCAACTCTCCCTTGACCCCTCTGGGTTTAACAATCTTTGCTATTGTGACAAACGCTTCCAATTAATCAAGAATCTCCAATGTGAATCTCTTCTGAAGTTTAACCCCGGCAGCGCTTAGAAGGGTACGGAGGGCACGCACAGTCCTACCTTGCCTGCCAATAACCTTTCCAATATCAGACTGATCAACAGATAATTCCAGAATCGTCTTCTGTTCTCCTTCGACTTCGGTGACATTCACTGCCTCCGGATTGTCAACAAGAGCTCTTGCAATTTCGACAACCAAGTCTTTCATAAGGCTGTTCCAGCTGGTCACTACCGCGGAAAGTCCCGCACCCTCGAGTTGACTAGACTTGCACATAGCCCCGGGGAAAGCTACGAGATCAAGCCTCCACCTTTTCCGGTGCCGGGCGGGATTCCTCTCGGAACTTTCTAATCAGATCTCGAACGGTCCTAGAAGGCTGCGCACCTTTACCAACCCAGTAGTCTACTCGTTCCAGATCCAGCTTAAGGAGCACAGGTGCTCTAGTGGGGCTGTAATGTCCCACGATTTCCACAAAGCGGCCGTCCCGTGGGCTAGCCTTATCCGTAACAACCAACCTGTAATGAGGGGATCTTTTGACCCCACGTCTGCTTAATCGAATTCTCAGCAAAAACCTTCCTCCTTAATACAGTTGATGATTTTATCAGAGTTCCGCCTAGAAGAGTAAGCTGAAGTTCGGCAACTTCTTACCCAACAATCCCTTACCCAACAGCTTCCGCATCAACAGAAACTGTTTGAGGAGACGATTCACTTCCGAGACAGGCCTACCGCATCCTAGTGAAATTCTCTTCCGCCTTGAACCATTAATAATCCGATAGTTAAGACGCTCTTTCAGAGTCATAGAACTGATAATAGCTTCTAAATGTCTCAATTGCTTTCCGGTAACATTGATTGAGGAAAGATTTTTCAAGTGACCAGTCTTCGGCAACATCCCCAGAATTTGGTTTAGGGGCCCCAGCTTTTGAATCTGTTTCAACTGCAGCAGGAAATCATCTAAGGTGAACTCCTTCCGGCGCGCCTTCCGCATCATTTCCTCCGCCTGCTGCGCGTCTACGACTGTCTCAGCCTTCTCGACCAGGCTAAGAATATCCCCCATTCCCAGAATTCTGTTCGCTAATCGCTGAGGGTGAAATGGTTCTATTGCCTCATACTTTTCGCCAGTCCCAACGAATTTAATAGGTTTACCAATGACAGACCTAATAGAGAGAGCTGCCCCACCACGAGCATCTCCATCCATCTTCGAAAGAATGACACCTGTTAATCCGATCTCATCGTCAAATCTACTGGCCGAATTAACCGCATCCTGACCGGTCATAGAATCTGCAATCAAAATTGTCTCGATAGGCTCTAGGGTCCTTTTTATTTCTCCCAATTCCGCCATCAAATCCGAATCGATATGTAACCTCCCTGCAGTATCGACTAGCAGCACATCAAATCCACCATTACGTGTGAACTGAAGTGCTTTCTTCGTGATGACGACGGGGTCCTCACTGGGATCTGAGAAAACTGGCAATTCAATAGATTTTGCGATCATATCCAACTGTTCAATAGCTGCCGGACGCCGCACATCTGTTGAGACAAGAACAGGGTTGAGACCCTGTTTCTTCAGAAAAAGGCCCAACTTACCGGCCGTCGTGGTTTTACCGCTTCCCTGCAGTCCTACCAATAGGATCACCGTTGGGGGGGACTTAGAAAAATTAATCCGGGATTGTTCAACTCCCAGTAAAACCACTAGTTCATCTCGGACAATTTTAACTACCTGTTGGCCCGGGCTCAGGCTCTGCAATACTGTCTCGCCCAGAGCTTTTTCCCGGATACCGGCAATAAAAGCCTTGGCAACTTTGAAATTAACATCAGCCTCAAGAAGGGCAATGCGGATTTCATGCATAGACTTATCGACGTGCTGCACCGTAATGCGTCCCTCATTTCGAAATCCCTTCAGGACACCTTGAAGTCTTCTAGTCAAACTCTCAAACATCTCATACCCCAGATTAAAAGCCCCGAATTTTAGACGTCAATCACTCCCCTGTCAAAGGATACAGCTTCATTGCAAAACCCATCATTTATAGAACAGACCTTGACGGTTGCCCTGGGGTGCGCTCTAGTGGCTTATAACGTATGGCGAAAAGAAGGCTTGTACTCGGCACAGCAGGTCACATCGATCACGGCAAAACTCAACTCGTTAAGGCTCTAACCGGCATTAACACCGCTCGGCAAAAAGAAGAGCTCCAGCGGGGGATCACCATCGATCTGGGATTTGCAGATACGAATCTAGGGGACTTCGAGGTGGGATTCGTGGATGTACCCGGTCATGAGCGTTTTGTTAAGAATATGCTGGCAGGAACGACTGGGGTCCAGTTCATTCTCTTGGTGGTGGCAGCCGATGAATCGATCATGCCACAGACTAGAGAGCATTTTCACATCTGCCGCCTTCTAGGCATCCCAAAAGGAATGGTTGTTATTACGAAAAAGAATTCCGTCGATTCTGACTTACTGCGATTAGTAGAGGAAGAAGTGCAGGATTTAATAGCGGGCAGCTTCCTAAACAGTAGTCCTATTGTCGCAGTCGACAGTGTCTCGGGAGATGGGATAGCTTCCCTAAGAGAAGTCCTCATACAACAACTTTCCTCTATTGAGGATCATCCAACTGAATCTCGAAACGAGCTCTTTCGACTTCCCATTGACCGCATCTTTTCTCTTCGAGGATTTGGCACCATAGTGACCGGTACCCCTTGTGGTGGAAAAATAGAGAAGGAGGACAAGGTGCAGGCCTACCCAGGAAGTCTATTGGGTCGGGTCCGTAACATTCAGATCTATGGAGAACCTTCCGCGAGCGGTACTGTCGGAAACCGACTAGCCTTGAACTTGGTTGGGATTGAAAAGAATGCACTCCAGAGAGGGATGGTCCTTGCTCCACCAGGCACACTTTCCCCAACCTACATGCTAGATGCACATGTAGAATTATTGGAGGGCGCACCCGCAGCACTCAAAATCCAAAGTCCTATCCGTTTACACCAGGGAAGCTCCGAAATAATCGGACGATTCTATCCTATCGGAGGTAGACGGGAACTAAAACCAGGAGAATCCGGCCTAGCTCAGATACGGCTAGAACGACCTACAACCGTGTGCGTGGGAGATAGGTTCATCCTACGTCGATACTCCCCCATGACCACGATTGGTGGTGGTCTCGTGTTGGACCCTATACCACTCAAAACTCGCGGCCTTAAATCTAGAAAATTCACCCCCCTGTTGCAAACACTATCCCAAGACTGGAAAATCGAGAGCAGAGACAAAATCGCTCAAACACTCGGTTACTTGATTTCAAAAAGTGGCCCGGCTGGAATTCCTTTCGACCAACTCTCCTCTTGTACTGGTTATACACCCGATCATATCTTCCAACTGCTCGACTCCCAAAAAAATGTGACCCTAATAGATCCTCCTGGAGTTGCTGTAAATTCAGAACAGCTTGAAAAACTGAAAAACGATCTACTAGACGAAATCGGCTCCTACCACTCAAATTACCCCCTAGCTCCGGGAGTTTTCCGTGAAGAACTCAAAGGGAAAGTGATGGGCCATTACGAGGGGACCTATTACACAGGTGTCCTTCGATCTCTTGAATCGGATGGTCGAATCCGGGTCTCCACTCACACTGTTTCGCTCCCCGACCACACCGTTACCCTTACCTCCGAGCAGCAGAAAATCACCGAAAAGATCCTCGAAACGTTCTCAAAAGAACAAGCGACAGCAATGACTCTACAACAGGTGTCCTCCAAGGTTGGTATAGCTGAATCTGGTATCCGTGATCTTTTTTTCTTCTTGGTGCAGGAAGGTGCTCTGATAAGGATCTCCGAGGAATTTTTCCTTACCTCTGAACAGTTAGAGGTTATTAGATGTCTTATGAAAGAAAATCTGCCCTCAGGATCGATTTTCAGTATCGGGGAATTCAAGGATCTTTTTCAGATACCACGTAGACTGACCATTCCACTTCTAGAGTTCCTAGATCGCTCACACATCACTCGAAGGGTAGGTAATAATCGACAAGTCCTTTAGCTCAAAAAATATAAAATCTTTTACTTTCATATCTAAGATGGTCGTCCCAATTCGCTACAAACCAATCACCCAATTAAATGCAATCAATCCTCCAATCGCACCAAGGAAAAGTAGCCCCCGTTTGACACTCAAAAAACAACAGCGGTAAGATGGGCTGACTTATTAGAGTAAAGGAGACCGTATGAATCTCATGCTGGTTGGGGCGTTAGGCCTGCCTGAGTTGGCAATCATTCTAGTCATCGTAGTCGTGATCTTTGGTGCTAGTCGGCTACCTCAACTTGGTAAGGGGATTGGTGAAGGAATCCGCAACTTCAAAGTCTCCGTCCGAAACGGAGAGTCAGAAGACAAAGACTCGGGACCGACCGACGTCACTTCATAGTTCCTATCCATTAGATTCCTTCCCAGGGCGAGTTTCCTGTATAACCCAGTCCAGGTAGCGCTCCAAACCCCCGTCAACGGCACAAGAAACGAGCTCCGGGATATCGTAAGTGTGCAAAGACTCGACTCTTGCTATAAGGGCCTCTTCCCGATCCAAAGTGGTCTTAATTATCAACAGGTTTTCCACAGTGTTCTCAACAACATCATCCCACTTGTAAACTGCTGTTACCTTTGGAATAATATTGACACAGGCAGCCAAACGTTCACTAACTAAACAGTTAGCAATCGAGTGCGCCTTATCGGTATCGTCGATGGTTGTTAGTAAAATTCTGACCATGTTCATCTCCAAATGAATTTAAGTAGAAAAGCCCGTAGAGAAGTGTTACTGATCCTCTCCTTCATGGGCGTTTTTGCTCTGGCTTATCTTTTGATATTTGGGCCAGGAGGCTTCATCCATCTCCAAACTGTCCAAGAAAATTTCGACGATCTGAGTATCCAAAATCGCCGACTTAACGAAAACTTACAACGGCAGCAGAGTGAGATCGAAAGGATCAAAACTGACGAAGACGAACTAGAAAGAGTCACCCGGGAAAAGCTCGATTACGCTCGTCCTGGTGAAGTTATAATAACACTGCCAGCCACCCAATAGTTATCTCAGCTTCTCTCCATCCTTAAGACCTCCTTATGCCCTTGCTTCTCATCTACTCTGGCAAGCAATACTCCTCCTAGAACGAACAGAATAGTGATTGACAGAATAGAGATCCTGGGATTGCCTGTCAGTAGTCCCAGAACTCCTATCAGGATAGGCCCGATCACAGCTGCAAACTTACCTAGCATATTGTAGAACCCGAAAAATTCTGCAACCCTGTCGGCAGGAATCAACCGCACATAATAAGATCGGCTCAAGGACTGTATTCCTCCCTGCACAAGACCAATCAAGACTGCCAGCAGAAAAAAATGATTAACAGTGCTGATAAAAGATGCCCCTAGGGTTGCCAGGATGTAGCCTCCAAGACAGATAAATATCCCAGTTTTGGGACCAATCCATTCCCCTAATTTTCCAAAAAATAGTGCAGAAGGAACTCCGACAAATTGAGTTAGGAGCAATGCTAAAACCACTCCTGTTTGATCCAGTCCAATAGAAATCCCATAATCCACCGCCATGCGAACTATGGTGTCAACTCCATCAATGTAGAGCCAATACGCGAGGAGAAATACACTCACTGTTCGTAAACGAGAAATTTCTCTAAGAGTGGACCGTAATTGGCTAACCCCCCCCATCGTTGCTTCCCAGAACCCTGGCCTTACTAAATTTTCTCCCGGCTCTCTCACCCACAGGAAAAGTGGTACAGAGAATACAATCCACCACAATCCAACTAGCACAAAGGAAATACGGATAGCCTGATCGCTCGAAGCAATCCCAAAGAAATCCGGGCGGGACACCATAGCAATATTCACCGCAAACAAGACTCCTCCCCCAAGATATCCGAGAGAAAATCCAAGTGCTGAAACCCACTCGCGCTTTTCACGATTCGAAACACTTACCAGGAGGGAATCATAGAAGGAGTTGGCCATAGAAAAACCGATGGCTCCAAGTATGTAAACAATACTGGCCAGCATCCACTGACCCTGAGCTACCAGGCTTAGTGCCATAGTACTGAGCACACCGAGAAATGCGAAAATCACCAGAAAGCGCTTCCTTCTAGAACCTTTATCTGCAATGGCTCCCAGAACCGGGGCCAAAAGTACTACGGTAAGACTAGACACTGAGTGGACTACACCAATCTGAAATGTTCCGGTCGCTGAAGATAGCCCAGTTCCCCAGTAATTTTTAAAAAAGATGGGGAAAAATCCAGCCATCACCGTCAGGGCAAAAGCCGAGTTTGCACAATCATACAGAGCCCAAGAAAGAGACTGTTTCCGATCATAGGCAAGAACATCATCCATGCACTACACCATTAATTAGAGAACAAGCATTGATTCCCGAGCTCTAAATCGAATCATCAGGTCTTGGCACTAAACAGAAGAAATAAACTGCTAGAACCGACTACCAGGTTAGGCCCCCATGCAGCCAATACGGGTGCCAGTAGCCCATTATTGCCAAGTACTCCAAATACTCCGAATGCCCCCCAATAAAGAATACCTAAGAAGATTCCGAGGGCAACACCATAAAGTGTTCCCTTACGGCCCATCGACAATGCGAACGGAACTCCCAAAACAACCATGATCATGCTCACAAATGGGAATGCCAGCTTGGTATGTAGATCTGTCCTCAGGTGGTCCACCTCAAATCCTGCTGCTTGAAGTTCGTCAAGATAATCTCTTAGCTCCACAAAGGTCATTTTGCTCGACTCCTTAACTTCCTGAACAAAGTAATCAGGCTGCTCGGGAAAATGTAGCTGAGCTAGATCGAATTCGGAAAAAGATGGGTTTTGTTGGGTCAGGTCTCGAATCCACCCTTCCTCGAAATCCCAATCTCGATTCTCACGATTCCAAGTGACTCGAGTAGCATAAATGTGTCGGTTAAGACGATTCCTCGAAAGACCTATTTCATAGATAGATAGATCAGCAAACAGGTTTCGGTCTGGGTCAAAATAATTATAATTGTAGAGGCGGTTCCCTTCTCCGAAGATCCAGTTCCTCCCAGTCTGATAAAAAGTCTGCGCCGGTCTCCCTTTGATAACATTCCGAAGATTATCTTGACGCTGATTGGCATAGGGTAATACGTACTCTTGAAGAATGAAGGTGCCAATACTCACAACACTGGCGACCAACAGTACAGGCAGCACCACTCGGTAAAGACTGATTCCATTGGCTTTAAGTGCCACTAGCTGGGAAGTCTTTTCCATGACACCGAATGTGATTAGCGTGGCGATCAGCATGGATATTGGGATCAACAGCATCAGAGCATGTGGTAAGAGATATACGAAATAGGAGAACATCAACCCGTAGGTTTTACTATTCGCCAACAAATCATCAATAAGTTCAAAAAATGTAAACAGATAGAAAATCGATAAACACATCAAGAGTGTAGGGAAAAAATACATTAAGAATGTACGCATAAGATATAAATCGACCACTCGGGTAAGGCCTATACGAAAAAAGGTCAACTTTCGTATGCGTCGTCCTAGTCTCCTCGTTATCGGCCAGAGGGCAGCCGACAAACGACTCTGAGCCTGTCTCAGAAACCCCATAACAGTAACGATTGCCGAAGATTGCCAGTACAGCGTTCCATCCCCGGAGGCTCTTGACGCATAACGGACACTCAGAAGAGCCGCTCCTAACAACAGTAGATTGGGGCCCCAAATCCCCACAGAAATAGGGGTTGCTTCTTGCATAGCCAGGCGCGCACCAGTCGCAAACAAAAGATAGAATACAAAGGCTACGCCCAGGCTGACAACCGATCCATAACTTCTGGCCCCCCGATGAGTTTTAATCCCAAGAGTGACTCCCAATATCGCAAATATTAGAGGTGTTACCGCCAGTGCGACACGACGGTGTAGTTCGACTATTCCGATACGCCGAGCAGCATCAGAGTCTCCTTGCTCGTAGTCGAGCAAGAGCTCGGGGAGGTTCTTCTCAGTTACTTTTCTAGACTCCATTACCACTGGATCAATGACAGGGAGATCGACCGAAACAGATAGCGAGCCAAATTCGCTCGCCCTGTATCTGGAAGGGTCTTCTTGACTGAACTCGTAATTTGCTCCGTCCATAAGGTAGAGTTGCAGTTTATCGCCCTCCGGTAGCATCTCTATCTGACCCGATTTAGATAGAATGATCCTGTGCTGGCTTTCCCTCTTATCTAGGTGAGCAAGGATAACTCCCTCCCAATCTATACCACCGGCCTTTTGATCATGAATGTAGAGGAGAAGACTGGGAATATCCTCATTAAAAACCCGTGGTTTGACTGCAGATAAAACCGGGCGCACTCCAATCTCTTCCCGAGCCAGCTTCAATCTCCAGTTACCAGCTGGTAAGAGAAACATAGTTAACACCAGCGTTATAGCCGATATCATTATTCCCATCTTGAACACAGGAGTCATTATTTGCTTCAGGCTAATGCCCCCAGCCCGCATGGCTACGATCTCGCTTTCTGAGGACATTCGACTGAATCCAATGAGCGTACCCACAAGGAAAGCTATTGGGACGGTGAATACCAAAACACTAGGAAGGAGGAAGACAACAAATTGCAAGACAGTGAGAAAATCAGCATTCTTCCGAATTAATAACTCGGTAAAACGCCCAAATTCCTTGCTAAAAACAACGAATGTCAGGACGAGAAACGAGATCCCGGCCGGAGGCAAGATCTCTCGATAAATAACCCACTGTATCTTTTGAAGCTTCAACACTGTCTATCTTATGCGATTCAACTGGCACCACAAAGGATGAGACTAGAAGGATTTACCCTTAAATAAATAATTTTTCCCGCAACCACCAAAACGACATACACAATTCGGTAGAATGCTTGATATGGACTTTATCAATCTGGGTCGAACTAATTACCAGGATGCTCTGGAAATTCAGGAGTACCGCCACCACCAAGTTTCCACTGGAGTCCTCCCAGAAGCCATATACTTCCTTGAACATCCCCATATCTTGACGATGGGAAGACGTACCAATCCGGAAAATTGTCTGAATACAAATGGGCCAGACGGAACCTCCATCGAACTTGTGCGTACCAATAGAGGAGGAGACATCACTTACCACGGGCCTGGACAACTCATCGGCTATCCAATTCTCGACCTGAGGCGAAGAGGAAATGATTTACATCTCTATCTGCGAAACCTGGAAAATTGCTTAATGGAAGCACTCTCCGATTTTAACGTCGAGTCCTTCAAACGGAGAGGCTTTACCGGGGTTTGGACTTCTAAGGGGAAGATTGCATCCATCGGTATTGGTGTTCGAAGATGGACTACAATGCACGGATTTGCCCTTAACATCTGTACAGATCTCCGATATTTCGATCTAATTCGTCCATGTGGGATCTCCGATTGCAAAATGGTCTCTTTGACGGAAATTCTGGGACATCCCCTCACAGTTGCCCGGTTCATACCTATTGTGCAACAACATTTGAGAGCCACTCTCCAATGTAAACATGTTATCCAACATCAAAATCAAGTCTCTTCCAGTTTTCTCACAACCCCTCTCAAACAAACGGCCTAAGGCACCTCTGGATGTCATTCAAAATAAATAACCTAAGAATCGATGGGGACTTGATCCTATCTCCTATGGCAGGATTCAGTGATCTGCCCTACCGTTCTTTATGTAGACGCCACGGATCAGCTATGAGCTATAGCGAATTCGTGTCTGTAGTCGCCATTCTCCAGGGAGAAAATGCTCGGACTAAACGCATGCTGAGCTACCTTGAGGAAGAACGTCCCGTCGTTTTCCAGATCTTCGATAGTCAGGAAAACCGGATCTTGGAGGCAGCAAAACGTATCGAACAACTGGGGCCAGATGTCATTGATCTTAATATGGGGTGCTCAGTACGCCATGTCAGTGGACGAGGTGCTGGAGCAGGCTTGCTAAAACATCCTGTCAAAATTGGAAAAATCTTTGAGAAACTCGTTAAATCTATCAATGTCCCAGTGACTGGAAAAATCAGATTGGGTTGGGATGAAAATTCCCTGAATTACCTAGAGGTGGCTAGAGTTTTAGAACTTTCGGGGGCAGCCTTGATAGCTGTTCATGGACGGACTAGGAACCAATCTTATAGTACTCGGGCAGACTGGGACGCTATTCGTGAGATCGTGGAAACGGTGCGAATTCCCGTTATTGGGAACGGAGATGTGCGCACAACAAAAGATATAGCGGACATAAAATGCCAGACTGGCTGCGCAGCTGTGATGATTGGACGAGGAGCCATAGGTCACCCTTGGATTTTTGAAAACCGCGACCGTTGGGAAGTCAATTTCGAAGAGAAGGCACATTTCGTACGGAAGCACTTCAATCTTATGATTAACTTCTACGGCGAAAAGCTGGCACTACTCCTGATACGAAAGCACATCACTCGCTACTTAAAAGGCACTCCTGGAATTCGTGACCTCCAGCAAAAATTAGTCAGAGTCGGATCCGTTCTCGACTTTCATCGGCTACTCGACGAAGCAGTTACTAGATCCCAGCCAGGCACAGGTCAGATTCCCCAAACCTCGACCATTCCTCAGGCTTTCTACTAAGAGATAGATTCCTGGTTGGGTACCTGGAAAATCTTTTTGGTCTCTAGGTCAACGGCTGTCAGGCTTCCCCCCCACACACATCCGGAATCAAGAGACGTGTAATTGCCCCACTGTCTAAAGCCGTGTGCAGACCAGTGCCCAAAAAAAAAGGATATGCTCTCTTGAACACGGTAACTATACCAAGGTCGACATCCTTCCGGAGCTTGTTCGGGTGGACCAGAGAATTCACACAGAGTACCATCCTCCTCACAAGTCCTTATGCGTGTAAAGACCTTGGCAGCTTGTACTTCCTCCACAATATCTTGGTCCTGACCATAAGACTCCCCAAATAAATTGGAAAGGAATGCCTTAGGTCTCTTACTGAGGGATTCCTCGGCACGGTGAGCTAACTGCCCTGCTTGTTTCAGGTTCCACGATGGCAATAATCCTGCGTGGACTGCCAGGCACTCAAAATGATTAATCAAAAATGGTTGATTTAGCAACCATTTTGTCCATCTGTCGAGTTCGGATGAATCTAAAATGTCTTGGAGTGTATCGCGACTCTTGCGCTCCACAACGCCAAAAATACGGCCCAGAAGATATAGATCATGATTGCCCAATACAACGCGAGCTCTATCCTCCATATCAACTACCCAACGAAGGACTTCGAGAGATGACGGACCGCCATTGACGGCATCTCCAATTAACCACACATTGTCGGTTTTGAAATTAAACCCTGCACTGTCCAGGAGACACATGAGACTCTGATAACAACCGTGAACGTCACCGATGATTAGAGTACGGCTCAAAGTTTAAATGATCGCTCCTGCTTTAAAGGACCTCGCTAGACTTTGATGCTGCGACCAAATTCGGCCTGATCGAACAAGCACCTTCCAAGTCAAATAGAGGCCCTCTATACCTCTGAGGAGTCGGGAACATACGGGAGATATCCTGACAAAGCTACTGGGCTTTAAAACCAAACGGCTGCAGCATTCGATTCTGGACTTTTCCCTTCCTCATTATAGGCTCTAACTTTATAGACGAATGAGCCGCTAATATACCTGCCGATTTTGTCTTGATACCTTACGGTATTGGCGCCGACAAATCCGACCACCTTATATTCTTCACCATCGCCCGCCCGCAGAACCTCAAAACCCAATTCGTTTTCAGACTGATCCTGCCATTTTAATCCGGCCACTGCGACCGCTCCCTTGAATTGCCCCTTGACGGAAAGGTTAATAGGCTGTTCGGGTATTCCAACAGTCCCTCTGACAACGACATCACCTTGCAAAAATAGGCAACCCACCAAAAAACCTGAAACCAGAATCCTCATCCCACACTCCAGACAAGAGCAATATACATGAGCAGCTCCCCTGCTACCTAAGGAAGTTCTGCTCAATTTATGTGTCACAAACAACGCTTAACCCAAAAAAAATAGCAAAAAAACCGAGAAGCTCTCTGCAAAATAGTTGCAAATTCAGCGTGTTAATTTATCAAACTCTTGGGACGACTATAGGGCTGTTCTGTAAGTCTTTTAGCTTCCTCATCAGCCCCTTGATAGGTCACCTTGCTGTTCAGTACTTTCCGGTACTCTGCTAAGGCGCGGTTGCGTTCCCCTAGAATGTCGTAGATCTTACCTAAATGCAATTGCGCCATCGCCTCTACCCAGTGAGGCTTCAAATCACCGTTTAGGGAGTCCCTGAGGCTATTAGCTGCATTGGTGTAACTGTTCTGCTCGAAGTAGGTCTGGCCAAGTCGATAATGAGCCAGACTACTCCGAGGATCCAATGTTTTCGCTTTCTCATATTCACGGATTGCCGAAACAAATTCCTCGTTATCACGGTAGTCATCTCCTAATGAGATCTTGACAGCTACTTCTAACACTGCCGATCGGCGCAAGATTTTACCTTTAGGATCAACTACTAAGTGCTGAGGCATAGTCTCGACAAGAAAGTTAAAAGGGGTACTCCTACCTCTCAAATAAAGCTCTTTCTCCTCAGACTCCCCCTTGGTATCGATAAGGATCTCGGCAGGCATCTTGAATAATTCCATATCCTGTTCAATACTACCCTGGATTCGAAACCCACCTGAACTGATTTTAAAAACTGTATAGTTGACTCGAAACTCCGGAACACCTGTCGACTCGAGCCACTGTAGAAAAAACCAGTTATAATTCTCCCCCGTTTTCCTGTTTATGAAATCCACGAAATCTTGAGTACTGACCTCTTGGATACTTGCCTGACTTCTGTACCATTCGCGGAAATACTCGTTGAAAACTTCCGATCCGATCAATTGTCGTAACATGTAGAGGACCATCGCGCCCTTGGCTGCAACGATAGCATTGTATTCAGTAGAACCCGCTTCCAAAAGATATCCCTTAGTAACTGGGGCCTGTTCCTCGTACTTGAGTGCCTCTATTAAGAGCTTTGCTAGCTCCTCCTCGAAAAATTCGGGCTTTTTTTCTTCTAGATAACGCAGTGCTGCATAATTTGCAAAGGCATCCCGGAGCCATGCATCATGATCTCCACGAATCAAGATCGGATAGACCCACCATTGGTCAGCTAGTCTTTTGGCTAAGGTCATTAGGTTCGATGTTTTTGACTGGAGGAGTTTCTCTTCAAGCAGAATCAGGCCCTCTGAACCAGTAGTTGCAAAACGAACATTCCCGACATCAACCATATTGAGCCGTTCAGCTCGGAAGGGTCCAAATTCCTCAGAGAAAAAACCCAATCCATCAGAAATCTGAGCTACGGTATCCTCTAGATTCCCACTGAAATCTTCGGAGGCATAGAGGGTAGCTGCCACCGGTTGAATATCATACTGGGCTCGATAGTAACGTCCAACTAGAACCGGACAATGCCCGATAGCCTGGTCACTTTTCCAATGGAACTGCTCCCCCATACCGATCAGTTCAATTCCCTGTAGGTCACCTGCGGAGACGACTGAAAAACCAAGAGGGACAAGCACTTTAATGGAAAAAATCGCCTCATCCACTGGGAGCATATGCTGTGGGAACCACTGGCCCTCTGTCAGAAGGTAGGCCCCACTAGCATCGATAAAATCTGTCTGAGGAATAGACACATCCTCTAAAAACCCATACTGCTCCTTTTCTAGAATACCGTCGAAGTCAAACTTAAGAGTATAAGCCTGGCCAGCTTTGAAGGGGTTAATCCCTCGGATCAGCACCCTCGTACTGTCATAGTTGTCGTAAGACTGGTCAAGTACAACTCCCCCCTCATCAACCACTTGAGTGATCGTGATGTTGTCATTGACCTGGAAGGGCACTGAGAGTGAATCTTCCTCTGCTATAAACCTGACAACAGTGGTGCCCTCTATGTAGCTCCGCTCCGGAGTGATTCGAATATCAATCTCGTAGTGACTGACATCTATATTTTTCTGGTGTGTGTTAGGGGTGGCGTCTTGGGCAAAAATCGTTCCGTAAAGTGATCCTAAAAGTAGTGCAACTAAGATTCTCATGTGCGTGTGCTTTCAACCAGTTTCACTATCTCGTCCGCCGCCTCTGTAGACGCATCCTTTGTCCCCAATCTCTTAGATGCAGTTTTGAGTTTTTGTTTCATTTCAGAGAGTCTCTCAGGACTCCGAAGTAGTTCTACTATATACCTAGATACCACGTCCGGATTGGCAGTTCCTTGGACATATTCACGAACAATATTCTCTCCAGAAACCAGGTTTGCCAGGCAATAGGTCTTCGTATGTACGAATGGCCGCAACAGACAATAACTCAATGGTGACATCCTATACAGCATCACAAATGGGACACCTAAGACCATCGCTTGGAGAGTGGTCGTTCCACTTTTAATCATAGCGCAATCGGCCTTTGGAAGAAGCTTCTCGATTGGGCCTTGCTTGATGCTTAACCCTAGATTAGTCCCTCTCAAACGTCGCCATTTCTCGTACACACGTCGTATTAAAGCAACATCAACATCGGGAGCAGAAACTGCAAAAAATCGGGATGGGTGACTCCTTCGGATTCGTCTGGCAATATCCAACTGCAAAGGCAAAATTAAGTCTATCTCCCTCCTCCTACTGCCGGGAAGAAGTGCTATTGTTGAGGTCGCCTCAGTTTTCCTAGGTTCAGCTACGAAACTTCTAAGATTAGCTACAGGATTTCCTACATAACGAGCATTCACACCATGGCGACGGTAGAACTCAACCTCAAAAGGAAGAATCACCAACATCTTCTCAACGTTTTTCTGGATCGTGCGTATTCGGGAAGGTCTCCATGCCCAAAGCTGCGGACTAATGAAATAGCACACGGGTACGCCCAAACGTTTAAGGCGCTTCGCGAGTCGTAGATTGAAATCTGGGAAGTCCACTAAGACTGCAAGATCGGGAGGATCTTTCTTTGCCCGAATTAGTATCTTGGAGAAAAGTGAGAGGTAGCGCCCGAGATTAGCACAAGCAGCGATAGGGCCTATGGCAGATAAGTCCTCCACCCTGGCTAGCATCTCCACCCCAGCAGCAGCCATTTCCCGGCCACCAGTCCCCTCCCATAGGTAACGCCCGGGCCGAGCCTCATTAACATGGCGAATTACCTCCGCCATGCACTGCTCACCGGATGACTCGCCGGTTACCACCAGTACTGAATTCCGCTCGTCTACCACGTGCACCTCATCTAAGAGACAGTAAAATAGTACTTATCTAGGAAATCCGAGTGCGGATCCAGCCTCCTCCTAGAACACGATCCTTCGCGTAGAATACAGCAGCCTGTCCGGGCGTAACTGACATCTGTGGTGTATCGAAAATGACACGTGCACTGCCTCCATCAGAATCTGAGGAGGGCTGTCTCATCTGAATCGTGGCCGGCTCCTGTCGATGCCGGGAACGAATTTTGACCTCTACCCTCGTCTCCTCTCCGGGTACTACCCCCGAAATCCAGGAAACATGGTCTGCAACGAGCCCCTGAGAATACAAATCACTTTTATACCCCACCCAAACAGTATTACTCGACGCATCTACTCTAGTGACATAAAGAGGTGTCCCGTGCGCAATACCCAGTCCCCGTCGCTGTCCAATCGTGAACTGAAACGTTCCTGAATGAGTCCCCATCTGCGTCCCGTCTTTGAACAAGATAGGTCCCTCCTTCTGCGATTGAATTAGAGGTAAAAAATCCGAGTTTATTTCTCCCGCATGACTCCTTATAAAACCGGCATAGTTACGATCCGGGATGAAACAGATCTCTTGACTATCCTGCTTTTCAGCGGTTAATAGCCCCCGCT